>JADLBR010000071.1 GCA_020847615.1 Verrucomicrobiia bacterium
TGGCGGCGGGTGCACTGGCGGTGCCGCGGCTCACGGACTACGAGGGCGGGGCGTGGAGAGTCCTCTGTCCGAAAGACCCATCCGCCGGAATCGATGGGGTGGTGCTGATGGCGGTCGTGCTATGTCTTTTGATGTGGCGGCGTGCGCGAGGGCCGGTCACGTGATGCCGTGGATGCGTTCGGCGGTGTCCGGGATCAGGGCGCTGTGCTCATCCATGCTGGATGTGTTTTTTCCCGTGCCGCAATTGGATGGCGAGCGGCGGTTGCTGGAGGCCCCGTTTTGCGAGCGTTGCGGCCACCCCTATTGGGGGCAGATCCAGGGTCGATTCCGCTGCAGCAACTGCGGTGGCCGGGCGTGCCATTACGTGGCCGCGAGGGCGCAGTACCTCAATCGCGGGGTGGTCAGGGAGACGATCCACGCGTTCAAGTACCGGAGGGAGTACTGGCTGAGGCGGACGCTTGGGGAGTGGGTGGTGGAGGGTTTCGAGCGACACTATGGGGCCGAGCGGTTTGACGCGATCGTGCCGGTGCCGCTGCATCCGCGCCGCCTCGGGTGGCGCGGGTTCAATCAGGCGGAGGAACTGGCGAAGGCCCTGTCGCGGCGGTCGGGCCTGCCGGTGATCCGCGCCCTGCGGCGTTTGAAGGACACGGCGGCGCAGGTGGCCATGGGGCGGCGCGAGCGGCGATCCAACGTCCGCGGCGCTTTTGGCTTGGCAGGATCGGGGACCTACCGGGATACTCGGATTCTTCTCGTGGACGATGTGCTTACGACCGGCAGCACCATCGACGAGTGCGCCCGCCAACTGAGGCGCGCCGGGGCAATGTCTGTCCACGCCATAACGGTTGCCCGCGGATGAAGAAGACAGGCGAGAAGAGGGTGTTCAAGCGGCGCGCCGTGGCGGGAACGTCACGGCGGGGCGGACGCAAGGCGGGGATTCCCGAGGGACTTTGGACCAAGTGCGAGTCAGAGGCATGCGGTCAGGTCATATTCAACCAGCAACTGGAAGAGAATCTCAGGGTGTGTCCGGCATGCGGCCATCATTTTCCGCTTGGGGCGCGCGCGCGGATTGCCGCGCTCGTGGACGAGGGGACCTTTGAGGAGTGCGATCGCGGGTTGCGTGCTGTGGACAGCCTTGGGTTCCCGAATTACGCGGATCGGCTGGGCGTGGAGCACGGGCGGCGCGAGACGCCCGAGGCGGTCGTGTGTGGCACGGGATCGATGGGAGGGGTGCGGGTGTCTCTCGCGGTGATGGATTTCACTTTCCTGGGCGGGAGCATGGGCGCGGCGACCGGCGAGAAGATCGCGAGGGCCGTGGCGCGGGCGGAGTCCGGGGGGCGGGCGCTGGTCATCGTGTCGGCGTCTGGTGGAGCGAGGATGCACGAGGGCTGCTTCAGCCTGATGCAGATGGCGAAGATCAGCGGCGAGTTGCAGCGGTTGGCCGAGGCGCGATTGCCCTATATCTCGGTGCTGACACATCCGACGACGGGTGGGGTGACGGCGAGTTTTGCCACGCTGGGCGATCTCATCATCGCGGAACCGGGCGCCATGATCGGATTCGCGGGACCGCGAGTCATCCGCGAGACGACGCACCAGGAACTTCCCGAGGGGTTTCAGACCGCGGAGTTTCTCCTGGAGAGGGGGCTGATCGACCGGATCGTTTCGCGCCGGGAGATGCGCGACACCATCGCGAGGTTCTTGGGGTATCTCTTGGGCGGCGCGTGAGCCGCTGTCTGCGTGGTGACGATGGATGCGGGAGGTCGATACCGGCGGCTTGTGGAGGGGCTGTACGGCCTCCGGCGGTTCGGGGTGCGGCTCGGGCTGGAGAACATCCGGGAATTGTGCCGGCGGCTTGGGGAGCCACAGCGCGCGTTTCGGGCGGTGCACGTGGCGGGCACCAATGGCAAGGGCTCCGTGGCTGCGATGGTGGAGGCCATGTTGCGCGGTGCGGGGATGCGGGTGGGGCTGTTCACATCGCCGCACCTGGTTTCGTTCACGGAGCGGATCCAGATCGACAGGGTGCCGGTGAGCGAGCGCGCCGTGCTCGACATCTATGACCGGATGCGCCCGCACCTCGACGAGATGGCGGCGGCGGGGCCGCATGGGCAGATCACGTTTTTCGAGGTGACAACGGCGCTGGCGCTGGTGGCATTTCGCGATGCGCCCGTGGATTGGGCGGTGATGGAAACGGGAATGGGCGGTCGCCTGGATGCGACCAACCTGCTGGAGCCGGCGGCGTGCGGTATCACGGCGATCGACTTGGATCACATGGAGTACCTGGGCGGGACGCTCGAGGCGATCGCGCTCGAGAAGGCGGGCATCTTCAAAACGGGGGTGCCCGCGGTCGCGTTGCGACAGCGACCCGAGGTGGAGCGCGTCCTGATGGCGGTGGCGCGGGAGCGGGGTGTGCCCCTGGTCTTCGCTGACCCTTCGGGGCTGGAGCCGGTTTCCGCGGGCCTGGGGGGACAGGTGTTTAGGAGGGGCGCTCGGGAGTGGAATCTCCGGCTATTGGGCGAGCACCAGTTGGCAAACGCGGCGCTGGCGTTGGGCATCGGCGAGGAACTGGCGAGGCAGGGTTTGCCAATCGACGATGGGGTGATGGCGAAAGCGCTGGCTGATGTGCGATGGCCGGGGAGGTTTCAGGTGATTGGGGGCGACCCTTTGATCGTGCTGGATGGCGCGCATAATCCGGCGGGTGCGGCGGCGCTGGCGCGATGTTTCGCGAGGTTCTCGGGAGGCGCTGCGTGCAACCTGGTCTTTTCGGCGCTATCGGATAAGGCTGTGGGCGAGATGGTGAACGTCCTGGCGCCCATGGCGCGCTGGGTGGCGGTGGTGCCGGTGGCCAGTTCGCGCAGCATCTCGCCGGGCGAGGTGGCCGGGCTGTTTCGGGCGGCGAACCCAGCGTGCGAGGCGCTGGCCCTGGGGGATTTTGGCGCGGCCTGGCGCGCGTTGCCGAAGGATCGTCCGACGCTCGTGGCCGGGTCGCTATTCTTGGTGGGCGAGGCCCTGTCATTTTTTGGGGGCCAGGGTGGCGAAATTAGGTTCGGGGCATAATTTGGCATGGGAGCGTCGGCGATGGCAGTGCGCGCGAGAGACAAGGCTGACCTGTACGAGCAATTGGCGGGATTGCTCGAGGCTGGTGTGCCTATCACCCGGGCCATCGGCATGCTGCGCGATCGGGGGGCGGGAGGATCGGTGGCTCCCGCGTTGCGACGATGCGGTGCGCGGATGGCGGATGGCCAGGCGCTGAGCGCCTCGATGGCATCCGATAAGGCGGCATGGCAGGCGTTTGAGTCCGAGGTCGTTGCCGCGGGCGAGGAGGCCGGGCGGATGGTGCCGCTGCTGCGAGAACTTGGCCGGTATTGGCGGATGATGGATGAGACGCGGCGGCGCGTTCTGGCCGGACTCGTCTACCCGATGCTGGTTCTGCACGTGGCGATCTTTGCCGGGAACGTGCCCGTCGCGATTGCGTCCGGGGTGGGTGCGTACGCGCGGGTGGTGGCCGTCTCCCTTGCGCTGATGTACGCGGCGATGTGGTTCTTCTGGGAGATCGGGGTTTCGCGCGCCGGTCTGGGGCTCTTGGGTCGGTTGCCCGTGTTCGGTGCGGCGGTATCGGCCCTGGGTTCCCTGCGCTTTGCGCTTTGCCTCCGGCTCCAGGTGGAGGCGGGAATCCCGATCCTGACGGCGCTGCCGCGCGCCGCGCTGGCGGGTGGCGGCCCGGCCATGGCTGCGCGGGCTGAGGGGTCGGTCAGGCGACTTCGGGACGGGGCGCCGATCGGCGAGGTGATGGGCGAACTGTTTGATCGGGATGCGCGAATGCCGGCGCTCCTGGCGACCGGCGTGGAGTCTGGGCGGATCTCGGAAGTGCTTCGGATGATCGAGGCGGACGCTTCGGCGAGCTGGGCGGAGGCCATGGGGCTCCTGCAGGTGTGGGTGCCACGGGCCCTGTATTTCATGGCGATGGCATTCGCCGTCTGGCAGATCGCGCGCCTCGCGGCGGGAATCTTTGGTGCCTACGGCGAGGCCGCGTCGCTCGAGTGGTGAACCGGGTCAGGGTTTCTGCCTGAACGCGCGGATCTCGACCTCGAAGTCCTGCCTGTACTTGGCGAGCAGGTCATCGAATCGCATCAGGATCCAGGGCATCGCGATGTTCGATCCATTCTTTGTGAAGACGATGTCATCCGCGACGAAGACGCACGAGTGGAATGCGTCCTCGGTGCCCTTGTGCAGGAAGAAGAGCACGTCGCCGAATTGCAGGGAGCCCTTTGCGGGCTCGTAGTGCTCACCGATGTACTGCATCGCGCCATTGTAGTCCAGCAGGCGATCCAGCGGCTCGTAGTTAAAAAAGTTGAGGCTGGTCCAGTGGCAGTCCGGAAGCGCGCCCTTTGCCAACATGGAAATGTCCGGATACGTGTAGAGGAGCTTTCTGGGCAGGGATGGCAGCAGGTGGACGATGTCGATGCGGTGGACGCCGATGGTCTCCGCGACCGACTCGAGGATGGGGAGGACGTCCTTCCTGCGCCCGAGGCCGGTCCAGTAATCCGAGAGTGCCTGGATGTCGGCATCCTTCTCAACGATCAGGCGCGCCAAGAGGCTGCGCGTGCGCGTGAGGGTCTTCATGGCCAAGTCTTGCTCTTTGGAGTCGCGGACGTGTTCCAGGAGCAGGGGCAGGTCGCTGAAGGCGCGCCCGGAGGCCCAGGGGTAGGACGTCCGGTCGATGAGGTCCACGAGTTCGTCCCTCATTCCGCTTCCGGAGAACCAGGCGCTCGTGTCGCCTCCCTCGATGACGTAGGGTTGGGTGTGAAGCACGTTGCCGTCGCATCGCCGCAGGATCTGGTATACGCGCGCGCGGACTTCCGGGGTGAGTTCCAGGATGAGCTCGTTGGGCGGGAAGAGGTGTATGACGCCGGCCTCGAGGTACGGGTCCGCGGTGCCGGCGAACATGCGGTCGCACTGTGCCTCGGTCAGCCCGGCCCCGATGACCGACTCGCGGATCTGGTCCCTGGTGAGATCCTTGAATTTCCAGACCGTCTTGGCCGAGGGGACCGGGAACAGCTTGACGATCGATGCGGGAGCCTCCAGCAGGATCGAGTAATACTGGAGTTGGCCCCAGGGACCCGTCTTTCCCATGACGACACTGGGTTCTTCAGGGGCAGGCGGGGCCTCGGCCGCCCGAGGCGCCGTGGCCGAGGCGCTCTCGGCGCGCGGGAGTCCCGGCGACATGGCCAGCGCAATGATGACGGCTGCCATCATCGCCGCGGCGGATCTCGTTGCGTCCCTGTTCATCTGAGTTTCTGGGGATGATAGATGCATTCGTGTAGTTTCAAGACAAATGATCGCGCTGGTTTCTAGCAGCCTGACGGGCTTGGCAATGCCCGACAGGCTGCTAGCGTGAAAACTCCTCGCGGCGGGCGGAGATGCCGTCCGGGCGCGGCCTTGGTTCTTAGGCGAGGGGGACCTCGCGGGAGTCGGGGTATTGGCGTAGCACACTGGAATGAAAGCGTTACTGGTCGCCGCATTTTTGTTGGTGGGGGTTTTCCGGCTCTGGCTGATATGGGAGGTGCCTGCGTGCGCGTTCCACAGTGATTCCCACACGTACCTGAGGACGGCGAAGATGTTCTGGGATGACGGGCACATCGGGATTCATCCGAAGCGGTCATTCCTGTATCCGGCGTTGCTGGCGGTGATGCATCCGGTACCCGGGCGGTTGAGCCTGCACATCTTGTTCGTGCAGCATGCGTTGGCGCTGGTGGTCGCGTGGCTTGCGGTGCGATTGCGGCGCGAGTTTTTGCCGGGGGTTGGCTGGGCGGATGCGCCGCTCGTGCTGCTCGTGGGGTTGAACGCGCCGCTGCTGTTCTACGCGCATGACATGATGGCGGAGGTGGGCTACGCGGCGGCATTTCTGTTGTGCGCGTGGCGGCTGTGGCGATTTCTCGTGGCGCCCGGTGTGGCGCATGCGGCGGGGGTGCTGTGGTCGTCGGCGCTGGCGATGGCCGTGCGGCCCGACGGGAGGATGCTGCTGCTCTTTTGCGTGCCGCTGATGGGGGCGGCTGCGTGGGGGGCGTGGCGTCGGGGGGCTGTGTTGCGCGGGCTGTGGCGCGCGGTCCTGCCGCTTTGCGCGTGCGCGGGGCTCTGGGCCGGCGGTCGGGTGACGCAGGAGGGATGGCTATTTTACAGTTCGGTGTTTCCCCTTACGGATCTGGGGTCACCGCTGCATGCGGAACTGAAGGAAGAGCTGCGCCCATGGGTGGAGGTGGCGCGGCGGGACCTGGCGGCATATCCCGCGATGCAGAGCGACATGCAGGGTCGGCTGGGCCACAAGAAGGGGAGCATCGGGCCGCAATGGGACGCGCTGAAGGGCGCCGGCCAAGACAAGGGTCTGCACCGGGTTTGCCGAGAGCTGGCGGTCGAGGCGGTGGTTGCGAGGCCAGCGGAATTCGTCCTGCTGCTGGGGTACAAGATCCGGCACGTGCTGTGCAAGCGGCGCGATGTGGCGGAAGAGTTTCGTCCGTCGAAGATGGGCGCGGATTGGGAGGAGCAGATGCGCGCGGAAACCGAATACGTCCCAATCCTCTGGGGCGACGGTGCCACGTGGGAGAGGTGGCGCGGCGGGTTCTTTGCGCAGAAGGGGGAGGGGCCGGTCGAGGCAACGCTCCGGCGGCTGGAGCCAATCACGTCCCCGCCGTGGTGGGGCCTCTGGGGCGCCCTGGCAGTGGCGGGCTGGGGCGCGGGGATCAGGAGGCACGGCTGGAGGCTCGCGGTCTGGCTTGGGGTGGTGGTCGGCTGCCTGGTTTTGACGTTCGCGATCGCGCGCGGCATAACGCGCTATCTATTGCCCTTTGAGCCGCTGTGGGCGCTCGGTGTGGTCATGTTGGCCGCGGAAACTTGGGGTGCCCTTTGTCGGGCGTGGCCCGGGTCGGCGGCGGGATGTCGGGAACGAAACGGAGGCAGGGCATGAATCCATTGATGAAGGTGGTATGGCTATGGGCTGCGGCGATGGCGCTGGGACCTGGCTGGAGTGTGTGGGGCGGCGATCTGTCGCCGAGGGTGAGCGACAGGCTGGAGCTTGCGCCGCCCGGCGCGGTGGGATTCGGGGGCTGGATCGGCGAGTCGATCACGACTTGCCGCCGGGCCAGGATGCTGGGCCAGAGTGTGCCCGATCTGGTGAGGCCTTTTGCGGCGCGCGAGATGGAGAAGTGGTGGCGGTGCGAGTTCTGGGGCAAGTGGTTCACGTCGGCCGCCCTGGCATACCGGTGCGAGGCCGGGGCCGACCTCCGCGCGAAGCTGGACGAGGCGGTCGGGGGGCTCATCGGGACCCAGGCGGAGAATGGAAGCATCACCTCATACAAACCGGGCGCCGAGTTGAAGGAGTGGGACGTATGGGGACGAAAGTACTCGCTGCTGGGGCTGTTGGCGTATCATCGACTATTTGGTGACGCGCGTTCGCTCGAGGCGGCGCGCCGGCTGGCGGACCACACGCTGGCACAGATCGGGCCCGGCAAGCGGGACATCGTGGAACTGGGCATGTGGACGGGCATGGCGGCGAGCAGCATCCTTGAGCCGATGGTGCTCCTGTACCGGAGGACGGGCGAGGACCGGTATCTGGAGTTCGCGAGGTATATCGTGGGTGCCTGGGAGGGTCCGAAGGGGCCCGATCTGGTGCGCAAGGCGCTCGCCGGGGTGCCCGTGTTTAAGATGTTTCCGGGGCCCGATCCGACGAAGAAGGGCTACATGAGCGGGGGGGCCTCAAAGGCGTACGAGATGATGTCGTGCTATGAGGGCCTTTTGGAACTGTACCGCGTAACGGGCGAGCCGAGCTACTTGGAGGCGTCGCGGAAAGTGTTTGAGAGTATCCGGGACACCGAGATCACGATACTGGGTTCCGGATCGAGCTGGGAGCGCTGGTGTGACGGGAGAAGGCGGCAGGCCGAGCCTGTGCCGGAGTGGATGGAGACCTGCGTGACGGTGACGTGGATCAAGTTCGCGGCCCAATTGCTGCGGCTGACCGGCGATCCGATGTACGCGGACGAGATCGAGCGCGGGACCTATAACGCGCTCCTGGCGGCGCAGAAGGACGACGGGACATGGTGGTGCCATTATAATCCGCTGGAGGGGCACCGGGTGCCCGCGCCCGAGCATTGCGAGATGCACATGAACTGCTGCGTGGCCAACGGCCCGCGCGCCCTGATGCTGCTGCCGGCGCTGGCGGTCATGGCGGCCCCCGAGGGACCCGTGGTGAATTTCTATGAGGCCGCGACGGCCACCATGCCCAGGGTTGGCGGTGGTCCGGTGCGGGTGGAGATCCGGTCGGATTATCCCCGGCCCGGCCCGATCGAGATCGAGGTGACCCCGGAATCCGAGGGTCGATTCACGCTGGGACTGCGGATTCCATCGTGGAGCCGCGAGGCGACGGCGTCCGTGAACGGCGACGCGGTCGAAGGGGTTCGGCCGGGATCATATCTGCCCATAACGCGGTTGTGGAAGAGGGGCGACGTGATCCGCCTGGAACTCGATTTTGAGACGCGCCGCGTGGAGGAACCGGGCCGCTCGGGTCGCGTGGCGATCATGCGGGGGCCGCAGGTTTTCGCCGTGGAAAAGAGGGTCAGCGTGCCGAAGCAGGGGATGGGTCGACTCAAGGCGGGGCCCGATGGCACGGTGGCGGCGGAGGCGGTCGCGGATCCACCGGCGGGCATCCGGATGGCGATCGACGTGCCGTTCGATGTCGGCGGAAGCGCGAAAGCGCTCAGGATGTGCGACTATGCCTCGGCCGGGCGGACTTGGGGACCCGAGTCGACGTTTCGCGTCTGGTTGCCGCAGCCGCTTGACCTCGAGAATCCTCTCGGAGGAATGGCCGAGGCCAAGCCGTAGGCGGCGTTGGGATGTGGATCCGCGGAAGCAGGGCTTTGGCGGACGAAGTCCGACAGGCGGCTAGCCTGCATATTTCACGCGCATGCGCGAAATATGCAGGCTCAAAGGAAAACCGCGCTCTGAAATATGGGTCCCCGATCGGTTTTCGGCACTGGAAACGCGGCCAACAGTTTGTGATTTCGAAA
>JADLBR010000072.1 GCA_020847615.1 Verrucomicrobiia bacterium
CCGCGCGATAGCAACAGGTTGGGATGGAGACGCGCGCTCCCAAACACCATTTTTCGAAATCACAAACTGTTGGCCGCGTTTCCAGTGCCGAAAACCGATCGGGGACCCGTATTTCAGAGCGCGGTTTTCCCTTGAGCCTGCATGCTTCGCGCATGCGCGTGAAATATGCAGGCTAGCGGCCCGGCCGAGCGTGCCCGGGCCGCAGCACGGGTTCGGTCTGGCGATGCGCCTCGAATTCCTCGGCCACGACCACGAAGGCGCGCACATCCCCAAAAACAATCTCGTCGCCCGGGTCGATGCGGGCGCCCGCGATCTTCGCCCCATTCACGAAGGTCCCATTGCGCGAACCCAGATCCCGAAGATCCAGGATCGGCCCATTGGCCCGAATCTCCGCATGGCGGCGCGACACCGACAGCGCCGGCAGGCTGATCTCGCAGGATTCGTCCCGGCCCACCACGGTCAGCGGCCTGTGCAACCCTTCCATCCGGCGCTTGTTCTCGAACTCGAACACCAGGCACCGAGTCTTGCTCGGCGGGGCCGGCGGGGCCGTCCCCAATGCCGGTCCCCCGCCCACGCCACCGCCGCCGGCGGGACGCTCAGACTCGCACAGCCTCCACCCCTCGTCCGTCCGGCGGGCCGCCTCCAGCAGCACCGCGATCGTGGGCATGCCTCCCGCCGGATTCCTGTCGACGCTCACCGGCCGGAACTTCGTCGCCGCGCCGCTCATGCACAGGACGCACACCGCGCCCTCGAGACCCTCCTTCCCCTGCGTCTCGCACCGCGCGCGCTGGATCTCCCCATCGCGAAACCAGAGCGCCCCCGTGCAACGCCCGTTCGTCACCGCCAACTGTCCCGTCTTGCGTCCCAGCGCAATCGTCTGGATGAGCTCGGGCAGCGATAGAAAACTCGCCGCCGCAAACCATCCCCCATCCGTGACTTCGGTTCTTGGATCCAAGACTCCCCCTATATCGGGCGCGCACCGCGCCCGACAAATTAAGATTTCGATTTCTCTCCCATCCCAATCGCGGCCGCGCGGCTCTCTCGGCCGCGACGAAACCGCAACCGCGATGACACAAAGCGCGCGCCGGTCATTTCAGCGACGCCATGTCGATGACGAAGCGATATTTCACGTCGCTCTTGAGCATCCGCTCGTACGCCTCGTTGATGCGCCCGATCGGGATCAATTCGATGTCGCACGCGATCCCGCGCTCGCCGCAGAAATCGAGCATCTCCTGCGTCTCGGGCAGCCCGCCGATCAGCGAGCCCGCGACGCGGCGGCGACCCAGCACCAGCGGGAACATCGCCAGCGGCAGGGGCTTCTCGGGCACGCCGACGACCACCATGGTCGCGTCGCGCTTCAGCAGCTCCAGATACGCGCCCACGTCGTGCTGCGCGGACACCGAATCGAGGATGAAATCAAAACTGTTGTGGTGCCTCTTCATCTGCTCCGGATCCTTGGAGATGATGACCTCGTGCGCGCCCAGCCGCCTCGCGTCCGCCGCCTTGCCCGGCGATGTCGTGATCATCACGACGTGCGCGCCGAAGGCGTTGGCGAACTTGACCGCCATGTGACCCAGCCCGCCGAGCCCGATGACGCCCACCTTCTGCCCCTTGCCAACACCCCAGTGCCGCAGCGGGGAATACGTGGTGATCCCCGCGCAGAGCAGCGGGGCCGCCGCCGCCAAATCCAGGTTGGTCGGAACCCGAAGCACGAACGCCTCATCCACCACGATGCTGTCCGAGTACCCGCCGTAGGTCACCCCGCCGCTGTGCTTGTCCGGGCCGTTGTAGGTCAGCACGAATCCGCTCTCGCAATACTGCTCCAGCCCATCCCGGCAACTCGCGCACGTCCGGCACGAGTCCACCAGACAGCCCACCGCCGCCAGATCGCCCGGCTTGAACTTCTTCACGCCAGAGCCCACCCGCACGACCCGCCCCACGATCTCGTGCCCCGGCACGCACGGGTACACGGTGCCCCCCCACTCGTTGCGCGCGGTGTGCAGATCCGAATGGCACACGCCGCAATATAAAATTTCGATGTGCACGTCCCCCGGCTGCGGGTCCCGCCGCTGGAACGAAAACGGCCCCAGGGGCGACGTGGCGGCATGCGCGGCATAGGCTTTGGCAGACGGCATAATCTTCCCTCCTGATTTCAGCCCCGCATACTATCAGCCTGCCGCTGACGGTCAAACCCGCCGATCACCAACCCGGAGGCAACCTCCCGCACAGACGCGGGGGCGCGGGGGACCCCGTCTGACTCCCGATGGCGTTTTCCGGGGGCCCGCTATATAGATATCCGCATGACAAGATCCGCTCTCCTCACCGGCGCCACGGGCGGCATCGGGCAAGCCCTCGCCCGCCAGCTCCATGCGGGGGGTTTCCGCATCTTCATCACGGGACGCGATGAGACGAGACTCCGCGGCCTCTGCGACGAACTCCACTGCCCGGGCCTCGCGATAGACCTCGCTGCGGTCGATGCCCCGACTCGGCTCTACGCCGCCGCGCGCGATGCCCTCGGACCGATCGACATCCTCATCAACAACGCCGGATTCAATAAGGCCAAGACGCCCCTGGTCGATGTCACCGCCGAAGACATCGATGCGTCCTACGCGCTCAACCTCCGCGCCCCCATGCTCCTCGCCCGCGAGGCCCTCCGCGACATGGGCGCCCGGCGCTCGGGCCACATCGTCAACATCATCTCGTCGGTCGTCCACTTCCGCGCGGAGAATTTCTCGGTCTACACCACGATGAAGAACGCCCTGCACGCCTTCAACGGATGCCTCATCAAGGAGGCACGCCTCGTCGGGGTCAAGGTCACCGGCGTCTATCCCGGCGGCGTCGACACCGCCTTCCGCGCCCAACCCCGCCCCGACTACCTCCACCCCGAATCCGCCGCGGCCATGATCCTCAATTGCATCACCGCCCCGGATGACGCCATCGTCCACGAGATCACGTTCCGCCCGATGGTGGAGAGTAATTTCTAGGCCTCAGTCCGGGCACTTCGCCCGGAGCCGCGCCGCGATCTCTTCCAGCGCCGCCTTGGTGTTGCCCTCGAACTCCCGCCCGCACACCTCGTCGTATTTCCGGCACAGGCCCATGCAGGCCGTCCCGTCGATCACGTGGTCCGCCATGTTGAAGAGGATGTGGTCCTCCTTGTGGATGTGCTGCGTCAAAAGATCGATGAACTGGCGCCCCGCCTCGGCCAGCCGCGTCAGCGCCCCCATGTCCCCCCCGCGCGCCGGACCCAGGTTGTCCCTCATCGCGCGCACGAACCCGCGGCCCATCTGGTGCTCGTACAGCATCACCCCGATCGGCCCGCCCTCCCGCGGTATGCCCCTCGCCTCCAACTCGGGGAACAGCAGATCCTCCTCTTTCCCATGATGGCACGCGTCCGCAAACAGCCGGAAGAACATGACGCAATCGCCAATCGCATCGAGATCCCACGCCCCCTGCCTCTCCCCCGCGTCCAGCAGCCGCCCCAGCACCCGCATCACCATCAGGATCCTCTGGTGCTCGTCCCTCAATACCCCCGTCGCACTGCCCTCGTCGGTCATGACCACGCCTCCGTTCTAACGCCAAAAATACCCCCGCCATCAGCCGCGTCAAAATTCCGCTTTGTTCGACGGCGCCCACCCGCCTAACCTCGACCCATGCGCCGCAGCCCCATCGCCCTGATTCTCGTCGCCCTCCACATGACGCTCCCGCCGCTCCGCGCCGACGCCGTGCGCGAGTCGGCGCGGGAGATCCCCATCGCGGCGGAGTGCGACGTGGCGATCGCGGGCGGCACATCCGGCGCCGTGGCGGCGGCGGTGGCGGCGGCGAGATCCGGGGCAAAGGTCTTCCTCTGCGCGCCCCGTCCCTACCTCGGGGAAGACACGTGCGCGACCCTGCGGACGTGGCTCGAGGAGGGCGAGACGCCCGAGCACGCTTTGGCCAAGGCCATCTACAGCGACCCCGAGGCCGGCGCGGGCGGGCCGGACCCCAACGGCATCCCGTTCAAGTATTCCACCGACGTCGAGTCCGGGCCGCAGCACGCCGACCGCAATCCCCCCAGCCTCCTGAGCGATGGCAAGTGGAACAAGCCGGAGACCGAGAGCGTCCAGTTCGAGAGCAATGTCGAGGTCACCGTGGATCTCGGCCAACCCCAGCCCGTCAACAAGGTGCGCCTCATCGCGTTCCACCGCGAGGCGAGCGACCCGAAGCGCGCTTTCAAGATGCAGCGGATGACGGTCCAGATCGAGGAGAATGGCATCTGGCGCGAGGTGGCCAAGGTGGACAATGCCGACCCCAGCCAGGGCCTCGCCGTCGTGACCGCTCCGGTCGATGCCACGGCCCAGCGCCTCAAGATCTTCATCGAGAAGGCCGACGATGCCGAGCGCATCCTGCTGGGCGAGATCGAGGTCACAAAGCCCGCGACCGCCCCTGCGGAGCCCGCGCGCGCCCGCGCCCCGCGACCGCTCCACATCAAGACTACCCTCGACCGCGCGCTCCTGGATGCCGGTGTCGAATTCCTCTATGCCTGCGCGCCCACCGACCTCGTCGTTGACGACAAGGGCAAGCCCTGCGGCTTCGTCATCTCCAACCGCGCCGGGCGCCAGGCCGTGCTCGCCAAGGTGCTGATCGACGCGACGGAGCCCGCTCTGCTCGCGCGCCTCGCCGGTGCCGAGGAGCGCCGCGCCCCCGCCGCCGAGCGCACGTTTTACCGCACCGTCATCGGCGGCGAACCATCCCCGTCCGAAGGCGCGACCCCCCGCGCCATCGAGCCCCCGTACCTCGGGCGCCACAGCCAGGATCCTTTCACGGTCACCGAGTACACCCTGAGCCTGCCCGTCACGGGCGCCGACTGGAACGCCCGCGCCGCCGCCGACCAGCTCGCGCGCGACATGACCCACCAGTCCAACCAGCAGGCCGCCGCAGAATGGCTCTTCGAGAAATCGCCGGCCCAGCTCCGCTGCGAGACATCCCTCGCCAAGGTGGCGTCCCGCGCTGACGACATCCCCCTGGAGGCCATGATTCCCGCCGGTGCCCCCAACATCTTCCTGCTCGGCCCGCGCGCCGACATCGGCACCGACAATGCCGCGCGCCTCTCCCGGCCCATCCACCTGATCCCGCTCGGCGATCGGGTGGGTGCCGCCGCCGCCGATGCCGCGAAGAATAGATCCGCCCCAAAGTCCCCGCGCGTGCTCGCCGCAAAGGACAAGGCCAACATCGCCGGCGATGTCCGCGAGTTCCTCGAGGGCGCCCGGCCCACCGAGAAGGGCCGCACCGTCCCGCAGCCCGAGCGCCCGCTGCCGGTCATCGGAAAATACGACGTGGTCGTCATCGGCGGCGGCACCGCGGGCGCCCCCGCGGGCATCTCGGCCGCCCGGCGCGGCGCGAAGACCCTGGTCGTGGAATACCAGCACATGCTCGGGGGCGTCGGCACCGCGGGCCTCATCAGCAGTTACTACTGGGGCAACCGCATCGGCTTCACCGCCACGATACCCACCGGGAACAAGTGGGACCCCGAGGAGAAGGCCGAGTGGTATCGGCGGGAGACCCGCAAGGCCGGCGCCGATATCTGGTTCGGCGCCACCGGCTGCGGCGCGCTCGTCCAGGGCGGCCGCGTCACCGGCGCCATCATCGCCACACCCTACGGGCGCGGGGTCGTTCTGGCAAAGTGCGTCATCGACACCACCGGCAATGCCGACATCGCCGCCGCCGCGGGCGCCAAGGTCATCTATACCGACGAGACCGAGCTCGCCGTCCAGGGCACCGGCCTCCCGCCGCGCTGGCTCGGCCAGGGCTACACCAACACCGATTTCACCATCGTCGACGAGACCGACATGCTCGATATGTGGCACGTCTTCGTTTACTCAAAGACGAAGTACCCCTCCGCCTTCGACCAGCAGCCCTTCATCGACACGCGCGAGCGTCGCCGCATCGTCGGCGACTTCACCCTCACCATGCGCGACCAGCTCCTCGGGCGCACCTACCCCGACACCCTCTTCCGCGCCTACAGCAACTTCGACTCCCACGGCTACACCACCGACCCCCTGCTGGAGATCAGCCACCCCGAGAAAGTCGGCTGCTACGTGGACGTCCCCTATCGCTGCTCCCTGCCCCAGGGGCTCGACGGCATCCTCGTCGGCGGCCTCGGCCTCAGCGCCCACCGCGACGCGCTGCCGCTGGTGCGCATGCAGGCCGACCTCCAGAATCAGGGCTACGGGCTCGGCGTCGCGGCCGCGCTCGTCGCCTCATCGGAGGGCGGCACGCGCGACGTCGTCATCCGCGAGCTCCAGAAGCACCTCGTCGAGGCCGGCAACATCCCGCCCGAGGCCCTCGAGCACAGGGACAACTTCCCGCTGCCGCAGGAGAAGATCGATGCGGCCATCGCGGGCATCGCCACGGGCCACCCAACCCCCGAACAGGCCGCCACCATCCTCGCCCATGCCGACGCCTCGCTCCAGGGCCTCCGCGGCGCCTACGCGGCCGCCACCGACCCCGCGGCCAAGCTGGCCCTCGCCCAGTCCCTCGCCATCCTCGGCGACCCCGCCGGCATCGATACCCTCATCACCGAGGTGAAGAACCAGACGGCCTGGGACGCCGGATGGGACTACCGCGCCATGGGGCAATTCGGCAGCGCCCTCAGCCCCCTGGATCGCCTGATCGTCGCCCTGGGCCGCTCCCGCGACCGACGCGCCCTCCCGGCCCTGTTGGAAAAATTGGCCGCGCTCGACTCCAGCGTCGCCTTCTCGCACCACCGCGCCGTCGCCCTCGCCCTCGAGTTCCTGGCAGACCCCGCCGCCGCCCCGAAGATCGCCGAACTTCTCAACAAGCCTGGCGTCTCCGGTCACGTCCACAAGACGGTCCAGACCGCCCACGCCGCCGACACAGCCTCCAAGGGCGGCACCAACGCGGTGACCACCCGCCGCGACTCCCTCATCGAACTCGGCCACGCCCGCGCCCTCTACCGCTGCGGCGATCACGACGGCCTCGGGGAGAAGATCCTACGGACCTATACCCAGGACCTCCGGGGACACTTCGCCCGCCACGCCCAAGCCGTCCTGGCCAAGAAGTGAACTGCCTCCCACGAGCCTTCCCTGGCGCGCAAGTTGGGCTGCATTCCCTTCCGGGACGCGCTATCATATCGGGATGAGATCGCGCCCATCCCCCCGGTTATCCCTCCCCATCGCGCTGCTATTCGTCGCCTCGTGTTGCGCCGCGCGCGCGGGCGGCGCCGTGCGCGCGGGCTTCGCCGAGATCGACATCACCCCAGAGATCGGCTCGGAGCAGCCCGGAAACTACTTCAAGCAGCACCACAAGACGCTGCACGATCCGTGCAAGGTCCGCGCCGCGGTCTTCGTGTCGGGCGATGCGGCCGCCGCGATCATCGGGGTTGACGCGCTGATCGTCCCGCGCGAGGTGGCGACCGGTGCGCGCGCCGCGATCCGCGATCGGTGCGGCATCGCCCCCGGCTCCGTGATGATCGCCGCCTCGCACTCGCATTCCTCCGGCCCCGTTGGGATGACGCAGCCCGGCGAGTTCGACCACGCCTCGCCCCTCGTGCAGGACCTGGCCTACAGGCAGGCCTCGGCCGCGGATCCCGCCTACCTCAAGAGGATCACCGCGGCGATCGCCGACGCCGCGTGCGCGGCCCGGGCCGCCGCCGTCGAGGCGCGCTGCGGTTTCGGCAGCGGCATCGAGGACAAGGTCGCCTTCAACCGCCGCTTCCGCATGCGCAATGGGATCACCTACACGCACCCGGGCCAGGGCAATCCGGACATCGTCGCCGTCGCCGGCCCCACCGACCCGGAGGTCGGCGTCGTCGGCGCCTGGGACCCATCCGGGAAATTGCTGGGGGCAATCATCAATTTCGCATGTCACGCCACGACGAGCCCCGGCGGGATTTCGGCCAATTACATCTATTACCTCGAGCGCGTGATCCGCGGCGCCTTCGGCGACAGCGCCGTGGTCGTCTTCACGGCCGGCGCCTGCGGGGACGTCACGCAGGTCGACAACCTCAGCCCCTCGACGCACCGCAAAGGCGAGGAATGTGCCAAGTTCGTCGGCGGCCGCGTCGGCGCCGAGGCCGTCAAGATCCTCATGTCCATGGAACAGGCCCAGGACATCACGGTGGCCTCGTCCACGTCGCACCTCAAGATCGCCCGTCGGGTCCCGCGGCCGGAGCGCGTCCAGGACGCCCTCCGGCTTGTCCAGAATCCGCCGGAAGGCGGCGACAAGACCGAGCTGATCTTCGCGAAAGAGACTCTGATCCTCGACGCCAAGATCCAGAGAGAGCCCATCGCCGAAGTCGAGGTCCAGGCCATCCAGATTGGCCCGGCGATCTTCATCGCGAATCCCGCCGAGTACTTCTGCCAGTACGGCCTCGACATCAAGAAGGGCAGCCCGTTCCCCCTGACGTTTCCCGTCGAACTCGCCAACGGCTGCGTCGGCTACGTGCCCACCGAGGAGGCGCTCGGTCCGGGCGGCGGCGGCTACGAGACCCGGCTCACCAGCTACAGCAACCTCATCCCCGCGGCCGGACGCCTCATCGCCGAGGAATCCATCCGGCTGGCGAAGCAGCTGACACCCGATCCCTTGCCCCGGCGCCCCGCCCACGCGCCCTTCAAAGGCACCGGCTGGTCGTACGGCAGCCTTCCCCCCCAGGTGGACTAGCCTTCATATTTCACGCGCATGCGCGAAGTATGCAGGCTCAAAGAATATCACAGCCAGATCCCATCCGGCAGCCGTCAGACCACAGGCGCAGAAAATGTGGCCGAAGCCGTGAGGCTTTGGCGGCCAAACGCTCACGCGTTCGGCCACGGGAAGCGATGCGGCAATTCGTGCGTCAGCCCGCTGCGGCCACGCGCCGGAGCAACTCCTCCGGGTCGGTGCCCACCACCAGCATGCCTCGATCCCGCGGCCGCACGAACTGCTTCTCAACGATGCCGTCCAGGAATTGGAGCAGCGGCGCGAAGTAACCATTGACCTCGAGCAACCCGATGGGCTTGGGCAGCAACCCCAGCTGCGCGAGCGTCCACGCCTCAAAGAACTCCTCGAGGGTCCCGAGTCCGCCCGGCAGCGTCACGAAGGCATCCGACATGCCGTACATGAGCGCTTTGCGCTCATGCAGCGACCCGACGATCCGGAGTTCCGACACGCCGCGATGGGCCATCTCGCGATCCACGAGCGCCTTCGGGATCACGCCCACGACCTGACCGCCCGCCGCCAGCGC
>JADLBR010000073.1 GCA_020847615.1 Verrucomicrobiia bacterium
TCAATGGCATTGAGGAGGTCTGGGGTTCGAATCCCCATGGCTCCACTCCCAGCCCCAAAAAGCCGCATTGATTCGCCGGGCGTAAGGGATTAATTCTTCTTATCGGACGATTGCGTCCGCGAATCAGGCAGGAGGCGCCGAGCGTGTCACGGAGGCCGATCGTGGGTGTGGAACTGGGCCTGGCCTGCGCCGGGGCCGCGGCGCTATCGTCGCAATCCCTGCTCCTCCGTGAATTCCTGAACGTCTTTGGCGGCAACGAGATCGTCATCGGCGCCGTGCTCGCCGGCTGGCTGCTGCTCACCGGCGCCGGCGCGCTCGTGGGCAAACTGGCCGCGCGCCTGTCCGCCCCACGCATTTGGGTGGCCGCCCTGCTGCTCGGCGCGGCCGCCCTGCTTCCGGCGCAGCTCGCCGCGGTCCGCCTGTTGCGATCCCACGTGCCGGCCGGCATCTCCCCGTCGCTCGCCGACGCCATCTTTTGGAGCCTGGCCGTGCTCTGGCCACTGTGCGCCATCAACGGTTTCCTGGTGCCCCTGTGCGCGCGCATGATCCGCGCGGCGGGGAGCGAGACGGCGCCCGGGCGATCCTATCTGCTCGATGCCGCCGGCGCGGCCGTCGGCGGCGCCCTCTGCGCGGCCATGACGCTGTGGCTCGGCGCGTTCGAGTCCGCGGCCCTGGTCGTCGGCCTCAATGGCACCGGCGCGGCACTCGTCATGCTCGATCCGCCCGCGCGCCGCGCCGCATCCGTCTCGCTCGCCCTCGCGACCGTCGCCTCCGCGATCGCCCTCTTGTCTCTGTCCCCGGACGCCCGCACCGCCCGCTGGCTCTTCCCGGGACAAGACCTCCTGTGGCAACGCGACTCGCCCTACGGCCATCTGGCCGCCACCCGATATGGGTCCCAGTTGACGCTCCACCAGAACGGCCTGCCCGCGGGTTCCACCGACGACATCGCGCAGGCCGAGGAGATCGTCCATTGCGCCTTGGGACATCGCCCCGCGGCCCGGGATGTGCTGCTGCTGTCCGGGGGCCTCCAGGGCGTCCTGCGCGAGGCCGCGAAATATCCGGCCGCCGCCATCACCCTGGTCGAGCCCGATCCCGCGGTGCTCGGCCTGATTGCCGCGTTCGATCCCGCGGCCCGAGATCCGCGCGTGCGCCTCGTCCGCGATGACCCGCGGGGCTTCGTGCGGCGACACGCGCGCTCGTTCGACGCCATCGTCTCGGCCATGCCCGATCCGCTCTCGCTCGGCGCGAACCGTTTCTTCACCGCAGAGTTCTTCCGCGAGGCCCGGGCCGCCCTCCGCGAGGGAGGCGTCCTGGGGATCGGCCTGGGCGCCTCTGAGAACCTGACCACTGGCTGGGACATCCGGACCCTCGCCTCCGTCGCGGCCGCCCTGCGCTCGGTCTTCCCCCACCTGGCCGGCATCCCCGGTTCCCGCGTGCGGATCGCCGCCTCCGACCTGCCGCTGGAGACCCGCGTCGATCGGTCGCTCCTCGCCGCGGGCATCCGCGCCACCTACGTCAACCCCGCCTGGTTCTCGGAGAGGCTGGCGCCCGATCGCGTCGATGCCGTCGCCCGCGCGATGGGCGCCGCCGCGCGGCCCAACCGCGACTTCCTCCCGGCGGCCTTCGCGAGCGCGGCGGACAGATGGATCGCGATGGCCGGGGGACGGCAGGTCGCGCTGGGCGCGACGGCCCTCCTGGCGGTCGCCATCCTCGCCATGATCTGGCTCGTGCGAGAGCGCGCCATCTCCGCCGCCATCGGCGCCTCCGGTTTCGCCGGCATGGGCATCGAGCTCGTCACGCTCCTCGCCTTCCAGATGAGCCGCGGTTCCCTCTACCTCCATGTCACCGCGATACTGGCCGCCTTCCTCGCGGGCGCCGCGCTCGGCGCGCTCCACGGCTGCCGCCTCGCCGGAAGGCCGATGGCGAACGTCATCCGCATCGATGCCGCCCTGGCCTGCGCGGCACTGCTCGCTCCCCCGTTGCTCGGTCTCATGCACGCCCAACTGCCGCCCGCGGCCCCCGGCTGGTGCGCCGCCGCCCCATTCGCGCTGTTCAACGCGGTCGTGGGATACCTCGTCGGCATGCAGTTTCAGCCCGCCGCCTCGGCGCTCATGCACGGCGAGCGAATCGGCGACGAGGCCACGGCGGGCAGGCTCTACGGGCTCGACCTGCTCGGCGGCGCCCTGGGCGCAATCGCCGTCGCCCTCGTCTTGATCCCCGTCATCGGGTTGGCCGGGACGTGCTACCTGATCGGCGCCGTCAAGCTCTGCACCGCGACCGGCCTCGGTTTCCGGTGGCTGCGCTCGCCCGCCCGGGCCGAGGGCGCGCCCCCCTGGGCCTTCGCCTCCATGCTCGCCGCCCTCGCCCTCACCGGGATACTGGTCATCGGCGACGAGACCTCGTCGGCCGTGGGCGCCATCGCCGGTTCCCGGCTCTATCACGGTTTCGCCCTCGCGCTGCTCGCCCTGGCCTACCTCGATGCCATGGGTATGTGGCCCCGGCGCATCCCCCCGGCCACCGGCCCGCTCGCCCTGCTGGGCCACCCCAGGGTCTTCCGCTGGCTCCAGTTCCTCGGCCTCGGGCTCGTCGCCTTCTATCCCATCTTCAGGTGCTTCTTCAAAGTGCCCTACGTCTTCTGCCACGTCTGCCCCAGGCAGTGCGTCTTCGGATATTTCAGGCCCTACCTCGTCCCCGCGGCCCTTCTCATGAACCTGCGGGCCCGCCACTGGTGCCACCACGCGTGCCCCGTCGGCAGCCTGCTCCAGTGCCAGGGCGGCGGTCGCCGTCCACCGCGCTGGCTGCTGGGCCTGCCCCTGGCCATCGCAGCCCTCTGCGCCTGGGCGTGGTTCCAGATCCGCGCCGATGCCCGCGCCGACGACGGCGGCGGCCCCTGGTTCCAGTTCTTCTTCAAGAATAGCTTCTCGTTCAGCGCCGGCGTGCTGGCGATCGCGGCCGTCATCGTGCTCCTGGGCTGGATCTGGCGCCGGGCATTCTGCAGCGGCATTTGCCCAATCGGCGGCGTGAGCGAGTTTTTCATCAGGTGCGAAAGGTGGTGGAATGACCGACAGCGGAGCCGCGGGGCGCGCTAGCCCCGGACCCAGCACCCGGCGGCGCGAGTTCGTCAAGCGCTGCGCGATGGGCGGCTGCGGGCTGGCGCTCGCCGCATCCGCGGGCCACCGCCTGTTGACCGGTGACGGCCCGAGAGCCATGAGCATGGGATTCGCCAACGACCCGCCAAGGGGCGACTGGCCCTTCGGCCGAGAGGCCGAGTGGTACGATGAGCATCTCGGCACCGTGACCTGCCGCCTCTGCCCACACCAGTGCGTCCTTCGCGAGAATGATCGAGGGTTCTGCCGCGTGCGCGCCGTCCGCGACCACAGGCTGCGCACCCTCGTCTACGGGAACCCTTGCTCCCTCCACGTCGATCCCATCGAGAAAAAACCGCTGTACCACTTTCTCCCCGGGCGCCCGATCCTCTCCCTCGCCACGGCCGGCTGCAACCTCCGGTGCCTCAACTGCCAGAACTGGGAGATCTCCCAGTCCCGCCCCGAGGACATCCCTTCCTCGGCCATCACGCCAGAGCAACTCGTCGCTGCCGCAGCGGACAAGGCCATACCCGCCATCGCCTACACGTATTCCGAGCCCATCATCTTCTACGAGTACGCCCGCGACTGCTCGGCCCGCGCCAGGGAACGGGGCATCCGCAACGTGCTCGTCACCGCCGGCTACATCCAAGAGGCGCCGCTCCGCGCGCTCTGCAAGGTCACCGATGCCGCCAACGTCGACCTGAAGTCCTTCAGCGATGGCACGTACCGCCGCCTGAATCGCGCGCGCCTCGCGCCCATCCTGCGCGCGCTGGAGATCATGCGCGAGGAGGGCGTCTGGGTCGAGATAACCCGCCTCATCGTGCCGCGCTACTCCGATGACATGGACGACATGGCGCGCATGTGCGAATGGATCCAGGGCGCGCTCGGGCCCGACGTCCCCCTCCACATCTCCAGATTCCACCCGGCCTACCGGCTCCAGGCCCTGCCCCCGACGCCCGTGCCGGTCCTCGAGCGGGCGCACGACGTCGCCAAGGCCGCCGGACTCCACCACGTCTACATCGGAAACGTCCCCGGGCGCAAAGGCCAAGACACGATCTGCCCCGGCTGCGGGCGCCAGGTCATCGCGCGCGAGGGATTCGAGGTCCACCTCAAGGGCCTCACCGATGGCCGGTGCCCCTGCGGCCAGTCCATCGCCGGAGTGTGGTCTTGAACCCTAATCACCCATGAACCCAACCCCTCCGCAGGGCCCACGGCCCACCCCCTCCCAAAAACCCAATCTCCGATTGGCGGGCGCCGCCGTGGCGATCCTGGCGCTGGTCGCGGTCGGCCTCGGCGTCGCCCTGCTTCGCGCACCCGCCCCGCCCGCGCCACCCGCGCCCATCGAGGGCGCCGTCCTGCCCCCGAGCGTGGCCGGCCAGTTCTATCCGGGCAACCCCGGGGAATTGCGCGCCGAGGTCTCGCGCCTGCTCGCCGCCTCCCCGCAACGCGGCCTCAAGCGGGTCCGCGCGATCATCGCCCCGCACGCGGGATACCAGTTCTCCGGGGCGGTCGCCGCACAGGCCTACCGCGAGATCGACCCCTCGTTCCGCACCGCCCTCATCCTCGCGGACAACCATAATCCCGACGCGCGACATTCCGGCGCGTCCATCCCGGATGCCGGCGGCATGGCCATCCCCGGCGCCACCCTCCCCATCGCCCCCATCGCCGCCGAACTCCGCCGCACCCACCCGCAACTCTTCACCTGCGAACCCCCCGCCCACCGCACCCATGTCGTCGAGGTCCACCTCCCATTCCTCCAGGCGATCAAGGGCTGGCCCCAGGCACCGGATTATGCGATCTTACCTATGGTGCTCGGTTCCATGAGTCCCGCTGATACCAGGCAGCTCGCCGCCGCGCTGGATGCCGCCGCGCCAAAGGACGGCATCTTCATCGCCAGCACCGACCTGTCCCATTTCCTCGACGACGCCTCCGCCCGCCAGATCGACGGGACCACCATCCAGTCGATGCTCGCCGTCGCGCCCGAAAAACTGTCCCCGGGCTCCTGCTGCGGCCCGGCCTCCGTCGCCACCGTCCTCGAACTCGCCAAGGACCACGCGTGGCAGCCCCACTTCCTCGGCTATAGAAACTCCTCCGACGCCTCGGGAGACACGTCCCGCGTGGTCGGCTACACCGCCATCGCCTTCACGGAACCCTTCTCCATCGACCCCGACACCGGCCGCGCCTTAACCGACTACGCCCGCCAGGTCGTCGAGTTCCGGCTCCGCTCGGACCGCTGCCCCGATCTCGATGATGCCCTTCTCCGGGCGCACCCCGAGTTGCGCGAGAAGCACGGCGTCTTCGTCACGATCAAGAAACATGGCCAGCTCCGCGGCTGCATCGGCTCGCTCGGCGCCTCATCCCCCATCTGCGACGGGATCCGGGAGTTTGCCATCAAGGCCGCCTTCGAGGACCCCCGCTTCCCGCCCGTGAGCGAGCCCGAATTGCCCGATCTCAAGTACTCCGTATCCGTCCTCACCGACCCGGTCCCCCTCAACGCGCCGCCGGAGGAATTTCCTTCCCGCCTGCGCCCAGGCATCGATGGCGTCATCCTCATCGTCGGCGACCGATCGTCCACATTCCTCCCGCAGGTCTGGCAAGAGATCCCCAAGCCAGAGGAATTCCTCGCCCACCTCTGCGTCAAGCAGGGTTCGCCACCCGATGCGTGGCGCCGCGCCGACACCCGCCTCCTGACGTACTCCGCCCTCGTGTTCGGCGAGGAACGGCCACGCTGAGGCAAATCAGTCGCTCTTCAAAGGGCATTCCGCCAGCAGCGCATGCTCCGCGCCCTCCGGCTTGAGAAAACTGCGCATCACGCGGACGGATCCCACGCGCCACTGCGCCTGTGGCGTCCTCACGATGGATATGGCCGCCGCGAGCGCCTTGCGTTCGTCGCCTCGCGCCTCCCCCACCCGCCCCAGCGTGAGATGCGGCACGAAATCGCGATCGTCCCGTCGCGCGACGAAACGGTCGCTCGCCGAGGCCACCACCCGGTGCAGGTCCTGCAGCGTTTCCAGGTCGCCGCCGAATCGGGCCCAGATGATCCGCGCCCGTCCCGCTGAAGGAAAACAGGAAAGCCCCCCGCTCAGTTCGATCTGGAATGGCCGGAGCATCGCGCAGGCCCGCCCCACGGCCTCGCAGAGAGGTTCCGCCGCGTCCTCCGGAACATCCCCCACAAACCGGAGGGTCAGGTGCATCCCCTCCGGGCGCGTCCACTTCACCGGCAATCGCCCGATCATCGTGCGGAGCGCCGCCTGCGCCGCCACCAATGACTCGATTGCGGCGGGCGGCACCTCCACCGCGATGAAAGCCCGCACGCTCAAACCACGCCCGCCCCCGCCAATATCCGGATGAACCCCGCGGCGTCCCCCGCCCCCATCAGTTCCGCCCGGACATCTTCCGACCGCATCGCGCGCGCGAGCGCCCCGACAAATCGCAGGTACTCCGTCGCCATGGGCCGGGGTGTCGCCACCACGAAGATCAGCTTCGCCACCTTGCCACAGCCGAAGCGCACGTCCCCCTCGCTCCGCCCCACCGCCATGGCCATCTCCCGCACCGCATCCGTCCTCGCGTGCGGTATCGCCGTTTCAAACCCAAGGCACGTGCTCTCGGAGGCCTCGCGCGCCAGGATCTCCGCCAGCAGCCTCTCCCGGTCCGTGACCCGCGGATCACGCGCAAAGAGCCCCACGATCTCGGCGATCGCCTCGTCGCGCGTCCCCGCGCGAAGCCCCATCGCCACCACCTCCGGGCGCAGGATGCCGGAACGTTTCATCGCTACAGGTTCGAGCCCCGCCAGTTCAGCTTGTTGCGCAGCAGTTCGAAGAAACCGAACCCCCGGGGCAGCGCCAGCGTCAGCCGCTCGGGCGCGAGCGCCACGCACAGCTCGCCGTCTCCCGAGAGCGCCTCCTCCCTGCGCCCGTCCACGCTGACCACCAGGTCCTGGCCGGGCTCCGGGCGCAGCCGGATCCTCGATCGATCCGAGACCACGAGAGGACGGTTCGACAGCGTGTGCGGGCAGATCGGCGTCAGGCCGATCACCGGCGCGTCCGGGGTCAGCACGGGACCATGCGACGATAGCGAGTACGCCGTGCTGCCTGTCGGCGTCGCGATGACCAGCCCATCCGCGGAATACGAGGTCACCAGTTCGTCATCGACCCACACGCGGAACCGCACGAGCCGAGACACGCCCCGGCGGCCCACCGTCACCTCATTCAGCGCCAGACCCAGATCCGCGCGGCCGCCTCCCCCGCTCGACTCCGCGCGCAACAGGCTCCTCTGCGCCGCCACCCAGTCGCCGCGGACGAATGCGGTCACCGCCTCCTCCGCCTCGGCCAGCACCACCGGCGTCAGGAATCCGAGGCTCCCCATGTTGATGCCGAGCAGGGGCCTGCCCGCGATCGCCGCCGCAGGCACCGCCGCCAGCAGCGTGCCATCGCCACCCGCCACCACGATCCCCTCCGCGCGCGATGCCACATCGGCCAATCGCTCCGGATCCTCTGGGCCCAGGCACTCCATCGGCACCCCGAGCCCAGCCACGTGATGCGCCAGGCGCTCGCGCGCCCGCCCCGCCTCGGGATGCCGCCCATTGACCACGAGCGCTAGGCTGCGGATTTCTTGGCGCATATCAGAAACTCCCTGTTGCCCTCGCGGCCCTCCACCGGCGACTCGATCACGCCCTCCACACTAAACCCGATTTCCCGTTCCGCGAAGTCCCGAATCTCGGCCACCACCCGCTCCCGCACGCCCGGATCCCGCACCACGCCCCCGCGGCCCACCTCCGCCCGACCCGCCTCGAACTGCGGCTTGATGAGCGCCACCGCCACCCCGCCCGCGCGCAGTTGTTCCGCGACCCGCGGCCATATCAGCCGCTGCGAGATGAAGGACACGTCCATCACCACGATGTCAAAGGGATCCCCGAATTCCCCGGGCTCGATCAGCCGCGCGTTCCGGCCCTCGATCACACGCACGCGCGGGTCGTCGCGCAGCCGCCCGTGGATCTGGCCCCGCCCCACATCCAGCGCCACAACCTCCCTGGCCCCGCGCTGCAGCAGGCAGTCCGTGAACCCGCCCGTCGATGCCCCGATGTCCAGCGCCCTCGCCCCCGCCACATCGATGCCAAACGCGTCCAGCGCGGCCTCCAGCTTGAACCCGCCCCGCCCCACAAAACGCGGCGCCTCTCGCACCGCCAACCCGGCGTCAGGGGCGCATAGCTGCCCGGCCTTCGTCGCGACCTCCCCGCCCACAGTGACCTCCCCGGCCATGATCAGGGCCTGCGCCTTGGAGCGGCTCTCGGCGAGCCCGCGGGCCACCACCAGCTCATCCAGTCGGACCTTTCCGGCCCTCTTCACGGGATCCCCGCACGCACCTCAGGACGCGCGCTCGCCACGCCCCGCGAGCGCCGCGCGGACCTTAGCCAGCGCCGCCCCCGCAGTCAGCCCGTGCTTGGCGCGCAGCGCGGGCAGATTCCCGTGCTCCACAAACTGGTCGGGCCAACCGATCCGCACCACCGGCACCCGCGCCCCGAAACCCGAGAGCGCCTCCAGCACCGCGCTCCCAAATCCGCCGCTCAACACGTGATCCTCGAGCGTGACGATCAGCTCCGCGCGACCCGCGCACTCCCTCAGGAGCGCCTCGTCCAACGGCTTGATGAACCTCGGGTTGATGACCGAGCACGAGACCCCGTCCTTCCCGAGGGCATCCGCCACCTCCATGGCCATCGGAAGCATGTTCCCCAGACCCCAGAGCGCCACGCGCGTCCCCTCGCGCACCACCTCGGCCTTGCCGATCTCCAGGCGCCCCGGGCTCGCCTTTATCTTCACGCCCGCCGCCGCACCCCGCGGATACCGGACGCAGATCGGGCCCTCGTGCATGAGGGCGGTGTACAGCATGTCAGCGAACTCGTCCTCGTCCTTCGGCTGCATGTGCACCAGGTTCGGCACGCATCGCAGGTACGCGATGTCGAATAGGCCGTGGTGCGTCGGGCCATCGTCCGGAGACAGCCCCCCCCGGTCCATGCAGAAGACCACCGGCAGGTTCTGCAGCGCCACGTCGTGGACGATCGCGTCGTACGCGCGCTGCAGGAATGTCGAGTAGATCGCGCAGAACGGCTTGAGCCCCTGCGTCGCCAGCCCCGCGGCGAATATCACCGCGTGCTCCTCCGCGATGCCCACGTCGTAGTACTTGTCCGGGTGCTTCGGCTGAAATCGGTCGAGCCCGGTCCCGTTCGGCATCGCCCCCGTGATCGCGCACACCCGCGAGTCCTTGTCGGCCAGCCGCGCGAGCGTATCCGCGAACACCTGGGAGTACGTCGGCACCCCGGGTTTCGCCTCGATCTCCTTCATCTCCACCGGGTCGAATGTCCCCGGCGCGATGCCGTGGTACTTCTTGGCCTTCTCGATCGCGAGGTCGAAACCCTTGCCCTTCTTGGTCAGGGCGTGCAGCAGCACCGGATGGTCCTGCTCCTTGAGGAACCGGAACGTCTGGACCAGGTTCGGGATGTCGTGGCCATCCAGCGGCCCATAGTACGTGAAGCCCAGCTCCTCGAAGAGCGTGCTGGGGAACGCCACGAGACCCTTCAGGCCCTCCTCGACCTTGTGGGCGAGCTTCAGCGCCGTCTGCCCGCCGATGCGCTGGAGAAAACGCGCCGCCTGGGCGTGCAGGTGCGCGTAGGTGTCATTCGTCACGATCTTGTTCAGGTAATGGGCGATCGCGCCCACGTTCTTGTCGATCGACCACTCGTTGTCGTTGAGCACCACGATCAGCCGCTTCGTGGATTCCGCCGCGTTGTTCATCGCCTCGTAGGTGATGCCGCACGTGAACGCCGCGTCGCCGCACAGCGCCGTGATGTGCTCCGTCCCGCCCGTGCGGTCTCGGCCCACGGCCATCCCCAGCGCCGCGGACAGCGCCGTCCCCGCGTGCCCCGCCCCAAAGTGGTCGTGCGGGCTCTCGCTGCGCAGCATGAAGCCGTTGAGCCCGTCGAGCTGCCTCAGCGTGTCAAAGCGCGCGCGTCGCCCCGTGAGGATCTTGTGCACGTAGCACTGGTGGCTCACGTCCATCAGGAGCCGGTCCTTCGGCGAATCGAACACGTAGTGCCACGCCAGCGTCAGCTCCACGATGCCCAGGTTCGGGCCCAGGTGCCCGCCGGTGTTCGCCGTGGTCTGGATCAGCAGGTCGCGGATCTCCTGCGCGACGACACCCAGATCCTCGACGGACAACCGCTTCAAATCCGCCGGCGACTCGATGGAATCCAATAAGCTGGCCATAAAATTTCAGATGATGCCCGATCGCGTCCGGGAATCAAGCCGCACCCGCCATCACAGCAGGAGTTCGTCCCCGCCCCCGGAGGGATCCTCGCCCCCCTCGCCCGCGTCGACGCCCCCTTCCTCCAGCGGCCCCTCGACGGGTTCACCGCCGGGGCCGGGGCGGATCTTCTTCACCCGCTCCTCCGCGTCGCGCAGCTTGCGCTCGCAGAAGATGCGCAGCCGCGTCCCCTCCTCATAGCGCTTCAGGATCGCCTCCAGCGGCAGTTCGGCCCCCTCCATCTCCTCGACGATCTCCTCGAGCCGCTCCATCGCCCGCTCGAAGGTCACTTCCGGCTCGGTCTCGCCGCCCGCCTGCTTCTTCTTGGCCGCCGCCATTCTGGGTCCTTTCGTTGAAGTATATCAGCCCGTTCGCCGTGGCGTCGAGGCATCTCCCCCGCCCGCGCCGCCCCCGGGATCGATCTCGACATCCTTGACCTCCGCCCGGATCCGCCCATCGGCGAGCATCGCGGTCACCCGGTCCCCCGGGCGAACGCCCCGCGCCGATCGGATGATCCTCCCATCCGCGTCGTGCAGCACGGCGAAACCCCGCGCGATCGTCCGCACCGGATTGAGCAACTCCAGCCGGGCCGCCAACCCGCCCAGCCGTGATCCCAGCAGCTCGATCGCCCTCGCCGGCGCGTGCTCCCCCAAACCCGCCGCCGCGACCGTCAGGGCGTGACGCTTCACCGCCAACCCTTGCGCCACCGCCCGGCCGCACCGATCCACCAGTTCGTCCATCCGCTGCTCCAGCATCCGCACCACCCGGATCGGCTCCCGGAATGCCGGGCTCCGCACCAGCCGCCCCAGCCTCTCGGCCGTGCCGTCCAACGCCCGGCGCATCGCCCGCCGGCACCGCTCCCAGGACCCGGACACCCCGGCCGCCAGATCGGCCCGATCCGCCACCAGCAGCTCCGCCGCCGCACTCGGGGTCGGCGCCCGCAGGTCCGCCACGAAATCCGCGATCGTGAAATCCACCTCGTGCCCCACGCCGGAGATGGTCGGCACCGGGCATCCCGCCAGCGCCCGGGCCACCGCCTCCTCGTTGAACGCCCACAGATCTTCGAGGCTCCCGCCGCCCCGGGCGATGATCACGACATCCGGGCGAAAAGTGCCCGCCCGATGCCACGCGCCCAGCGTCGCCAGCGCCGCCGCAATCTCCCCCGCCGCAGCCTCGCCCTGCACCCGGACCGGGAAGACCCTCACCCTCACCTGCGGCGCGCGCCGGCCGAGCACCGCCAGCATGTCCCGCAGCGCCGCCCCGGTCGGCGATGTCACCACCGCGACCACCTCCGGGAACGCGGGCATCGGCCTCTTCCGCGCCGGATCGAACAGGCCCTCTTCGCCCAGTTTGCGCTTCAGCGCCTCGAACCGGGCCTGCAGCTCCCCGGCCCCGTGCGCCACGACGCGCCGCACCACGATCTGGCATTTGCCCTGCGCCTCGTAGACCGTGATCTCCCCAAAAACCATCACCGCCATCCCGTCGCGCAGATCCGCGGGCGCCCCCGCAGCCGCGCCCCGGAACAGCACCGCCGGCAACTGCGCCCGGTCGTCCTTCAGCGTGAAATAACAGTGCCCCGAGCCGTGCCGCCGAAAATTCGATATCTCGCCCCGCACCCACACCGAGCCGAATTCCCCCTCGAGCAACTCGCGCATCGCCCGCGCCAGCGCCCCGACCGTCCACACCGAATCCCCCTCGGGAACCCGTGACTCACCCCGCCGCACCGCCATCATCGCGAACCCCGCTCCGCCCGACACCCGCGCCGATCCCGCGGCCCACGCCGGGGCGCGGATCGCCGCCCGCCCCGCACGCCCGCCCGATCACTCCTTCTCCGCGTCCAGAAATCCCTGGAGCTGCCGGATCCGCGTCGGGTGCCTCATCTTGCGCAACGCCTTCGCCTCGATCTGGCGGATCCGTTCGCGCGTCACGCGGAACTGCCGCCCCACCTCCTCCAGTGTCCGCGAATAGCCGTCCACCAGCCCAAACCTCTGCTCCAGCACCGCGCGCTCCCGCTCGGTCAACGAGTCCAGCACGTCCCGGATCTTCTCCTTCAACAGCGAGTACGCCGTCATCTCGGACGGGTTCTCCGCAGACTTGTCCTCGATGAAATCTCCGAAGGTCGTGTCGTCGCTGTCGCCCACCTGCGCCTGCATCGAGATCGGCTGCTGCGCCATCTTTAGGATCGCCCGCACGCGGTCCACCGGCAGCATGATCTCCTCGGAGATCTCGTCCGGCGTCGGCTCCCGCCCCAGCTCCTGGATCAGTTGCTTCTGCACGCGCATCAGCTTGTTGATCGTCTCGATCATGTGCACCGGTATGCGGATCGTCCGCGCCTGGTCCGCGATCGAGCGCGTGATCGCCTGCCGGATCCACCACGTCGCGTATGTCGAAAACTTGTAGCCGCGGCGGTACTCGAACTTCTCCACCGCCTTCATCAGGCCCATGTTCCCCTCCTGGATCAGATCCAGGAAGGAGAGGCCCCGGTTGGTGTATTTTTTCGCGATCGAGATCACCAGCCGCAGGTTCGCCTCCACCATCTCGGTCTTCGCACGATGCGCCCCCCGCAGCTGCTTCTTCAGCTCGGCGTAATTCTGGTGGAACTCCTCGGTGGAGAGCCGGGCGTCGGTCGCCAGCTCCCTCTGCCTCCGCTGGATCTCCGCGATCCGCTTCCGGACCTCCCTGCCGCGCGCCGACTCCAGCCGCTCGATCTGCGACTCCATCTCGGCGAGTTCCCGCGCCTTCAGGTCCGCGACCGCCACGAACTCCTCGCTGACCTTCTGCTTGAAATAGAAACGCGCGTACTGCTTGTCCAGCACCTGGCACGCCCGGCGGAACTCCTTGTCCTTCCGCCCGCGATCCGCGCGGGTCAGGTTGGTGCGGCCCAGGACACGGAAAATCTTGTCGGCCTTCTCGTTCTGCGCCTCCACCTGCTTGCAGAGGCCGCGCAGCCCGCGCAGATACCGGTCCCGGCTCTCGATCTTCTTGTCCTGGATGACTCGGTCAAACCGCTCCCGCGGCGGGTCCGAGAGCAATTTCTCCGCCACCGAGAGATACTCGCGCGCCACGAACCCAAACCGGTGCAGCGCCTGGAGCGCGCCGTGCTCGGCATCCTCGATCCGCTTGGAGATCTCCACCTCCTGCTCGCGCGTCAGCAGCGGCACCTGGCCCATCTGCTTCAGATACATCCGGACGGGATCGTCCAGGATGTCCAGCTTGGCATCGCGCTCGACCTGGTCCTCCTCCGGCGCGCCCGGCGGCTTCTTGTGGTCGACGTCCGACGCGCTGATGAGGTCGATGTCTAGATTGCGCAGAAAATGGAGGACCGGCTCGACGTTCTCGGGGGAGCCCTGCGCATCCGGAAAGGCCTCCTGCAGGTCATCGTAGGTCAGGTACCCCTGCTCCCGCGCCAAACGCACCAGTTCCCGCACACGGTTCTGTTGCTCCGGGGTCAGCTGCACCGGCGCCGTAGACTCCGCGACCGTCGCCCCCTTCGCCTTGGGCGGATGCGCCGCCTTCGCCGCCAAGGGCTTCGCCTTCGCCTTCGCCCGCGCCGAATCGGCCTTGCGCGCACCCCGCGAAACCGCCGCCTTCTTCCCGCCGCCAACCGTCTTCTTGGATGAAGCCTGGTGCGCGACATGGCGCCGGTGCGCCCGCTCACCCCCCGCGCGCTCGCGGGGCCCAACCCGGTGCGGGCGACCCGCGCCACCCCCAGACAGGCGCGCGCGCGGTGGCGCCTTGGCCTTGCTTCGGGATCGCGGGTGCTTCGGACTGGGGCGGCGTTGGGCGCGTCGGGCGGCTTTGGACATGTATCAGAGTTGGGTCGGGTTCAGGCTCGAGGTGAGTCGGGTAAGATGATCAAGTTTTGCCCTCAAGTCAAGTATTTCCCTGTGCAATTCCGTCGCCCTGCCCGCGTCCGGCCCCTGGTTCACAAGTGCCCGCCGCCGTTCGAGTTCCCCTTCGATCCAGAGGCGCTCGATCTGCGCGAGGGCCCCCCCGATCCAGGCCTCGTCCTCGCACTGCGGGGTGGGCCGTGTCAGCAGACCGCTCAGGAACGCCCTCTCGGCCTCGCCGGTGCCTCCCTCCCCCGACGTCAGGTCTTCCAGCGCGTGGTGCGCGTGGGCCTCGAAAACCGCGCCCAATAGCGCCGCGCCGTCAAGCCGCTCCAGCCAGACCGGATCCAGCCGCCGCTGGATCGAGGGGATTGCCGCCGGCCTGTGCAAGCTCAGGTGCAAGAGGCTCTCGACGAGCTGGTGCGGCTTGACCCACGGCTCGGGCGCGGGCCCGCCCACGGCCTCGGGCGCCGTCGGCCGCGCCGTGCGCGGCACCCTGGACTGCCGCTCGAACTCCCCGATCAGCAGCGTCGCGTCCATCTTCAGCGCACCGGCCGCACGGGCCAAGATCTGCTGCCTGCGCGCCGCGTCCCCGACGTGCCCCAGCATCTCGAAGATCTCCCGGCGGATCACCATCCGGCCGCGGTCTGTCTTCGGGTCCCATCGCGCGCACAGGTGCCCCAAGAAATGCTCCCAGAAATCCGTGGCGCCCTCGGCCAATCTCCGGAACCCCTCGGCGGCATGCCTCCGGACATAGCTGTCGGGATCGTTCTTGGTGCCGTCGGCCTCGTCGGGCAGCCTCATCACCCGCACCGGCAACCCCGCCCCCGAGAGCGCCGGAACGCTCCGCGCCATCGCCGATTGCCCCGCCTCATCGGAATCGAAACACAGGACCACCTCGTCCACGTAGCGCTTCAGCACCCGCGCCTGATGCTCCGTGAATGCCGTGCCCTGCGGCGCCACCATGTTCCGGATCCCCGCCTGATGGCACGTGATCAGATCCAGCTGCCCCTCGCAGACGATCGCCTGCCGCGCATCGAGCAGATCGCGCTTGTGGAGGTGCAGGCCGTACAGGACCTTGCCCTTGGTGAAGAGGATCGTCTCGGGCGAGTTGATGTATTTCGCCTCTTTGGCGGACGGGTCCAGCACCCGCCCGCTGAAGCCGATCACCCGCCCGCTCTCCGAGAGGATCGGGAACATCAGCCGCCCGCGGAACCGGTCGTAGATCGGCCTCGCGCCGCCCCGGTCGCTGCGGATCACCAAGCCCGCCGCCTCCAGCGCCTCGTCCGCAAACCCCGCGCCCGCCGCCCACCGGATCACCGAATCCCACCCCTCCGGCGCGTACCCGAGCCGGAACTCCCTCGCGGTCTCGGACGTGATCCCCCGCCCCTTCAGGTAGCTGCGCGCTGGCTCGCCCACCGGATCCTTGAACAGGCATCGATGCCACCACTGGGCCACCCGCTCCATCAGGTCCAGCAACTGATCCTTCAGCCCCGCCCCCTCCCCGCCGCCGCCCCCCTCGTACCTGCCCTCCGGGAGCTTCACCCCACCCCGCTCGGCCAGCAGCCGCACCGCCGCCGGAAAATCAAGATTCTCGTACACCTGGACGAACTTGATGACGTCGCCCCCCTGGTTGGTGCTGAAACAATGCCAGATCTGCCGCGCGGGATTGACGAAGAACGACGGCGTCCTCTCCTTCTTGAAAGGCGTCAGGCACTTGAACTGCGAGCCCGCGCGCTTCAGCGGCAGGTACGAGCCGATCACGTCGACGATGTCGTTCGCCGACTTGACCTGCTCGATCACCTCCGGGCCCCAGAATCCTGCCATCGCGCGCATCTTCGCGCCCCGCCGCCGCGACGCAAGCACCTCCGCAAACCCCGCACTTTCTGTTTCCCGCCCCCGCCCATTCCGCTAAACACCCCTGATGATCGATATCAGACGCATCCGCGACGACGCCGCAGCGGTCAAGGCGCGCCTCGCGCTCCGCGGCCCCGCCGCCACCGCGGCCGCCGACGAACTCCTGGCCGCGGACTCCGCCTGGCGCTCCGACCTCCAGCGCTACGAGGCCCTCCAGGCCGAAAAGAACAAGATCTCCAAGGAGATCGGCGCGAAAAAGAAGGCCGGCCAACCCGCGGAGGATCTCATGGCGCGCTCCTCCCAACTCTCCGCCGAGCTGGAGGCGGCCCGAAAGGACACCGAGGCCCGCGAGCTGGCCGTGCGCGACCTGGCCCTCCGCACCCCCAACCCCCCCCACGAGTCCGTCCCCCCGGGCACCTCCGCGGAGGATAACGTCGAGGTCGCCCGCTGGGGCGCGCCCCCCGAATTCCCCTTCGCGCCCAGGGACCACGTCGCCCTCGGCACCGCCCTCGGCGCCCTCGATTTCGATGCCGCCGCGAAGATCTCCGGATCCGGCTTCGTCGTCTACCGCGGCGCGGGCGCCCGCCTCGAGCGCGCGCTCATCAATTTCCTGCTCGACCTCCACACCCGCGAGCACGGCTACGCCGAGGTCTCACCGCCCTTCATCATCCTGCGCGACGCGATGATCGGCACGGGCCAGCTCCCGAAATTTGAGGAGGACATGTACCGCGTCCCAGACGAGGGCGGCGACCTCTTCCTCGCCCCCACCGCCGAAGTCCCCGTCACCAACCTCCACCGCGAGGAGATCCTGAAGGAATCCGACCTCCCCAGGCGCTACGCCGCCTACACCCCCTGCTTCCGGCGCGAGGCGGGCAGCTATGGCAAGGACACCCGTGGCATGATCCGCATGCACCAGTTCGACAAGGTCGAACTCGTCAAGATCGTCCACCCCGACCGCTCCTACGAGGAACTCGAGTCCCTCCGGCGCAACGCCGAGACCGTGCTGGAACGCCTCGGCCTGCACTACCGCACCGTCCTGCTCTGCGCCGGGGACATGGGTTTCGGCGCCGCCAAATGCTATGACATCGAGGTCTGGGCCCCCGGCCAGAACCGCTACCTCGAGGTGTCCTCGTGCTCGAACTTCGAGGACTTCCAGGCCCGGCGCATGAACCTCCGCTTCAAGGGCCCCGATGGCAAAAATCGATTCTGCCACACCCTCAATGGTTCCGGGACCGCGCTCGCGCGCCTCTTCGTCGCCCTTCTGGAAAATGGCCAGCAGCCCGATGGCTCAGTCAGGCTCCCGGAGGCCCTCGGCCCCTACCTGAACGGAGAACTCCTGATCCGCCCCTAGCAGCCTGTCGGACTTAGCCAAGTCCGACAAGGCTGCTAGAAAGCAAAACCGCCTTATTCCAAGATAGTTACGATGGGCAAGGCCCAGACGTGCCACTGTGCCTGAGCGAGTTTAACAAATTGCGGTCCCGCCGCATAACTCCTTTGCTCGCAAACAGAAGGCGGTTTTGCCAGAGCCCGGACACTTCACAGCCCGCAAGGCTGTGAAATGTCCGGGCTAGCCGCCCTCGCCCTGTCTCTTCTCCCGCTCCAGCTCCTTCGCGATCTTCCGGCCCATCTCCGTATCGCTCCCAAGGGCGATGCCCCGGCGCCACGCATCGAGCGCCTCCTCGCGCTCCTTCTCCGCCCGGAGCGCGATCCCGGCATAGTAGCAGATGGCCTGCACGATCCTGTCGCTTAACCGGGCCCTCTGCGCCGGTTCGCCGATCTGCTTCAGCAGTGCCTTGAAGTCCTCGCGCGCGTTGTCGCGTCGCCGGATGAACGCGGGCAGGCTATAGTTGTTCATGGCGCGGACGAATCGCACGGCCGCATCGCCAGGCGCCGCCTCCACCGCCGCATCCAGCGTCTTGAGCCCGTCCTTCAGGTAGCCCAGCTTCGACGGTCCCGGGAATGCCTTGCTCGCCTTGATCGTCAGCAGGCTCCCCAGGTAGGCCTCCGCCAAGTGGTCGCCCGGGTGCGCCGCCAGGAACGCCCTCGCCGCCTGCTCCGCGACCAAGACACCCGCCTTGTCGCCCTCGATGGCCGCATCGTGCAGGCGGACGATCTCCGCGATCCCGGGACGCGAGAACGCGTCCTCGCCAGGGACCTCGCCCACGCCCCCCGCCAGCCCGGCGCACGCCATGAAGGCCACTGCGGCATGTCTCCGAAAACGCGCGCCCACTCTCAGTTGCATCTCCATATCGAATCTGCCCAGCAGCCTGTCACCCGGCCGGAAGTTCGCAAACGGAAATCGCCCCCCGCCCCGCGGGCGCCGCTCGACAGTTGCCCGCCAGCGCCTATTTTTACGGCCCGATGCCCGCGGTGTACATCAAGACCTATGGCTGCCAGATGAACGAGCGCGACTCCGAGCAGGTCGCCCGCATGCTCCAGGCCAAGGGCTATGACCTCGCGACCGACGAGCGCCAGGCCGACGTCGTGCTCGTCAACACGTGCAGCGTCCGCGACCAGGCCGAGCAGAAGGCCCTGGGCAAGATGGGCCTGCTCTCGCACCTCAAGCGCGAGCGCCCCGGCCTGATCCTTGGCTTCATGGGATGCATGGCCCAGAGCCGCGGCCAGGAACTGGTCGATCGACTGCCCGACCTGGACCTCGTGCTCGGCACGCAGCAGTTCCACCGCGCCGCCGACTGCATCGATCTCCTCAGGTCCCAGTTCGACGGGCCGAGGCGCCCCATCGTCGATGTGTCCGACTCACCGGGCTCCGAATCCACGATCCGCGACCACGTCCTCCGGCCCGGGCAGGCCACCGCCTTCGTCTCGATCATGCAGGGCTGCGACATGTCCTGCGCCTATTGCATCGTGCCCGCCACGCGAGGCAGGGAACGCAGCCGCCCGATCCCGGAGATCGTCCGCGAGGTCGAGGGACTCGTCGCCTCCGGGGTCCGCGAGGTGACGCTCCTGGGCCAGATCGTCAACCTCTACGGGCGCCGCGAGTTTCCCTGCTCCGAAGGCCGCACGCCCTTCGTGCAGCTCCTCCACGCCCTCGACAAGATCCCCGGCCTCCAGCGCATCCGTTTCACATCCCCGCACCCCGCGGGCCTGAAAGACGACCTCATCCGCGCCTATGCGGAGCTGCCCAAACTCTGCGAGCACATGCATCTCCCCGTCCAGTCCGGCAGCGACCGCATCCTGCGCGCGATGCGACGCTCGTACACCCGCGAGATTTTCCTGCGCAAGGTCGACGCACTCCGCGCCGCACGCCCCGATATCGCGCTGACCACCGACATCATCGTCGCCTTCCCCGGCGAAACCGAGCGGGACTTCCTGGATACCTGCTCCCTCGCCGAGGAGGTCCGCTTCGACAACGCGTTCATCTTCCGCTATTCCGACCGCCGCGATACACCCGCCGCCTCCATGGACGGCCAACTGCCCGAGGACGTCAAACAGGCCCGCAACCAGCACCTCCTCCAGATCGTCAACCGCATCGCCCGCGATACCCTCGCCTCCCTCGTCGGCTCCACCCAGGAGATCCTCGTCGAGGGCCCCAGCAAGACCAACCCGAGCCGCCTCGCCGGACGAACCCGCCACAACCGCATCGCCGTCTTCGAGGGCCACGGGCACGCGCCCGGCTCCCTGCTGGCCCTCCGCATCACCCGCAGCTCCGACCACACCCTCTACGGCTGCCCCGCCGAAACTTGAACCTTGAACCTTCCCCTCCCCCGCCCCACCCTTCCCGCTTCCATGACCTACCACCTGTCGCTCAAGGTCGTCGCGATCATCCTGGGCCTGCTCGGGATCACCACCGGGCTCATCGCCATGATGCGCCCCGGCGCCGTCCGCCGCGCCCTCGTCGGCCTGCCCCGCAATTTCCGCGCCGGCGCCATCACGATGGCCATCGGGATCATCTGGATGGACATCCTCGTCTTTAACGTCGACCTCACCGAGATGGCGCAATACCGCACATGGCTCCTGATATTCTTCTCCGCGCTGGGCGTCATGACGATCATCTACCTCCCCGATTTCCTCTTCGCGCGCGCCCTCGGCGTCATCCTCCTGCTCGCCGCCGAACTCCTCTTCAGCGCGACATTCCCCGCCCTCCACCCGGCCCGGCATGTCATCACGATCATCGGATACATCTGGGCCATCGCGGGCATGTGCTTCGTCGTCGCCCCCTACCTCCTGCGCGACCTCATCGGCATCACCCACCGCGACGACGCCACCGCCCGCCGCACCGGCGCCATCAGATCGGCCCTCGGCCTGGTCATCCTCGCCCTCGGCATCACCTGCTTCTGACTCGAAAATTGCCGCATCGCTCCCCGTAGCCGAACGCGCGAGCGTTTGGCCGCCAATCCCCCGAGGCGTTCGGCTACATTTTCGGCACCGGCGGTGCCCCCATGCCGCGGGCCCCATCTCCGCACTTGGAACTTCGGCTGGTCCCCGGTACACTTCCGTGTCATGGA
>JADLBR010000074.1 GCA_020847615.1 Verrucomicrobiia bacterium
CTGAAGGCCAAGGACCATCGTTTCGGCGTCGGCGATGCGCAGCGGTTTCATGGGAAAACCTGCCACAACCGCCGAGGATGCGCAATTATTTATGACGCTCAGTATAGATCGAAGGCGGTTTTGCCAGAGGAATCTGTCGGAGAAAGTCCGACAGATTCCTAGTTGTGAACAATGGGGTTATGCAACGGGACGGCGATTCGTTCAACTCGTCCAGGCATGGTGCCGCGTCTTGGCCATAACCAAGTTGGAATAGGGAGGTCTTGCCCTCTAGCCCGGACATTTCACAGCCTTGCGGGCTGTGAAGTGCCCGGGCTCTGGGAAAACCGCGCGATAGCAACAGGTTGGGATGGAGACGCGCGCTCCCAAACGCCATTTTTCGAAATCACAAACTGTTGGCCGCGTTTCCAGTGCCGGAAACCGATCGGGGACCCGTATTTCAGAGCGCGGTTTTCCTTTGAGCCTGCATATTTCGCGCATGCGCGTGAAATATGCAGGCTAGCGGCCCGTTGAATGACCCATTCCTGACCAAGACCGACGCGGCCCGCGAGGCCGCGGGCCCTCCCGATGCAACCAGGGAGGGACGCCGGCCTCGGTGTCCGTTGGTGTTCTTCAACAGCCTACTAGCGGGGCCGTGGCATCAATACGGACCTCGACCCAGGCTCTGGCGGGGTGATAGGCTCTGGTCGTGGACCCCCGGTGGCATCTCGTGGGTGCGGTCGGAGTGCTCACGCTCTCCCTCCCGTGCGCGGGCTATTCGGCGATGCGCTACTTGGCGGATTTCGAGAAGGGCGGGGGACTGGGGGCCTATGCGGGGCTCGAGGCGCCGCGCGCCGACGCGCGCGTGGAGCCCGGCGGACCCGATGGCACGGGCCACTGCCTGCGGGTGTGGGCCTCGGTGCCCTCGGCCTCGTGCGCGTGCGAGCTGCGCCTGCCCGTGACCGTCGAAAAGAACCTCACGCTCGCGTTTGATCACCGCGAGGAGATCGAGGAAGGGTGCGAGGGCGCGTACCTGGGGCTGTCCTTTTTTGTGGGCGACGAGCAGTGGTTTTGGGCCAGCGACGATTTCTCCGGCAAGTGGCGGCGCGTCGAATTGCCGATAGGCGACCTCACGAGCTCGTCGGGCAAGAAAGTGACTCCGGGCCTCGGCATCTCGCGGATCCAGCTCTACGGGCGGGTCAAGGACAAGACCGCGGTGAGGGGCGAGACCAAGGCGAAAATGACGGTGTGGTTCGACAACATCTGCCTGCGCGTGGTCCCGCGACAGGGTCGGCTGACCGCCAGGGCGCGCGTCTCGTACGCGAATCCCCCGATGTTCGATTGGCCGCGCCCGCGCGGCGCGTGCGCCCAGCGGCTCCAGTATTCGACGGATCCCGGGTTCTTGCCAGAGAAGACGGTCACCGCGCAGAGCGCCGTCAACTTCCACACGCCCGCAGCGCCCATCGAGCCAGCATCGTACTACTGGCGCGTCTGGTCGTCCGACGATCTGGTTGAGGGGTGGTCCGACATCGAGCGGGTGGATATCCCACCCGAGGCACACCGATTCGTTACGGGTGCGACCCCTGTCGTGGCGCTCGCGGAGAAGGCGCGCCCGCGGTTGCTGGAGTGGGCCCGGATGAAGGAAGGGAGCCTGACCGACCCGCGGAGGGGCGAACTCCTGAAGTCCGCCAAGAAGCTGTTTGGCCGGGGTGTTCCCGAGCATCCCGGGCCCCATGTGCCTGGCGACCCGCGCTGGCCCACGTGGATCGAGTGGTACGGGAAAGTCGCGGGCGGCATCACGGGGGGCACGGGCCGGCGCCTCGAGGATCTGGGCCGGGCCGCCATGGTCACCGGTGACGCAGAGGCGATCGGATGGGCCAGGGAATTGGCCCTGAAGGCCTGCGAGTGGGATCCGGAAGGCGGGAGCGCCATGAGCCGGGGAGACATCGGGGCACACCATCTTCTGAGGGGGCTGAACTGGTGCTACGACGCCTCGCGCGGCGCGATGTCTGCGGGCGAGCGCGAGCGGGTCGCATCGATTATCGCCCGGCGTGCCGAGCAGTTTTACGCCCGGCTGAATCCCTTTCGCCACGGGGAGGCCAACAACCACGCGTGGCTGCAGGCGCTCGGCCTGGCGGAATCGGGCATCGTGCTGCTCGGCGACCATCCGGCGGCGGGGGCGTGGACAGAATGCGTCCGCCAACTCTTCGTGGGGAGATTTCTGCCGTGCCTTGGTTATCAGGGGGACAACAACGAGGGCATCTCATACTGGGACTATGGCCTCTCGTTCATCGTGGAGTACGCCGACATGCTGCGCGCGACGTGCGGGATCGACCTGTACGAGCACCCGTGGCTGAGACAGACGGCGCGCTTCCCGATGTATTGCGCGCCGCCCAACGCGTGGGCGGTCAGTTTTGCCGACACCGGAATGCCCAACCACGGCACCCGCGGGCCCGCGTGCGCGAGTCGGGTGCGGGACCTCGCCCTGCGGACCCGCGACCCTTATGCGCTCTGGTATTCCGGGGGGCGCGAGCCCGTCGGCGGCATCGTGCCGCGCGCGCCGGTTGACCTGCCGCAATCCATCCACTACAGGCACATCGGGGTCGCCATTTTCAACACGTCGCTCGCCGATGGGCGCGAGGGCGTCACCGTCGCGATGCACAGCGGACGATATCAGGCGGGCCATCAGCATGCCGACCAGAACAGCTTTGTGATACACGCCTACGGCGGCAAGCTGGCCATCGATGGCGGATACTATGACTGGTATGGAAGCCCCCATTTCAAGGAGTACTCGATGCAGACGCTCGCCCACAACACGCTCCTGGTGAATGGCGCGGGCCAGGCGGCATGCACCGAGGGGGCCGACGGGCGGATCACCGAATGGTCCGACTCGGCCGATTACGGATATGTCGTGGGCGATGCGTCGGATCCCGAAATCTATCGGGGCGCGCTGGGACAGTTTGAGCGCCGCATCCTATTCCTGAAGCCGGGATTTGTCGTGATCCATGATGTGGTCGCCTCCCGTGGGGAGCCCGCCGCGTACGATTGGCTCTTGCACGCCATCGTGCCCATTCGCGCGGACGCGGGCGGGACTTTTCAGATCGAGTGCCCCGAGGCGGCCCTGCGAGGGCGGTTTCTCCTGCCCTCGCGGATCGTGCCCGAGGTGACCACCGGTTTTCCCGTCGAGCCCGTGAACCGGTACAGCCGCGACCCGGTGCCCGGGGACAAGTATTTCCCCGAGTGGATCCTGCACGCGCGGCCGGCGGATGCATCGGGCGACCAGGAGTTCCTTGTCGCCATGCAGGTCCAGCGCCTTGGCGAGCGGCCCGGGGCGGTTGCGGTGATCGAGCCCGCGTCGGCCCAGAACGCCCATGCCGCCAGGATCACCTGTGGTGATGGGGCGCACGTGGTCCTTTTCCGAAAGCGCGGTGCCAGTGGGCCCATGCGCTGCGGCGACGTGGAGACGGACGGCGCCTGTGCCGCGGTCGCCCTGGATTCCGACGGCAGACCCCGAGGCGGTTTCCGATCGGGCGGGTCCTATCTTCGACACGGGGGCCGCCCATTGATCGGGGGCGCGCATGACGTTTCCGCCGCAGTCCCATGAGAACCCGCATCGCATACGCCTGGGTTCTGGCGCTTGATGTCGCCTGTGCGCTGGCCTGTGCCCTGGGAATTGGCTCGTGCCATCGGCGCGGGTCCCTCGATGCCGCCAGGGTTGCCTGCGTGGAGATACTGGCCGACGGGCACCTGGAGGCCTCGGGTTGGTTTGCGGACGCCGAGGGGCACGTGATCACCGCAGGGCACGCCGTCCGCCGGACCGATGCCCGATACGAGATCCTCTGGCCCGGACACGGCAGGTACAGCGCGCATCTCGTGGGCGCCGATCCGGGACACGACATCGGGTTGCTTCGAGCGGAGGGACTCGAGTGCCGTCCCCCTTTCCTCCGGCTCGCCGCCTCCGTCCCGCCTGCGGGCTCCCGCCTTCAGATGTATGGGATGGCCCAGTTTCGCCATGGGGTCTGGATCGGTGGTCAGGTGGCGCGCCCGGAGCCGACGTTCAATTATTATTCTCATCTCCGATGGCCGACGCGCTGTTACCTCGTCGCCGCGCCGGCGCCTCCCGGCGTTTCTGGCGGTCCCTGGATTGACGAGGCGGGGAGAGTCGCTGGAACGCAGTCCGGTTTCATCAATCAGGGGAGCGCGTCTTCTGGTCTCGCCATCGTCGCCCCGCCGGATGCTATCGGCCACCTGCTGCGCGTCCGTGGACCCGTCAGGCGCGGCACGATGGGGTGCGGGTTCGAGGAACTCTGCTCTCAGCCGGCGGGCTTCATCCGCCGCCTGCCCAAGGACATCGAGGGCATCATCACGATTCCGATTGAGCCTGGCGGCCCCGCCGCGAGAGCCGGCCTGACGCGCGAAAGTCTGATACGCGCCGTCGATGCGCGCCCGGTGCGCTACCAGCACGAGGTGATCGAGATCCTTCAGGCGCACCGGCCCGGTGACGTCCTGACCCTGGACGTGTGGGATGCCGACGCGCGCAACGCTCGTACCGTGCGCGTGACGCTGGAAGACGTCCCGCCTTGAGGGTTACGGGGGGACGGATCGGAGACAGGCGGGCGGCATGTCGGAATTTGGGATCGGCTCCCGTTGTCGGCGATCGCTTGCGGGCCTGGGCCCGTTGGACTATACGTGAAGGATATGGCGATTCGATCCTTCCTCCGCGCGTGGTTTCTTGGTGCCATCGTGGCCGGTGGCTGCCTGGTGCAGGCCCGGGCGGTCGCGGCGCCGGGCCAAGACATGGTCGGCTCGCGCGATCACCCGCTCGTGAAACGCTATCAGGACAGCTTTATTTTCCAGTACAGCACGCAGGAATACGGCGAGTACGGCCTTGCCTTGGGCAAGGCGCTGAATCCCTCGGTGCCCGCGAGCGGTGGACGGAGCATGGAGAGCGAGCAGATGATCGAGGGCAAGATCACCCGGATCAGCTATCTGGCGCCGGCGGGGCGCACGACGTTGGAGGTGTTCCGCAACTACCAGCAAGATCTGGCGGACAAGGGATTCAATCCGCTGTTTTCCGGCACGAAGGAGGAACTCGGGTACATGTTCTGCAAGCGCTACCAGGGCATTTTCAGCCAGATTTTCGATTATAACAACGAGGGCAGCCGCTACGTTGCCGCGAGATTGGATCGCCCCGAGGGCAGGGTCACGGTGGCGGTGTTCGTGACGGAGTTTCAAATGGGGCTGAGCGGGGGTCTGGTGCCGGCCAAGGGTCAGCCCCTGGTCCAGGTGGACATCGTCGAGGAGAAGCCAATGGAGCAGCGCATGGTGGTCGTCAGCGCCGAAAAGATGGCCGGGGGCATCGAGGCCGAGGGTCACATCGCGCTCTATGGGATCTACTTCGATTTCAACGAGGCGACGCTGAAGCCCGAATCGTCTCCGACGATCGAACAGATGGCCAAGTTCCTGCTGGGGGCTCCCGGCATCAAGGTGATGGTGGTGGGCCACACGGATAATGCGGGCGGGTTTGACTACAACCTGAGGCTGTCGCGCCGTCGCGCCGAGGCGGTGGTCAACGAGCTTGTCGCGCGCCATGGGATTGAGGCGAGTCGGTTAACGCCCATGGGTGCGAGCTATTTGGCGCCGGTCGGGAGCAATCGCAGCGAGGAGGGGCGCGCCAAGAACCGCAGGGTCGAGTTGGTCGAGATGTGATTGCCATCCCGCCCGGAAGGTTGCTGGGAATCGGGTGGGGGCGCGTCAGGGGTTGCGCGTTAGGGGGGTTGGCGTGGGTCCCCTGAGGTAGATGGGTTCTGGGTCTTCGTGGCGACCCGGGTGGGCGCGCCAGGATGCGGCGGCGAGCTGGGCGAGGCGGGTGGCGCTGGGTGTGGCGCGATTGGGGATGCCCGGGATGGGCTCGGCGCTGACGGCGAAGGTGAGTCTCGCGAGATAGTCCTCCAGGCCCTCGCTTGGGATCGTGGTGGGTCCACGGAGGCGCTGGCCGAGGGCGTATTCCGTCACATAGAGCTCTTTGCGTTTCGCGTCGGCGAAGACACCGAGGCGGGAGACGCGGGCGAGATCCGCGGCGACGGCATCGGCGCTGCAGATGCCGATCAGGGGGGTGCCGAGGACGGCGCGCAGGCCTTTGGCCGCGCTGATGGCCGCGCGGATGCCGGAGAAGCTGCCCGGCCCGGTGCCGATGGCAATGAGGCGAACTCCGGGGAGATGGGGGCGGAGGGCATCGAGTTCCAAGAGCAGGCGTCCCGAGCGGCCCAGGCCCTCCCAGCTGGAGGCGGCGATGACGTCATCGGGCGCACTGACGCGCGCGAGGCAGATCGAGTGGTGCGGCGAGGATGTTTCGATGGCGAGGATCATGGCCGTGCGAGCGGGGTTGGCAGATCGATTTCGCGACGGGTGTCGCCAGCGATGCGGATGTGGACACGGAGGGCATCGTCCGGGAGGTCGGGGCCGAGGCGCTCGGGCCATTCGATGAACGTGGCGCGCCCCGCGGCAAAGGTCTCGTCGAGGCCGAGTGATGCCGCCTCGATGGGGGAGGCGATCCGGTAGAGATCCACGTGGAAGATTGGGCCTTGCGGGGTGGGGTACTCGTGGACGAGGGTGAAGGTGGGGCTGGTCACGGTGTCCGCGAAACCGAGGGCCCGGGCGGCGCCCTGTATGAAGTGGGTCTTTCCCGCGCCGAGTTCTCCCGAGACCGCGACGACACAGGCCGGGGGAAGGTGCGCGGCGAAGCGCGCCGCGATCTGGCGGGTCTGTTCAGGGCTTTCGGAAGTGGTCGTAGCCATGCGAGCCGAGGGGTGGGCGGATGCCGCGCGAGGCCGTGATCTCGCCGATGACGGAGACGGGCACGTGGAAGGGCCAGCGGCGGCGAATGAGCCGAAGGCGGGAAGGGGGGATGGCGAACAGGAGCTCGTAGTCCTCGCCCTCGGAAAGCGCCTGCTGGAGAGTGGCGCCGCGGCGGACCGGGATGGTGTCGGGGTCGATTCGGGCGCCGACGCCGCTGGCGCGGCAGAGGCGCGGGAGGTCGGACGCCAGGCCGTCGCTGATGTCCATCATGGCAGAAGGACGGGCGTGCCTGACCAGCCATTGCGCCTCCTCCAGCCGGGGTTCGAACGCGAGGTGGTGGCCGCCGCCCGAGCCGCCGAGCCGCCCCGTCACGCACAGGGCATCCCCGGGGCGGGCGCCTGAACGGCGCGCCATGTGGTCCGCCGCGACCCAGCCGGTGAGGGTGATCGCGAGGGACAATTCGCGGGCGCGGACCGTCTCGCCGCCGGCGAGGGCCACGTTGAAGCGAGTGGCGCAGCGGCCCAGGCCGCGATAGATGCCCCGGAGGCGCGCCAGGGGGGTCTCGGGAGGAACCGCGAGACAGACGAGGGCCGCATCGGGTTCGCCCCCCATGGCGGCGATGTCGCTGAGGCAGCGGGCGAGCGCCTTCCAGCCGATCTTGGAGGGCGTCTCGCCCGGGCGGAAATGGACGGCCTCGACGATCGCGTCGGTCTTGAGCAGGAGGAGCCGGCGCGATCCGGGCACCCGGATGGCGGCGCAGTCGTCGCCGACGCCCAGGGCGACGGTGCGAAGCCTACCGCCGGCGCGAGGCCACCTCCGGGTGAGGAGGCCGATGAGCCGGTCTTCCCCAAGATGGGCGAGGGCGGGTGTCATTTTCCCACGAGCTGGGGGAAGAGGGTCATGGTGACGAGGGTCGCGAGGTTGAAGATGGCGTGGAGGGCGATGGCGGGCCACAGCGAGCGCGTGGCCTCGTAGATCAGGGCGAGGGAGAGGCCCAGGACCGTGAGGGGCAGGAATGCGGGCGCATGCCAGTGAACGGCGCCAAAGAGCAGGGATGTGATGGCGACGGAGAGGCGCGTGGGCATGAATGACTTGAACCATCCGTGGAGGAGGCCCCGGAAGAACATCTCCTCCGATACCGGCGCGACGATGACCGCCATGACCGCGAAACCCGCCAACTGGGAGGGGGAGTCCAGGCGCTGGAAGAGGCGGATGAGCTGCTGGGGCTCAAAAGGGATGTGCAGGGCGGCGCAGATCAGGAAAGACAGCACGGCGCTGACGTAGAGCGGCATCAATATCCCCAGATAGACGAGGGGCGGAAGGAGGAGCGTCGTGCGGGCGCGCGGGCCGACGAGGCCTAGGGCGACCCAGGGATTGAGGCCCGCGGCCCTGCACGCCAGCAGGGCGGCGGCGGTCATGCCGAGAGCGATCATGGCGCCAAAGCTCACGAGCGCGATCAGGCAGAAAGAGAGCAACCCGACGCCGATGGAAAACCTGTCGAGGCGGATGGAGGGGACCCGGTCGGCCCACCCTGGGCCGAGTCGGGCCCGCTGGCGCGCCGTGAGCCACACGAGGATTCCTGTGCAGCCGGCGAGGGCTGCGGCTATGACGGCGGCTATGCCCGGATCAGCCATGGCTCACAGGGCGGCGTGCGGCGCGTGGCGCCGGGGCCGGCGCATTCCACGGTCGTCCGGCGCTCATGGGGTGAAAAGGTGGGACGAGAGGAAATACGCCTTGCCGGGCTGCATGCGGAAGCTGGCGGGGAGGAGCCCGATATCGACCCTGGTCTCCGGGGCCCGCCCGAACAGTCGCAGGAGCCTGGAGAAGCTGACGGGCGCATCGTAGCGGATGACCTTGGCGGTCTTGATGCCCGCGAGTTCCTTGGCCTTTTCGATGGCGTCCTCGAAGTAGCCAAGCTGGTCCACGAGCCGAAGGTTGAGGGCCTGCGGGCCGGACAGGATGCGCCCATCGGCGGCGCCGTTCTTGAACGGCTCCAGTTCCAGGTCGCGCTCCCTGGCGACGATGCCGGCGAACTTGTCGTAGCTTTCCATGACAAACTTCTGGATGTAGTCGATCTCCTCCTGGGTGATGGGCCGGGAACCGGAGAGGATATCCTTGAACTTCCCGGATTTGAACGTGTGCATCTGGAGGCCGATCTTGTCGAAGAGGCCGCGGTATTCGAGCGACTGGAGTATGACCCCGACGCTTCCGGTGATGGTCATGTCGTTGGCGACGATGTGGCTGGACCCCATGGCGGCGTAGTAGGCCCCGGACGCGGCGACCGACATGAAGTGGCAGACGATCGGGATGGGGCCCCGCTTCGCGTCGCCGTCGCGGGTGCGCTTCAGCTCGTTGTACAGGATGTCGCTGGCGTTGACCTCGCCCCCGGGGGAATCGACGCGGAGGACGATCGCCTTGACGTTCTCGTCGGCGCGGGCCTGGCGGAGGCGCAGGAGGACATCGTCGACCATGGAGTCGCCGAGGTAGCCCTCGATCTCGTAGGCGATGATGCCGCGCAGGTCGATGACCGCGATCTTGTTCTTGGTGCGGCCCTCGGCGGCCAGGATCTCGGACTCCTGGATCAAGTCGCTGTCGGCGGTGACGGTCGCGGGTTCGCGCATCTTGATGGCGAAATAGAGAATGCCGTTCATGGCGAGGCTGGTCAGCAGGGCCAGCATGAGCGCCGCGACCGAGCATCCGAGGAGAGACGACCTGTTCATGGGAAGGGGGCCAATTTGCACCCGGCGAGAGGGTAGGCAAGGGCGGTTTTTTGGGAGGGGAATTTTTTGGGACTCGGGATTGGCTCCGGCGTGGAATCGTGTATAAATTACGGGTTCCCCCGCGGAACCCGAGGCTGCCGCAGTGCGCAGCGCTCGGGCGAGGGCGGGTTGCAGCATATGGACGATGGCTCTGATGGTGGTGTGGCGCCCGCGGCGCGGCTCGAGACGGACCCGGATCCGCTGGAGACGCGCGAGTGGATTGACTCGCTGGAGTACATCCTGGACGAGAAGGGCGCGGGTCGGGCGACCTGGCTGCTGAATCGGCTGGAGGATAGGGCGCGGCGGCGCGGCATCGATATCCCGCTGGGGCACACGACGCCCTACTGCAACACGATCCCGACGAAAGACCAGCCGGCCCGTCCGGGCGACCGGGAGATGGAGCGCCGCATCAAGAGCATGGTGCGCTGGAACGCCCTTGCGATGGTGGTGCGCGCCAACGTCGAATCGCCCGGCATCGGCGGCCACATATCGACCTACGCGTCGTCGGCGACGCTCTACGAGGTGGGGTTCAATCATTTCTTCAAGGGCCCGTCCGCGCCCGGGGGAGGGGACCAGATCTACTTTCAGGGACACGCTTCGCCCGGTGTCTATGGCCGCGCGTTTCTGGAGGGGAGGCTGACGGAGAGGCATCTCGAGAACTTCCGGCGCGAGCTGGGGCAAGGGGGTGGGCTATCTTCGTATCCGCATCCCTGGCTGATGCCGGGATTCTGGCAATTCCCGACGGTCTCGATGGGGCTCGGGCCGGTGATGTCGATCTTTCAGGCGCGGTTCAACCGGTATCTGAGGGATCGCGGCATCAAGGACACCGACAACTGCCGGGTGTGGGCGTTTCTGGGCGATGGCGAGTGCGATGAGCCGGAGTCACTGGGCTGCCTGACGGTGGCGGCCCGGGAGGGGCTGGACAACCTGACGTGGGTGGTCAACTGCAACCTCCAGCGGCTCGACGGGCCGGTGCGCGGCAACGGGAAGATCATCCAGGAACTGGAGGGGATTTTCCGTGGCGCGGGCTGGAACGTGATCAAGGTGGTGTGGAGCGGGCAGTGGGACGTGCTGCTGGAGGAGGACAGGTCCGGGCTGCTGCTGCAGCGGATGATGGAGGTCGTCGACGGGCAGTACCAGAAGTACTCGGTGAGCCCCGGGAGTTTCGTGAGGCAGGATTTCTTCGGCAAGTATCCGGAGCTGGCGAAGCTGGCGGAGCGGATGTCGGACGAGGAGATCCAGAGGATCAAGCGCGGGGGGCATGACCCCGACAAGGTGTACGCCGCGTTCTGGCACGCGGTGCGGCACAAGGGCGTGCCCACGGTGATCCTGGCCAAGACGATCAAGGGATTCGGGCTCGGGGAGTATGGCGAGGGCCAGAACGTGGCTCACAACCAGAAGTCGCTGGGCAAGGACGACGCGCAGCGGCGGAGGGCCATCCTGCTGTTCCGCGACCGGTTTGGGATCGCGCTGAATGACGAGGAGGCGGTGAAATTGCCGTTTGTCCGGTTCAAGGAGGACAGCGCGGAGTTCAAGTACCTTAAGGAGCGGCGCGACGCGCTGGGGGGCTCGGTGCCGCAGCGGCGGCAGCGCGGGCCGGAGTTCAAGGCCCCGGCGATGGACGAGTTCAAGGAGTTCCTTGGGGCGACGCGCGAGGGCGCGCCGATGTCGACGACGATGGCGTTTGTCCGGATCCTGAATCGACTGATGGGCCACAAGGAGATCGGCAGGCTGGTGGTGCCGATCGTTCCGGACGAGGGGCGGACATTTGGCATGGAGGGGCTGTACGCGCGATTCGGGATCTACGCGGCGCTGGGGCAGCTCTACACGCCGGTGGACGCGGGCCAGCTGCAGTATTACAAGGAGGCGCGCAACGGCCAGGTCCTGCAAGAGGGGATCAACGAGGCGGGCGCGATGGCATCGTTCGTGGCGGCGGGCACGGCGTACTCGGTGCACGGCGTCAACATGATCCCTTTCTACATCTACTATTCGATGTTCGGGTTCCAGCGGGTGGGGGACCTGATCTGGGCGGCGGGCGACATGCGCTGCCGCGGCTTTCTGGTGGGCGGCACGGCGGGGCGCACGACGCTGAATGGCGAGGGCCTGCAGCACGAGGATGGCCACAGCCTGCTGATGGCGATGAACGTGCCCAACTGCCGGGCGTACGACGCGGCGTTTGGATACGAGCTGGCGGTGATCATCCGGGACGGGCTGCGCGTCATGTACGAGGAGCAGGGCGACCTGTTCTACTATCTGACCGTCGAGAATGAGAACTACGACCACCTGGCGATGCCTGAGGGGGCGGAGGAGGGGATCATCCGGGGGATCTATCGGGTGCGCCCGGGGCCGGCGAAGAAGAAGATCAAGGCGCAGCTGTGGGGCAGCGGGGCGATCCTGAACTGCGCCCTGAAGGCCCAGGAGATCCTGGGCGAGCGATACGGGGTGTCGGCGGACGTCTGGAGCGTGACGAGCTACAAGGCGCTGCGCCAGGACGCGCTGGAGGCGACGCGATGGAACATGCTGCACCCGTCTGAGGCCCCGAGGAGGCCGTGGGTGACGCAGCTATTCGAGGCGGAGAAGGGCCCGGTGGTCGCGGCCTCGGACTACATGCGGGCGCTGCCGGACCTCGTGGCGCCATTCGTGCCGGGCGGCATCACCTCGCTGGGCACGGATGGTTTTGGGCGCAGCGAGACGCGCGAGAACCTGCGCAGGCATTTCGAGGTCGACGCGGAGTCGATCGCGCTGGCCGCGCTGCACGCCCTGGCGCGGCGGGGCGAGATCGAGCCGCGCGTTGCCGCGAAGGCGGTGGCCGAACTCGGCATCGATCCCGAGAAGCCATTTTCCTTACTGACCTGAGGGACCCGAGCGATGGCCACATCAATAGCGTTGCCGCAGTTGGGCGAGGGGATCGAGGCGGGGGACATCGTGAACGTCCTCGTGGCGGTGGGCGATGAGGTGCGCAAGGACCAGCCGCTCGCCGAGATCGAGACCGACAAGGCGGTGGTGGAATTGCCGGCGCCCGGGGCGGGGCGCATCACGAGGGTGTCGGTCAAGGCGGGCGATCACGTGAAGGTGGGGGCCGCGCTGTTTGAATTTGAGCCCGGGGGCGAGGGGGCCGCGCCGGTGGGGCGTGGCCCCGAGCAACCCGCGCTGCAACCGGCGGAGGGTGGGCCGGGCCGGGCCGCGGCCGCCGTCGCGGGCGTGGGAACCGAGTCCGCGGGTGGGCCGCAGGCGGTGCGCCTGCCGCAGTTGGGGGAGGGGATCGAGGCCGGGGACGTGGTCAACGTGCTGGTGAAGGCGGGCGATTCCGTTGCCAAGGATCAGCCGATCGCCGAGGTGGAGACCGACAAGGCGGTGGTCGAGGTTCCGTCGCCCGTGGCGGGGCGGGTGGCGGGCGTGATGATCAAGGCCGGCGACCACATCAAGATCGGGGCGGACCTCATCCTTGTCGAGGGCGCCGGCGGGGCGACGGAGGCCCCGGCGGAGAAGAAGGTCGCCGCGCCGGCGGCGGCCGTTCCGGTGCCCGCCACGACGGTTGCGGCCGAGGGTCCCCGGGGCGCGGTCGCCGCCACGCCTGTGGCAACCGACGGGCGGCGGGTGCCCGCCGGTCCGGCGACGCGGCGTCTGGCGCGCGAGCTGGGCGTGGATCTGGCGCGGGTGCGGGGGTCCGCGGGGGGCGGCCGGATCACGGTGGATGATGTCAAGGCATTCGTCCGCGAGGGCGGCATGGCCGGGCCCGGTGGCCCTGGGCGCGGGCCGATCGCGCCGCCGTTGCCCGATTTCTCGCAATGGGGGCCGATTGAGAGGAAGCCGATCAGCTCGCTTCGGCGGAAGATCGCCGACCAGATGGCGGTGGCCTGGTCGGCGCCGATGGTCACGCACTTCGACGAGGCGGACATCACGGATCTCGAGGCGTTCCGGAAGAGATTCGCGCCCCAGGTGAAGGCGGCGGGCGGGGCGCTGACCATGACGACCATCGCGGTGAAGGCGGTCGTGGAGGCGCTCAAGGAGTTCCCGCAATTCAACTCGAGCTACGACGTGGCCCGGGGTGAACTGGTGGTGAAGGGCTACTACCACGTATCCGTGGCGGTGGACACGCCCGCGGGGCTGATCGTCCCGGTGATCCGCGATGCGGACAAGAGGACGCTGCGGGAGGTGGCCATCGATCTGAATGGGCTGGCGCAGCGGGCGCGCGACCGGAAGGTGGCGGTTGAGGAATTGCAGGGGGGGACGTTCACGATATCGAACCTCGGAGGCATCGGGGGGACGGGATTCACCCCGCTGCTCAACCCGCCCCAGGTGGGGATCCTGGGCCTGGCGCGCGGGTCGGTCCGGGCCGTGTGGCGCGGCGAGAGGTTCGAGCCGAGACTGATCATGCCCCTGTCGGTGACCTATGATCACCGCGTGATCGACGGGGCCGATGGGGCGCGTTTCACGCGGCGGGTGGCGCTGGCGTTCGAGGAGTTCGCCGGGAAGCTCTTGGATGTTTGAGAGAGGGAGGATCAGATGGCTGGCAGCGATGTTGTGAGGCGGGCGGAGATCGTGGTGATCGGTGCGGGGCCGGGCGGGTACGCGGCGGCGTTCCTCGCGGCGGACAAGGGGAAGAAGGTGGCCCTGGTCGAGGAATCGGCGGCGCTCGGCGGCGTGTGCCTGAACCGCGGATGCATCCCGTCGAAGGCCCTGCTGCATCTGGCGAAACTGATCAACGAGACGCGCGAGGCGCGTGAGATGGGGTTGTCTTTCGCGGATCCAAAGATCGATGTGGCGGGCGTCAGGAAGTGGAAGGGGCACGTGGTCGAGCAGTTGGCGGGCGGCATCGCGGGCCTGTGCAAGTCCCGCGGCGTCGAACTGATCCGGGGGAGGGCGGTGTTCGAGTCCTCCGCCCGGCTCCGGATCGAGGGTGGCGACGACGGTGCGGTCGAATACGATCACGTGATCATCGCGACCGGATCGCGGCCCGCGATTCCCCCGGCGTTTCAGGTGGATGATCCCCGGGTCATGAATTCGACGGGCGCGCTCCAGGTGGACGAGATCCCGGAGCGGCTGCTGGTGGTGGGCGGGGGCTACATCGGCCTGGAGATGGGCACCGTCTACGCGGCGCTCGGCAGCAAGGTCACGGTGGTCGAGTTGCTGGACGGCATTCTCATGGGGGCGGACCGGGATCTCGTGCGTCCCCTCCAGAAGCGGCTCGAGGAGAAGTTCGAGGCGATCCTGCTGAAGACGAAGGTCGTCTCGCTCGACGCGAAGAAGAAGGGCATCGACGTCTCGCTGGAGGGGCCCGATGGCTCCAAGAGACTGACGTTCGACAGGGTGCTCGTCTCCGTGGGGCGGAAACCGAACACGGATGGGCTTGGCCTGGAGAAGACCGGCGTGAAGGTGGATGCCAAGGGGTTCATCGGGGTTGACCGGAAGCAGCGCACCGCCGACCCGCGGATACTGGCGATCGGCGACGTCGCCGGCGAACCGATGTTGGCGCACAAGGCCTCCCGCGAGGGCCGCGTCGCCGTCGAGGCTCTCTTGGGCGAGCCGGCCGAGTTCGACAACATCGCGATTCCGGCGGTGGTCTTCACGGACCCCGAGGTGGCCTGGTGCGGCCTGACCGAGACCGAGGCCATGGCGCAGGGGAAGAAGGTCGATGTGGCGCGGTTCCCCTGGGGGGCGTCGGGCCGCGCGCTGACGCTCGGGCGCACCGAGGGACTGACCAAGGTGATCTACGATCCGGAGACCGAGCGGGTGCTCGGGGTCGGGATCGTGGGCGTGGGAGCGGGAGAATTGATAGCTGAGGGGACCCTGGCCGTCGAGATGGCGGCGGTTGCGGGAGACCTCGGCGGCACGATCCACGCGCATCCGACGCTCTCCGAGACGCTCATGGAGAGCGCCGAGTTGCTGCACGGGACGGCGACGCACCTGTTCCGAAAGAAGAAGGTGTAGGTCCGGAGTGCGGGGGGCGCGCGCCCGTGCCGACGGCGGGGCTGACCTGAAACTTCAAAGTTGGGGACACTTCGATGCGTGTCACAAAATACACGGCATCAGCAGGTTATGCGGACACCGCCTAAAGGCGGCACTACGAGCCCAAAACCACGGAAATGTTCGTAGTGGTGCCTTCAGGCACTTCGCGATCCACCAGAAGTTCCCTCGTGAATAATCCGGCGCTTGGAGAACGCTGGCTGGCTCCGCCCCCGCGCGCCGGGGGCGGCGCTGACTCGAGAATTCCAAACTTCTCGCCAAGGCGCAAAGGAGTTCTCCGCGTTCTTCGCGGCTTTGCGAGGGAAATTTTCATCCCCGGTGGTTCGGCGGCCGCCGGATGGGATCTCCAGGTTACTTGCGGCATGCGTCGGGGTGGTCCCGGGGTCTGAAGCCGCGGTCGGAATTTTCGAACGGGCGGCGTGGATTCTTTGAAGGGTTTGGCGGCGGGGGGCGTCAGAAGTGGCAGGAACAAAGGAGTCCGACGATGAAAAAGGCGATGTTGTTCATGATGGTGTTTGGGGCCTTGTGCGCGGGCGCCATGGCGGGCGGGTTCAGCGTGTCGTTCGGGTACCGGGACTGCGGGAGATCGTATTATCGGCCGTCGTACCATCACTATCACCACGGCTATTATCGGAGCCCGGTGGTGGTGTATTCTTCGCGGTCGCACTGTTATGGGCCGTACTACCGGAGCCACTATCCGCACTATCGGTCCTACGGCTATGGCCATAGGCCCTCGGTGGTGTACGTGCCGCGCATCCGCTACTGCCGTTGAGGCGGCGGGCGGCGGCGTCTCGCGGAGAAATTTCGTATTGCGCCGGCGCGGTGGTCGGGCAAGGTTTCGGCATCGGAGGAGAGATCCGTACTATGAAGAAGCTGATGATGCTGTTGGTGGCGATCATGGGGTTGGGCGTCGTGGGATGCTCGAATACCGAGAAGGGCGCGGTGGGCGGCGCATTGGGCGGAGCGGCGATTGGCGGAGCGGCCGGTGGTGGCACCGGGGCGCTGATCGGCGGTGCCGCGGGCGCTGGCGTTGGCGCGCTGATCGGTTCCCAGATCCAGTAAGGCCCGCCTTGCGGTCGCGCGACCGGCGGCGTGGGCGGCAAGGTGCCAGAGGAGTTTGCCGGACGAAGTCCGACAAACTCCTAGCCACCGCCCGAGGGTTCGCGCGCGCGGTAAAGTTTCGGGTCGGCGGCGTGGTTTGGTCTGCGGGATTCAGCGGAGCAGGAACCGCTTGGGGTACGTGGTGAGGTTCGTGTGCCCCGTGGGCGTGACGGTCACGAGGTCTTCGATGCGGACACCACCGATTCCGGGGTAGTATAGACCGGGCTCAACGGAAATCACCGTGCGGTTGGTCAACGGTCCGTCGGCCATGCGGGGGGGTTCGTGGATCTCGAGGCCCACGCCATGGCCGAGCCCGTGGAAGAAGCCTGTGCGGCGACCGCGTTCTTCCCTCGTGGGGTATCCCATCGAATCGAAAAAGGCCCGGGTGTCTTGCTGGATCCGTCTGCCATCTGCGCCGGCGCGGATCCTCTCGAGCGCGCGCCTCTGTGCGGCGAGGACGGTGTCGTAGAGGCGCAGGGCGGCCTCGGAAGGGACTCCGCGCACGAAGGTGCGGGTGATGTCCCCCCAGTAACCCGTGCGCTCCATCCTGGGGAAGATATCGACGATGATGGGGCGATGGGCCTGGAGCGGGCCATGGCCGCTTTCGTGCGGATCGCATGCCTGGATGCCGCCGGCGACGATGGTGTGCGTGGCGTGGGCGCCATGGCGCGCCAGGCATGCGCTGATCTCGCCTTGCATGAATTCCGAGGTGAGGGCCTTGCCCGCGAGGCGGAGGCGTCCGTTGGCGGTGGGCCGGGACGCGCGGAGGATCTCCTCTGCCCGGGCCATGGCGGCCTCGGCGGCGCGCTGGGCTTCGCGGATGGACCTGATCTCGGCGGGCGACTTTGAGATCCGGCCGGGGAAGAGAGAACTGGGGGTGGGGCGGACGGAGATCTTCAGCCGGCGCAGGTCCGTCGCGAGGCCGAGGGGGAAATCGCGCGGCACCTCGACCGCGCGGATCCCGTGTTCGCGCAGGAAGAGGGCGATGCGGGCCGCGACGGAAGGCCGCCGAGAGACCCCGGCGGATAGGTTTCGCTCAAGGCCGGAGAGCGGGACGACGTGGTGGACCGCCGCTTGGCGTCGGCCCCGGTCGACCTCCAGATCAGAGAGGACGGCATACGTGCGACCGCGGATGCGCGCCCAGAGGAATGCGTCGGGCACTATCATGCGGGTCGCATACAGCATGTCTGCGGAGCGGGTGCTGGCGTCGTAGATGATCTGGGCGGAACCCCGGGCGCTCATGGGGGTGACTCTGGCAGATTCGCGGGGCTTCTCAAAGCGCGGAAGGGATGATATAGGGGGGCATGTCGATTGCTACGCGGACGGGTGATGACGGCACGACGGGGCTCATGTTTGGGCACAGGGTGCCGAAGACGGACGGCCGGATCGAGGCATACGGGGCGATCGATGAATTGAGCGCGGCCATCGGCCTAGCCCGTTCCCATCGGGAGGACCGCTGGATCGCGGAGGAGATGCTACGGGTTCAGAGGGAGCTCGTGGTCGTGATGGGGGAGTTGGCCGTGCTGCCGACCGACCGCGAAAAGTATGCGGGGAAGGGCTTCAAATTTGTTGACGAGGCGATGGTGAACCGACTCGACGGGGTGATTCTGGTCCTTGAGGCGCGGGGGCTGAAAACCAACGGGTGGAACATTCCCGGGGCGACGCCGATGTCGGCGGGGTTGCATCTGGCCCGGACGGTCTGCCGGCGCGCGGAGCGGGAGGTCCTGCGGCTCGGGGATGAGGTGCGTGAGGCCAATCCCTGCGTGATCCGATATCTCAATCGGCTGTCGGACGTGCTGTGGCTGTGCGCGCGGGTGGTCGAGGATCTCTCCGGCCAAGTGCCGCAGCTTGTGTGACAGGGCACCGGTCACGGGGTGGCAGGGGAGCCGCCCTCAAGAGCCGTGCGTGGCGGGGGGGCTTCCGCTTCTGAGGAACTTGAGGTCCACCTGGGTGCGGACGGCGGCCCCCGACCTCGAACGGATCTCGATGACGCCCGCCTTCGCGGGCCGGACGTCCGCGACGTGATCGAATCCGGCCGGGATCGGGGCGATGCCCATGATGTAGTTGACCTCGAGGGGGCGCCTGGGATTCAAGTCGACCGACGTGGGGATCCCGCGCTGGCGGAGGTGATTGCGTGCCGCGGACTCGGCGAGCCCGAGATGGAAATACGCGGTGACGTCTTCGATGCCCATGATGTTGACGTGCCGCCCGTCCCACGGGGCGTAGTGGCGACCGCCGTTGGAAATCCAAAGGATCGTCGAGGCGAGGACCGAGGGGTCGCGCAGCGCAAAGTAGACGTAGCGCTCCTGGGGAAACGCGACCGCATTCCACGCGAGCTTCCTGGGTCTGGAGGCGATCAGGACCAGGTCCTCGAAGCCGCGGCGCGCGGGATAGCGGGACAGGTCGGTGATCCCGCCATCGGCGGTGCGGACCTTGTCCAGGGAGCGGAACTCGGCGCCCATCTTCAGGGTCGAGTAGCCGCCCTGCGCGGGATTTTCGAAGGGGACGGGGAGGACTTGGCCGAAATGGAAGGGGCTGGTGGACAGGAGGCCGGAATTGGGACGATCGGGAAATTGGACCATGGCGTGGTGGCCGAAGCACATGGGGCCACGCATGCCGGAGACCACGTGCTTGCAGTAGACGACCGTCTGGCCATTGATGAGCGTGATGCGCTTGTCGACCCGCCCTGGGCGCTCGTCCGTATCGAGGGACAGGTGCAGCGTGCGCGCGGGGCCCTCGGCGACGAGATCGCGGAATTGCCAGCGCTCGTTGGCGGTTTCGCCGTGGGGCGGGTGGCGCTCGCCGCGGAAAGGGGTGCCGTTGCCGCCGAAGGGCAGGCAGAAGAAATCGCCCCGCAGGACGCGGAGGATGGGGGGCGTTTCGCGAGGGAGGATCTCTCGCTGCCAGGGGGCCATGGCGAAAGGTTGGATTCGCCGATTCTTGAGGGTGAACGTGACCGGGCCCAGATGGCCGCCGACTTCTGTGGTGCACAGATCCACGCAGTCGGATGAGATTCGCCAGGCGGATGTTCCGGCAACGACGGATGGAGTCATCGGCGGCATTTATAATACGCAGGGGACCGCGCGCTATTAAAAAATGGGGTTTTCCCAATAATTTTGTCGGGGGCGGGGAGTGCCCCTTCGGCGCAAAGCGGTGCGAGGACGCGCCGCGCCGCACAGCGCCGCGCGCGAAACCGGGCGCCGCCATGGCCCCGGGGGATCGCCTGATTTCGGCCGACGGCCTGTGGAGTGCAAACCGTCCCCGGGCCGCTATCCGCGAGCCGACGGCATTTTCGAGCTAGCCTGCATATTTCACGCGCATGCGCGAAATATGCAGGCTCAAAGGAAAACCGCGCTCTGAAATACGGGTCCCCGATCTGTTTTCGGCACTGGAAACGCGGCCAACAGTTTGTGATTTCGAAAA
>JADLBR010000075.1 GCA_020847615.1 Verrucomicrobiia bacterium
TCGTTGACGGTCGCGCAGTGGATCATGAGGCAATCGAGGTAATCGGTGCCCAGTTCCCTGAGGTAGCGCTCGATCGTCTCGATGGGCTTGTCGGAGACGCCGGCCTTGCGCCAGGGCATCTTGGAGACGATGAAGAGTTCCTCGCGGGGCAATCCCTTGATGGCCTCGGCCACCATGCCGTGCGTCTTGTAGTTGTCGGCGGTGTCGATGTACCGGATGCCCTTGTCGAAAGCGTAGCGAAAGAGTTCGGTGAAGGCGTCCTGGCCGAGGTCGCGCTGGACGCGGCCGCCGTTGCTCCCGGTGCCGAATCCGAGTCGCGAGGCCTTGACCCCGCATTTGCCGAGCGCCATCAGGTCGGCGTGGGTTCCCCTGGCGGGGACCGCGGGCCATGCCGCGGATGGTGGCAGCAGCGTGGCGGCCGCGGCGGCGGACGCTCCGAGAAGGAATTCGCGACGGGTCACACGATGGCAATCCATGGGGCCTCCTTGATGAGTAGTGTCTGAAGCTTGTCGGAGCCTAGCAGCCTGTCGGGCTTTGCCAAGTGCGACCAGACTGCTGGCGAGCAAAACCGCCTTGTTCCAAAGTGGTTACGATGGGCAGGGCGCAGGCGTGGCACCGTGCCTGGGTACGTTTCACGAAGCGCATCGATGGCTCGGAGATTGCCGCATCGCATCCCGTAGCCGAACGCGCGAGCGTCCGGCCAAAGCCTCACGGCTTCGGCTACATCTTCTACCGCGGTGGTCCGGCGGCTGCCGGATGGGATCTGGCTGATGGTGGGCGCTTCGCCAAGCCCGGCCCAATATATTGCGGATGGACGGCGGCGGCAGATCCGGGGCATCATTGGCTTCAGCCATGACTTCCCGGGAGCGACTGCGGGCGGTATTGAACCATCGCGAACCCGACCGCGCCTGCGTGGACTTCGGCGCGACGTTTGTGACGGGCATACACGTGGCGGCGGTCGACCGGCTGCGGCGGGCGGTGGTCGGCGACGCCGGGTGGAGGGTGAAGGTCTGCGAGCCCTACCAGATGCTCGGGGAGGTGGACGACGACCTGCGCGCGGCACTGGGCATCGACGTGATCGGGGTGCTGCCGCGCAAGACGATCTTTGGCATCGAGTGCGCGGACTGGAAACCGTTCGTTCTATTCGACGGAACCGAGGTGCTCGTGCCCGGCGCGTTCAACACGACGGTGGATCCCGCCAGCGGCGACCTGATGATCTATCCCGAGGGCGACACGTCCGCCCCGCCCAGCGGGCGCATGCCGAAGGGGGGGTATTTCTTTGACTCGATCGTGCGCCAGCCCCCGATTGACGACGACCGCCTCAACGTCGAGGACAATCTGGAGGAATTCGGGCCGCTCTCCGATGCCGACATCGCATATTACCGCGGCAAGAGGGCGTGGTTCGACCGGAATCCCGACGCCGGTCGCATCCTGATCATCCCGGGGACTGGGTTTGGCGACATCGCCCTGGTGCCGGCGCCCTTCCTGAAGCACCCGAAGGGCATCCGCGACATCGAGGAGTGGTACATATCGACGGTGGCGCGGAAGGACTACGTCCTTGAGATCTTCGAGCGGCAATGCGCGATCGCCGAGAGGAACCTGGAGACGCTCATTGGCATATTCGGCGACAGCGTCGACGTGGCGCTGATCACGGGCACAGATTTCGGGACGCAGCGCGGCCCGTTCATATCCACCGAGGCGTACCGCGAGCTCTTTCAGCCCTATCACCGCCGCATCAACCGGATCATCCACGGGCGGACGGGATGGAAGACGTTCATCCACTCCTGCGGCTCGGTCTATGGGCTGATCCCGGAGTTTATCGCCGCCGGCTTCGACGTGCTGAATCCGGTGCAGTGCTCTGCGACGGACATGGATCCCGCGCGCCTCAAGCGCGAGTTTGGCGAGGACCTGGTGTTCTGGGGCGGTGGGGTGGACACGCAGAAGACGCTGCCGTTCGGCACGCCGGAGGAGGTGTATCGCGAGGTGCGGGATCGCCTCTCGATCTTCAACCCGGGCGGCGGATTCGTGTTCAACGCGATCCACAACGTCCAGGGCCCGACCCCGTTGGAGAACATGCTGGCGATGTTCCGCGCGCTGGGGGACGGGGCGCGGTGACCGTGGGCAGTCCGCGCTACATCGCGTTCAATAAACCATACGGCGTGCTGAGTCAGTTCACGGGTTCCGCCGGGCGGCGTGGCCTGGGGGGATTCGGGCTACCGGGCGGGGTGTATGCCGCCGGCCGGCTGGATGCGGATAGCGAGGGACTGCTGCTCCTGACGGACGACGGGCCGATGATCCATCGGCTCCTCGACCCGAGGTTCGCGCACCCGCGCACCTATTGGGTGCAGGTGGAGCGCGTGCCGGACGGCGAGGCCATCGAGGCGCTGCGCGCGGGGCCGAGGCTCAGCGATGGCAAATGTCGTCCCTGCGAGGCGCGCGTCCTGGACGCGGAACCCGACGTTCCGCCGCGAGACCCGCCGATCCGATTCCGGAAATCTGTCCCGACCGCATGGCTGGAGGTCACGCTGAGGGAGGGGCGGAATCGCCAGGTGCGTCGGATGACGGCGGCGGTTGGCCATCCCACGCTCCGGCTGATCCGCGTGGCCGTCGGTGATCTGCGGCTGGGGGGGCTTGCGCCGGGCCAGTGGCGGGAGGTGGGGAAGCCTGGCGTCGGCGCGCATCCAGAGTCGACCACGCGCCGAATTGTCCGGGGCGGAACCTTTGGAGGGTCGGGGGCAGCCTAAAGGCAGCACTACGAACATTCCCGCGGCTTCGGGTTTGTAGTGCCGCCTTCAGGCGGCGTCCGTGGAACGCGTTCTTGATTGATAGCTCGCGTTATGATTCCGGGTGCCACGGACTTTGAAGTTTCTGGCAAGCGCCGCCCGCGTGAAAAGCGCAACCGATCGGCTCAGGCGATCGGCGACCCAACGCCCACGCGTTCGGCTGCGGAATTGTCGGGCTAGCCTGCATATTTCACGCGCATGCGCGAAATATGCAGGCTCAAAGGAAAACCGCGCTCTGAAATATGGGTCCCCGATCGGTTTTCGGCACTGGAAACGCGGCCAACAGTTTGTGATTTCGAAA
>JADLBR010000076.1 GCA_020847615.1 Verrucomicrobiia bacterium
AGACGCGCAGGAATTTCGCCTTGCCGAGCAATTCTCTTGGCGCGCCCTCGAAGACGTTGTTGCTGAAGATGACGCCGTCGGCCGCCGGGGCGGTGTCGTTGGGCTTGGGCCACGCGACGCGGTCGGGAACAACGGGCGGCTTTGTCCGCCGACGGAGGGGCATCGCGTGGAAGATGTTGTGGGTCCCCTCGTAGATCAGTTCGGCATTCCCGTCGACGTCCATGAGATAGAGGGCGAATGTGTCGCCCCGGGTGGCGGAGACGAGGAAGTCGTTTTCGTTCAGGGGATATGGGGAGTAGTGGGCGGTGAATTTTCCGCCGGGGTGATAGCGGGGCGATTCGATGGTGTCGGTGGGTCCGTTGCCGCACTCGGGCCAGGGGATCTCGGCGGTGACCTTGGTGAGGCCGTGGGGGAAGTCGCGCCCGCCGTCGGGATCGACGATGCCGACGGAGCCCGCGAACCAGTCGTGGTGGCCGCAGCCCGTAAACATGACGCGGCGGCTTCCGGGGATCGCGCGGGCGTCCTTCATCACGTCGGGCCAGACGGATTGGTTGCCCCAGAACATCTGGACCTGCGTGCCGTCGGGGTTGATGGTCCAGAGTTTTTGCGCGCGCCAGAGTGGCTTGTCGGTGTATTCCCAGCGGGTGTAGATGACGCGGCCGTCGTTCATGACCGAGGGGAGGTAGTCGGGCTCGTTGTTCGCGGAGACGATGTGGATGTTCTTTCCGTCGGCGTCACATCGCGCGAGGGGGAAGGCGCTGGTGGGCGGCATGCAGCGGACGTAGGTGTGGGCGCGGGTGGTGCAGAAAACGATGTGGCCGTCTGGAAGGTAGATAGGATCGAGGTCATCGAAGGGCCCATCGGTGAGCTGTCGCAGGCCAGAGCCATCCGCGCCGACCTCATAGAGGTGGAACGACTTTTCGTTATGGGGCTTGTGGCAGAAGAGGATTCGGTTCCCGTCCCAGGAGACATCGGGGCGCCAGAAGGCGCCGTGGAGCGGGGGCCGTGGCATGAGTTGGGTGATTTTCCCATCTGGGCGCAGCCCATCGAGCACGAGAAGCCGCGCGCCGGGGACCGCCATGTAGCCGAGGCGGTGGCGCGTCTCGTGCTTCCACTCCTTGCCGGCGGGGAAAGGCATGTCCACGAACACGAGGCGGCGAAAATCGATGGCGGGGTTTTTGAGCATGATGCTGCGCTTGGCGGTGCGTGCTTGCAGATAGAGCGAGGCGATGTCGGCGTCGGCGGCCTGGGCCTGTTCCCCGATTCTCGACAGCACGGCCAATTCGGCCGACAGATCGACTCCGCGCAGGCGCGCGGCCAGTTCCCTCGCGCGACGGATGTCGTGGGCTAGATGCTCCTGGGTGGGTCTGTTCTCGGCCTGCCGGAGCCAGTCGCGCTCGAGGGCCGCGCGACCCTCTTGTTCGGTGAGGGAGCGTGTCTGCGGGGTGGATGGCGGGATGAAGGGCGCGACGGCTTCATACTCGTGGGGCCGCCACTGGACGCGTGCCGCGATCTCCTGCATCAGTGCGATCCATTCCGGCGAGAACCGGGTCTCGTCGCCGTGCGCCTTGAGCGTCGCCAGCCGTTTCTCCAATGCGGTGGCCTCTTCCCACCGTGCCTTGTCGGCGGCGCTCTGCGCGGACCATTGGGCCTCGGTCACGGGGCGGTATTCGACAAGCATGCCGATGAGCCGTTCCGCGGCCGCGAGATGGAAATCATTCCCGTTGGCACGGAGAAACGCGATGGGATCGGCGTTGGTCCAGAGGCGGAACTGGCGGCATTCCTCCGGGAACCGCGTCTGGAGTTTGGCGATGAAACCCCGCGCCACATTGGCATCGAGGGGCAGTTGCTTTTCGATGAAGTTGCGACGCGAGGCGGCGAGGGTGTCGGCGAATGTGTCCCGGGGTGCGAATAGGTCCGCGAGGATCTTGGCGGCGGCGGCTTTGGATTGGGCAATGATCTCGACGCCTTGGGCATTGAGGGAGGCGACTTCGGCGGGGGAGAGTGCGGTGGCGTAGATGCGGAGGTCGTCCATGGCGCCCTGGAAGCACTCGTGGCCGCGGGTGGAGCCGATGGCGGCTGGCGCGGGGCCCCCGGCGGTGATGGCGCCGGGCCGTTCGCGGCGACCGATCTCGAGGCCATCCAGGAATACGCGCATGGTCTTGCCATCGAATGTGGCGGCGGCGTGGTGCCATTGGCCATCGAGCACCCGCTTCGGATCGAGCGGGGCGTCGCATTCCACGTAGCCGCCGATGTTCAGCCCGAGGGCGAGGACGGTGCCGCTCTCCTGGAAGGAGAAGAGGACGCGACTGTTTCCATCCTCTTTGCGGAAGATCTCATTGTAACGATCGAAGGACTTGGGCTGGAGCCAGGCGGATAGGGTGATTTCCGGGAGCGGGCCGAGGTTGGGGATGTGGGTGGAGGCGAGGCTATGGGCGCCCTGGAAGGAGAGGGCCCCCTGGAAGGGTCCGATGGCGCGGGTGATCCCCGGGGATGAGGCGGGGATCGTCGCGTGCGCGCCATTGCCAGAGGCATCGCGGCAGATCTGGCCGGTGGCCTCGTCGAAGGTCCAGTGGGCGAGGAGGGGGCGCTCGGGGGCAGACGCCATCGATGCGGAAGTGGCGGCGAGGGCGAGGGCGAGGGCGGCGTGGGCCAAACGCTCATGCATTCGGCAACGCGAGGATGCGCAGCCGAAGCCTTGGGGCTTAGGGGTCATGGGCCAAACGCTGGCGCGTTCGGCTACGGGGGATGGCTCACTCAGTACCATTTGAAGCCTCCTTGGGGGAACAGGCTGACCATGACATTCTTGGGGCGGGTGAGTGCGAGGAGTCCCTCGCGGCCGAGTTCGGTGCCGACGCCGCTGGCACCGTAGCCGCCGTAGGGGGCGCCGGGGAATACGAAGTTGTGCAGGTTGACCCACACGGTGCCGGCGCGGATCCTGCGTGCGAGGGAGTGGGCCATTTTGATGTTGGTGGTCCAGATGCTGGCGGCGAGGCCGTAGGGGGTATCGTTGGCCTGGGCGATCATGTCGTCGATGTCCTTGCCCCGGGTGACCACGACGACGGGGCCAAAGATCTCCTCTTTCCAGACTCGCATGGTGGGCGTCACGTCGGCGATGACCGCGGGGGCGAGGAAGCTGCCCTTGGCCAGCGGGCCGTGGGTGAGGCGCTCGCCGCCGCAGAGAATGGTGGCGCCCTCGTCGCGGGCGGACTGGAGGTAGCCGAGCACGACCTTCATGTGATCGGGGTGGACGAGTGGGCCCATGCGGGTGGCCTCGTGGCGAGGTTGGCCGACGGGGATGGCTTTCGTGGCCGCGACGAATCGGGGGACGAATCGGTCGTAAATATCGCTGTGGACGATGAGGCGGGTGAGCCCGCAGCAGCATTCGCCCTGATTCAGGAAGGCGCCGAAGAGCGTGCCGGCGATGGTCTCGTCGAGGTCGCAGTCCGGGAGGACGAGCGCGGGGCTCTTGCCGCCGAGTTCGAGGGTGCAGCCCTTGAGGCGGGGGGCGCAGGCCCCGTAGAGGAGGGCGCCGATCTCGGTGGAGCCGGTGAATGAGATCTCCTCTATCTCTGGGGCTTCGGAGAACACGGTGCCGGCATCGGCGCCACCGCCGGGGACGATGTTGAGGACGCCCTCGGGCATGCCGGCCTCGAGAAACAATTCGCCGAAGAGCAGCGTACTCAGAGGGGCCCACGTGGCGGGTTTGATGACGATGGTGTTTCCGGCGGCGAGCGCGGAGGCGATCTTGCGGGCGGCGATGAGGAAGGGGAAGTTCCACGGGATGATGGCGCCGACGACGCCGAGGGGTTCGCGCAGCGTGTAATCGAAGACCTCGTTGAAGGGCGAGGGCTTGAGGTCGCCGGCGAGGTCGATGGCGGCATTGGCGAAGTGATGGAAGGTGGCGGCGGCGCTGGCGACGTCGATGTTCTTGCTCTCGAAGATGGGCTTGCCGACGTCATCGGACTCGACGCCGGCGATGAAGTCGGCGTGCTTCTCGATGGCATCGCCGACCCTGTGGAGGAGGGTGGCGCGGGCGTAGGCGTTCATGGGGCCCCACGTTTCGCGGAAGGCTTCGTGGGCTGCAGCGGCGGCGGCGCGCATGTCCTCGCGGGAGGCGGGCTGGCCATGGGCGAGGGTGTCGCCGGTGGCGGGGTTCGTCACGGCGAAGGTCCGGGCGGGCGCGCCATCGAACCATCGGCCGCCAATGAAGGGCGAGGTGCACAGTTCCATAACGGCTATTCCTTGGTGACGGGGTTGGTGAGGGTGCCGATGCCCTCGATCTCGACCGAGACGGTGTCGCCGTCGCGGAGGAAGCGCTGGGGTTTGCGGCCGAAACCGACGCCCTCCGGGGTGCCGGTTAGGATGACGCTGCCCGGGAGCAGCGTCATCGAATGGGAGACGTAGCTGACGAGTTGCGCGCAGTGGAAGATCATGTCGGACGTGCGAGAGTCCTGGAGGACTTCGCCGTTGATCGACAGGCGGATGGAGAGGTTGTCGCCATCGATGCCGGTGGCGATCCATGGGCCGAGGGGCGCGAAGGTGTCGAAGCACTTGCCCCGTGCCCATTGCTTGTCGAGGCGGAGCTGGCAATCGCGGGCGCTGACGTCGTTGGCGCAGGTGAACCCGAGGATGTGATCGGCGGCGGCGGATTCGGGGATGCGCTTGGCGGTTCGGCCGATGACGATGGCCAGTTCGGCCTCGTAGTCGACCTCGTCTGGGGCGATGGCCGGCAGGAGGATGGGCTGGGCGTGGGCGACGATGCAGTTGGCGGTTTTGACAAAGATCACGGGCGCGTCTGGGACGGCCATGTTGCTCTCGGCGGCATGGCGGCGGTAGTTGAGCCCGATGCAGATGATCTGCGGGGGATCGACGGGTGCGAGAAGCTGGGCCCTGTCGGGCGGGATCGTGTCGTCGCCGGGTTCCCACCGGCCAAAGATGTCGCCTGCAATGGGCCGGAAGGCGCCATCTTGAACGGCGACGTGCAGGGTGTTCCCAGCATGGCGGATGCGGGCCAGGCGGTGGTGCGAGGCCGAGTTCATCGCAGCACCTCCGGGTTCACGATGGCGGCGGGGCGTTGGCCCGAGAGAATGGCGGCCATGGTCTCGGCGGCGCGGCGTTGGAGGGAGGGGATGGCGGCGTCCGAAAACCACGCGCTGTGGGGCGTGAGCAGGACGTGGGGATGCTGTTTCAACGGGTGGTCACCCTTGACGACGGCCCCGTGATCCTCGAGCACGTCGAGCCCGGCGGCGGCGACCAGACCCTGGTCCAATGCCGTTGCCAGCGCATCGGTGTCGACGATGGGGCCACGGGCACAGTTGATGAGGATGGGCCTGCGGCGCATTTTCGCGAAGGCGGCGGCGTTGAGGAGGTGGTGGGTGTCTGGGGTGGCGGGGCACTGGATGAAGATCGCGTCGCAGTCGGAGAGCAGATGATCGAGGGCGACGGGGGTGGCGCCATCGGCCGGGGCGGTGACGCATGGATCGTGGAAGACAATCTCGCCGACGAAAGGGGCGAGGCGGTGGGCCAGCGCGCGCCCGATGCGCCCGAATCCGATGATCCCGGCGCGCATGGAGCGAAGGGGCTTGAGGGGTTTGACGTAGGAGAGGGACCATTCGCCGGCGCGGACCTTGCGATCGGCGAAGGGGACTTTTCGCGCGAGGGCGAGAAAATGCGCCATGGCGTGGTCGGCGACCTCGTCGATGCAATAGTCGGGGACATTGGCGACGACGATCCCGCGGCGGGTGGCCTCGGGTATGTCGATGGTGTCCAGGCCGATGCCGTAGCGCACGACGGCCCGAAGGCGTGGCGCGGCATCGAAGATGGCCCCGTCGATGCCGGGGAGATACGTGTTCAGGATCCCCTCTGCGCCATCGACTTTGGTGGCGAGTTCCGCGGCAGACTTGCACTGGTGGACCTCGACTTTGGCGCCCGCGGCGGCGAGGATCTCGCGTTCCGCATCGAAGCACTCGAAGACGTGGTCGGAGACGATGACTTTCATGGGGTGCGGGGGCTCACTGAATTTCGGGCATGGGGATGGGCTGTCCGGCGAGTTGGGCGGCCTGTTGGCCGGGGTCATAGGAGCCGTAGAAGATGGCGTTGAGGTCGATCCATGCGGCGATGCGTCGGACGTCGTCGTCGGAGAGTTTGACATCCTGGTGGCCGTCGCCCTCGAGGAGGTGGCGCATGAGGCGGGAGCGCCGGGCGGATCGGATATCGTCGGGCGGGGTGATCTGGATCTGGTTGCGTTGCCGGTAGCGGGGGACGAGGTCTTCGGCATCGCGCTCGGGCTGGCTGCGGCGGTCGTGCCAGGAGTCGGCCGAGCCGCAGAGCGTCCAGTAGGATCGGGTGAAGCCATTCGTGGGTTGGCCGGTGAGGTCGATTTTGGCCTCGGTCTTCTGGCCTCCGTGGCAGGAGACGCAGTGGCGGTCGAGGACGGGCTGGACGATCTCGACGAAGGAGAAGGGGCGACCGCCGAGGGTGCCGGGTTCGATGCGGGAGGGGGGGCGTCCCATGGCGAGGGTCTGTGCGGCGCGCGGGAGATGGGTAGTCGTGCCGTACTCGTGGCAACCGACGCACGAGGTGACCTCGCCGGGTTGGACGTACGTGGATGAGCGCATGGTGCGGCGGGCGAAGCCATCGCGATCGATGGCCTGGAACAGGATCTTCTTGTTGGCGGGGACCAGGAAGCGGGCGGAGCCGTCTGCCTCGACGGGCACGGTGCCGAGTATGGCGCGGGCATTCTCTTCCCCTGCGAGGCCGATGCGGGGCTGATTCGCGACGGGCGTGGTTTTGGGGAAGAGCTGGACGATGCGGATGGCGGCGATGCTGCCGCGGGGGACACCCTCGAGGCCCTGATAGACGTCGGTGATGAACATCTCCCCGTGGGGTGGTGGATCCTTGGGCAGGAGGCTGGGGATGACCGGTGGGCGCGGGCGTGCGGCGATGGGGATGGGCGTGGTGGTGGAGATATCGGGATCGCGATAGAGGAGTTCACGGTTGCCATGACGGTCGAGGAGGCAGATGCCGAGGGCGTTGTCTGCGTTGGGTTCTCGGGCGTGCTCGCCCTGCATGCGAAGCGGCAGGGGGCTATGCGCGACCAGGAAGAGGGATTCGGAGAGCGGCCATGGGGACTCGTACCATTCCTTGATGGCACCCTCGGCTTCGGGGAAGGGCATGGGGGTGATGCGCTCGACGGCGTCGGGGTTGTTGGGCCCGAGGGCGGGGTCGAGAAGGCAGACGGGGCCGGCCGTGATGGCGTGGTGGGCCGCGGCCGTGAAGACGATTTTCCGGCTGCCGGGGATGGGTTTCGCCTGAAAGGTGCAATGGGGCTTGGGCAGGGCGTTGCCCCAGACCGCGAAGGGGTTCGTGCCGTCGGGGCGGCACGCCCAGAGGTTCTGGTGCGTGACCGCGTCTCGGTCGATGTAGTCCCAGCGGGCGAAGAGGATCTGTCCGGCATGCGAGATGGCGGGGAACCACTCGCTGACGTCGTTTTGTGATAGGGTGCGGATGTTTGCGCCATCGGCGTCCATGCGGTGCAGGGTGTAGGTATCCCAGCGAGGGCTGTACTCGGGGCCAAAGCAACGGGAATAGCCCTTGCGGCGGGAGGAGCAGAAGACTATGCCGCCATCGGGGAGGTACTCGCCCATCATGTCATCGTAGGGGCCGTCGGTGAGTTGGCGCGGCGCGCCGCCAGACACGGGGACCTCATAGAGATGGTAGTAGCGTTCGGCCGGCCCGGCCTCGTTGACGGCGAGGGAAGTGGGCGCCGGGGTGGTCTTGTCGCAGGCGACGAAGGCGAAGAGGACGCGTTCGGCGTCGTGGCTGAGGCGCGGTTCGAGATAGCTGCCCTCCGGGAGGCGGCCGCCGACGACGTCGCGGAGTTCGAGCGAGTGGCCCGGGTGGCGGAGCGCGTACAGTCCGCCGCCAGAGCGCTGGCGCCAGCCGAAATACTGGGCGACGAGGTGGCTCCAGGAGGGCATCGCGCGCTTGCAGACGAGCAGTTCTTCGAAATCCAGCAAGGGGTGCGCGAGGAGGATGCGGCGTTTGAGGATGCGGGCATCGATCCAGAGCGCGCGGGCGGCGGCGGGAGCGGCCGTGGGTTGGGCACATTGGGTGGTCAGGCGAGACAGCCCGGAGGTTTCGGAATTCAGGCCCGGTGTGCCGGGCGCATGGCGGAGTCCCTCGAGGATAGCCCTGGCGCGGGCGATGTGGTTGGTGGCGGCGGCGAAGAAGCGGGCACCAGAGCCATCGATGTGGTCCTGGCGGATCCAGTCTTCCTGGACCATGGCCCAGAGAGGGAGGCTGGTGCCGGTGCGTGCGAGCGCGTTGCCGAGGAGTTTGCGGAGGGCCGGGGGCGCGTCACCGGAGCGGAGGGCGGCATCGAGGGCGATGAGGCCGTTGGCCCATGGGCCGCGGAATTCGGCGTGCCAGATGGGGGTTGCGGCGTCGGACGATGCCCGGACTTGGGTGGCGCCTCCGGGGCCGGATGCGACGGACAGTGCGAAAGGGGCCGATGGGTCGAATGCGATGATGTGGTTGGAGGCGATGATGGCGAGGGGGAGGGCGTCGGCTTGGGTGAGGCGGGCGGGGAGGGGGGCGTCGATGAGGGAGAGGTCTTGGGCGAAGGCGCGGACCATGGCGGCGGCTGCCTTTGGGGTCAGGCCTGAGGAGATCATCTCGTAGTGCCAGCCGGCCGCGCCTTGTGTGCGCGCCGCGAAGGCGGCGGAGGCGGTGAAGGCGGGGCCGTCCCGGTACGTGATGGTCGGATCCCAGGCGGTGGTGTCGCAGGCGATCGTCTTGAACTTCTCGACGACGAAGCGGAGGGAATCGCCCTTCCGGACGGCGAGGGTGAGGTCGTGGGATTTGCCGTCGGCATCGGCGCCGGCGATCTGGGCCTTCCAGATCTCGCGATCGCCATGAAGGATGCGGGCCACGATGCCGTCGCCGGCGAGATGGCGCTTGAAGACTTTTCCGCTGATGGTGACCGTCCCGTCTTGGGGGCAGGCGAAGCGGCGGACGCTCGGGGTGTCTTGGCCGGGGTGGTGCCAGTCTTTGCCGACGCGGGTCCAGTCGGGGCCGGTCCAGAAGGTGGAGCCGTACCACTCGCGGGCATCGTATTTCAGGGCGTCTGGGTTCGTCGAATCGGCGGGCTTTTCGGCCGGAATCGATAATTCGAGGGTGGGGGCCGACGTGGAGGGCAGGGCCCCGAGCAGAAGGGCGGCGGGAACGGCCAGGAATTTCATAAGCGCTGGGCGATGTAAGCGATGTGTTCGCGCATGGCGCTGGCGGCGACCGCGGGATTCCGGTCGCGCACCGCGGCGGCGATCCGCTCGTGGAATTCCAGGGATGCCGCGCGATGCTCGAGCTGATCGGGATAGCGGTATTGCACCTCGCGCAACAGATCGGTCAGCGCCGCCATGAACACGTGGAAAATGGGGTTGCCCGCCGCCCGCGCCAGGCTCTGGTGGAACGCCACGTCGGAGTCGATGAACGTCCCGCGATCATCGATGTCCGCGCGCATCCGAGAAATGTGTCTCTCCAGCTCGGCGACATGATCCTCGCCCCGGTGTTCTGCCGCCAGCGAGGCGATCATCGGTTCCAGATACGAGCGCGCCTCGATGATCTGCGGGACGCCGATGTTCGACTGCGCCTTGAGCAAGGGCGAGAGGAGGCTGAAGACGGTCGCGATGTCGAGGTTCTTCACGAAGACGCCCTTGCCGTGATGCGCCTCGACGATACCGATGCCCTTCAGGATCGACAGCGCCTCGCGCAGCGGCAGGCGGCTCACGCCCGTCATCTCGATCAATTCGGGCTCCGATGGCAGGCGATCCCCGGCGCCGAGACCTCGCCTCGCGATGAAGCGAATCAAGGTGCGCGCGGTGGATTCGACGAGGGTTTCACGGCGGAGGACAGGAGACGCGACCCAACTCATATGATGAGATGATGACACGGCATCGAAGGGATGTCAAGGGGTTGGGGGTTGGTCTGCGAGCGCGGGCGCGGAAGTTCGAGTTGTTCGCCTTGGGCCAGGGATGACGGAGGGGCGTGGGGCTATTTGGAATTCGGGTCCGTGGCGCCGTTGGTCTTGGATTCGGCGATGGCCTTTTCGATGGCCGGGCGGAGTCTGGCCTGGAGGGCGGCGGCCATTTCGCTTTTGTCGTCGATGGCAACGACCTCGTCGAGGGCTTTGAGGGCGGACGCGTGGTTCTCTGCCTGGCCGTATATCTTGACTTTGAGGAGCATGACCTGCTGGCGTATGGGCGCCTCGGCATCCTTGTTCTCGCGCTGCCACGCGTCGATCTCTTTGATTGCGGCGTCGGTCTGATTCTCGTCGAGCATGGGGTTGATCTTCTCCATGAGGGGGCCGGTGAGCCTGTCGAACTTATCTTGCAGGGCCATCATGGATTCGCGGGTCTTCTGCGCCTCGCGCGCGTCGCCGAGCTGTCGCGAGAGGCCCAGGGAATCCTCCTTGTCGAGGGCGGCGATAGTGTCCAACTCGGCGCCGTAGAAGGCGACCTGGAGGGCGGGATCGATGGGGGCCAATCCCTCGGCCAGGAGCCTGGCCTTTTCCAATCCCGCGGCGGACCGCGCCTTGGCGAAAGCGGCGTCCCTGGTGTCGCGGGCCATTCGGAGTTCAGCCAGGTGGGTCAGGTACGCCTCGGCGCCGCCCTCCTGATAGCCGGTTTGGGCGTAGGGGCGGCCGCTGGCATCGGCGAGGATGATCGTGGGGTAGCCCTCGACATTGAATTGTTTCGAGAGTTTTTCGTTTTGCGAGCGGGTGTCTGGCGAGATCTTGGACTCGTCCTGCGGGAAATCGAGTTCGACGAGGAGGAAGTCCTTGGGTGCTGCGTCCTTGAACGCCTGCTGGGAGAAGACCTCTTTCTCAAGGCGGATGCACCACCCGCACCAGTCCGAGCCCGTAAAATCCAAGAGGAGGTCTTTCTTCTCCTTGGTCGCCGTCGCCTTGGCGGCCTCGAAATCGTGGGTCCAGCCTTCGCCTCCGGCGTTCAGGGAGAGGGCGAGACCGAGGAGGGCCCCGCATGTGAGGAGGGGAAGAGGGATTCTCATATGAGCGCTAACCATCGGCCAGTTTCTCACGCCCGCAAGGGCAAACTGGAGTTTGTGGTGTTTTGGGGCTAATGGTTCACATCGTGGCGCGTTTTAGGGTGAACAGTCCGGCGGTGATCCACCAGACCTTCGAATCGGAGGCGGTCATCGTGAATCTGGAGACGGGGGACTACTTCAGTCTTCGGGGTTCGGGGGCCGAGGTGTGGGAGGCGATCGTGCGCGGCGTGCCGGAGGAGGAGATCGTTGCGGGGCTTGCGGGCGAAGGGGGGGCGGGGGATGGCCGGGGCGGCGTGGGCGACGATGTGCATGGCCTATTCGTCGAACTGCTCCGCGAAGCCCTGATCGTACCGGTGGAGGCAGGGGCCATCGCAGCCGGCGCCGGGGTTCGTCAGATCGCGCGTCGGCGGCCATACGAGCGGCCCATCTTGGAGAAATTCACGGACATGAGGGAGCTTCTGCTTCTGGATCCGATCCACGAATTGGACGAGATGGGATGGCCGAGGCCTGCGGGGGAGGAGATGGCGGGCGAACGATGAGAGAGCGCGAGGGTGGTGTCGGGTGTCATCGGGCGAGCGGCGCCGAGGCGTTCTTTGAATTGGCGTGGGAGGGTGGGTGCCGGGCGCTGGCGGCGCTCGGGGTCATGCCGGGGCGGTTGTACGACATCGGGGGATTCCGGGTTCGGATGAGGGCGGGTGGACCGATGGTGGGGCACTTGCTGGGTGCGTTTGGGCACCTGGAGATTTCGCCGGCGGAATCCAGGGATCTGGATATCCTCGCGTGGGACAGTGTTTCCAGCGGTGTGCCGATGCCCTCGCCGCCTTGGGGAAGGGACGATTATGGGCAGCGAGGAGAGATTCGCGGCTTCAACGACGCCCGGTTCATGGCCGCGTTTGACCAGGTCGGCGGGGCGCTGAACCTTCTGGACCGGGCGTCGGGGCGAGCGATTTTTTGGACGAGGGATGGGGCGCGTCTGCCGGAGCACGAGCGGGGGGCGCCATTCCGGGCGATTCTGAATGGCTGGCTGGGTGGGCGCGGTTGCGCGTTGGCTCACGGCGCCGCGGTGGGGGCAGGCGGGGGAGCGGTGCTGTTGGCGGGCATGGGCGGATCCGGGAAGTCGACCACGGCGCTCATCTGTGTCGGGGGGGGGATGTCATTTCTCGGGGACGACTACTGTCTTTTGCGGGCGGACCCTTCCCCGGAGGTATCCAGTGTGTACGGGACGGCAAAGGTTGCGCCGGCGGATCTGGCGCGCATGCCGGGCCTTGCGGGGCGGGCGGCGGTCGACCCCGGGGTGCCGGGCAAGGCGCTGATCTTCTTGGCGGATGCGCTGCCGGGGTGTTTCGCGAGGAGGCTGCCCCTCAGGGCTGTGCTTCGACCTGTGGTCGCGGGGGGGAGGGAGACTTCGCTGCGCGCCGCGGATGCCGCCGAGGCCCTTCGCGCCTTGGCGCCCAGTTCCATATTTCAGGTTTCGGGATCAGGGGGCGGAACATTCGACCTCTTGGCGGGGCTCGTGCGGGCGCTGCCATGTTATCATCTGGCCCTTGGAACGGATTTCTCTCGAATCGGCGAAGTGGTGCGCGGCGTTCTATCGGGGGTGTCCGGGCGATGATCGCGGCCGATGAGAGGATCAGCGTCGTGATACCCGTCTTCAATGGCGAGCGGTTCTTGGCCGAGGCGGTCGCCAGCATCGTGACCCATCGCATCGCCCCGACGCAGATCGTGATCGTGGACGACGGATCGACCGACGGGACTCCCGAGATCGTGGCCGGGTTGGGCGGGACCATCACCAGTGTCCGGCAGCCGAATCGCGGTCCGGCCGCCGCCCGCAACCGGGGCATCGGGCTGGCGGATAGTGATCTGGTCGCGTTCCTGGATGCCGATGACCTTTGGGGGGCGGGCCATCCCACCGCGGCGCTGGGACGCCTTCGTGAGGCCGGCGATCTGGACATGGTCATCGGCAGGACCCAGTGCCTGCGATACGAAGGCGACGTGGGCGGGCGCGCCTGTTTTCGGCCATGGCGGGAACCTTTCCATTCGGTGAATGTCGGGAGCTGGCTGTGCCGGAGGGATCTTTTCGGACGGGTGGGATTGTTCGATGAGACGCTCACGTATGGTGAGGATCTGGACTGGTTTCTCCGCGCCCGGGAGGCGGGGGCGCGGATCGGTCGGATCGACGGCGTGTGCCTGCTGTACCGATTGCGGCCCGGGGGGATGGTGGCGCGTCGCGGTGCCGGGCGGGGCGGCCTGCTTGACGCCCTGCGCCGGTCGATCAGCCGGCGCCGGGTGAGCCGGGGCATGGCCGGCGAAGGGGCGGCCCCGCCGCGGGCGCTGCCTTCGGGGGCGGGGGAATGAGCGCGCCTCGCGTGAGCGTCGTCTTGGCGGTCCGCGATGGGGAGCGTTTCCTCCGCGAGGCGATCGATGGGGTGCTGGCGCAAGATGTTGGGTGTCCGGAGCTCATCGTGGTCGATGATGGTTCCACCGACGGGACCCGGCGGTTGGCCGAGGGTCGGCGGGGAGTGATCTACGTTCGCCGGCGGCACGCGGGCATCGCGGCGGCGCGCAATCATGGTGTTGGGCTGGCCGCGGGAGATCTGATCGCGTTCATGTCGCACGACGATCTGTGGGAAGCGCGCAAGCTGCGCCTTCAGATCGAGCGCCTGGACGGGGATCCCGGGCTGGACCTGGTGGTGACCCGGATGCGGTACTTCCTGGAGCCGGGCTGCGCGGTTCCGCCCGGCTTCCGGCGCGAGTGGTTCGAGCGGGAGCAGGAGGGATGGGTCCCCGAGACCATGCTGGTGCGGCGGACGGCGTTCGCGCGGGTGGGGCATTTTGATCCGGCCTACGTCGTGGGCGAGGACACAGATTGGTTTGCCCGCGCGCGGGACGCCGGTTTGCGGTCGGCGTGCTTGCCCGAAGTGCTGGTGCTCAAACGAGTGCATGATCGCAACGCGTCGGCCGGGGCCGGGCCGAAATCCGATCTTCTTCTCCGGGCGCTCAAGGCCTCGCTGGATCGGAAGCGGAACGTGGGCCAGGGGGGTTGAGCCCTTATGACCGTGGCGCCCCTGGTGAGTGCGATCATCCCGGTTTACAACGGAGAACGGTACTTGGCCGAGGCGGTCGAGAGTGTCCGGACGCAGGGGCACGTGCCGCTGGAGATCCTGGTGGTGGATGACGCGTCCACGGATGGAACCGGGTCGCTGGCGCGGGGATGGCCGGACGTGCGATACGTCGCCCGGACGGTTCGCCGGGGGGCCGGTGCCGCGCGAAATCTCGGGGTATCGCTGTCATCCGGCGGGCTCTTGGCATTTCTCGATGCGGACGACGCGTGGGTTCGCGGCAAACTGTCGCGGCAGGTGGAGGCGCTCGCGGGCGAGCCGGCATTGGAGGCGGTGTTTGGTCACGTGGTGCCCTTCTGGGAGGGGGGCGAGGGTGCCGCCATGCCTGGGCCCGTGCCCGGCACGATGCTGATCCGTCGCGAGGCTTTCGTGCGAGTGGGTGGGTTCGACGAGAGCCCCGGGGCGAAAGAGACCGTCGATTGGTACCTGCGCGCCGTGGAGGCCGGACTCCGCATGCGGATGCTGTCGGACGTTGTCTACCGGCGCCGGATCCATGGCGAGAACCGCGGGGTGAGGGAGCGCGACATGGGCGGTTACCTGGCGGCGCTGAAGGCCTCGCTGGACAGGAGGCGGGGCGGGGGAGGCGCGGGGACATGAACCTGACGGATAGCGAGGGCGAGATTCTTTTGGAGACCGCGCGGCAGGAGATGGCTGCGGCGGCCGTCCAGCGCGTGCGTGCGCTGCTGGAGTCGGGTGTTCGGTGGGAATTATTGGGAGCGGCCGCGTGGCGACATGGCGTGGCATCGCTTCTGTATCGCCATCTGGCGAAGGAAGAGTTGCGGGGCCTCGTCCCGCAGCCGATGCTCCACAATCTCCGGCAGTGCTACGTCCGCGCCGCCTTTCGGAACAGATTTCACATCGACCAGCTCGCGATGGCGCTGGATGCCCTGGCCGCCGGCGGGGTGGATGCCATCGTGATGAAAGGCGCTCATCTGGCCCCTCTCCTCTATGGGGATCCCGCGCTCCGGCCATTCGCCGACATCGACCTGCTGGTTCGTGCCGGCGACGTGGCGCGCGCGCTGGGGCTGTTGGGCAAGGCCGGCTACGATCTATCGCCGGGGTTGCTGTCGGCGGGCCTCAATCGCCGGTATCATGTCAATCTGCCCCTGATCAAGCGCGGCGATCGGCCCGTCCACGTGGAGTTGCACTGGAGCCTCACGGACCGGTTCAGCAACCACGCCGCGGACCACGACGCGATCTGGGGCCGATCGGCCGAGGCAGAGATCGGCGGCGCGCGGGCCCGCGTGCTGTCCGCGGAGGATCTCCTGATCTATCTCGCGCTGCATCTGGACAAGCATGGCTATTTGAACCGGGGTATTTTGGGTTCTGGGCGCGAGCGGGGGGCTGCGCTGGATGAGATGAGCGCGAATCGCCTGATCTGGTTCACGGATCTTCACGAGTTGTGCGAGCGGCATGGGCGGAGCATGGACTGGGGGGCGGTGGTGGGGCGGAGCCGGGCGGGGGGGATGGGCGTTCCCGTCGGCACGAGCCTGGCGTTGCTCATGGCGCTTCTTGGGAGTCGGGTGGATCGTGCGACACTGGGTGCGCTGGTTCCATCAGGGGCCGCGTGGTTTCGGCGGTGGCTGGCGCTGAGCCTGTCCGGTGGCGGGGGCGATGGGCGCGCGCGGGGTCGCGTGCGCGATTTCATGCGCCGGATGATGCTGCCGACGAGGAAGGACTTTGAGCTGCGGCTGGTGCGGTTGCTGGATCTTGGCGAGTTTCTTTTTCCTGGGCCAGGCGCGCGGCCCGCGGGCGCGGATTGGGGGGCCGGGAGGGCGCTGGCGCACGCGATCCGAGGCGCCGCCATGTGCGGGGGACTCATCGCGGGCGCGTTCGGTTGCCACGCGAAGGCGCGCATTCGGCAGATCCTATGCCTTGGGGGACGCGATGGGGGTTAGCGCCAGGGTGAGGGCTGCGGGCGTGAGGGCGCGCGGGCGATGGGCCGCGTGGTGGGCCTTGCTGATCGCGGGCATCGGCGCGGCGGTGTACCTCAACAGCCTGGGTGGCGCTTTCGTTTCAGACGATCACTTCCTGGTCTTGGGGCACCCGCACACGCGCGACGCGGCCTTGATGCCCGACATATTCGCGTCGGGGCACTACGCTGGGCAGGGTGGCTACCGACCGCTGGTCACGCTGTCGTTCGCCCTGAATCACCTCGTGGGCGGCGTTGATCCGAGGGGCTATCACCTCGTGAACGTCGTGCTGCACGCGCTGAATTCGGCGCTCGTGGCCCTGCTGGTGTTGCGGCTGTTTGATTCACTCGCGGTTGCCGGGATCGCCGGCCTGCTATTCGCGGTGCATCCGGTGCACGCCGAGGCCGTGGCGTGGATCAGCGGTCGCGCCGAGCTGATGGCCGCGGCGATGTTCCTGGCGTCCTGGTTGCTGTACCTGCGGGCGACGGCCGGCGGGCGCGTCGTGGGATGGAGTTTTGCCGCGGCGCTGGCCGCGTTCTTTTTGGGGATGCTGTGCAAGGAGCACGTCCTCGTGTTGCCCGGTGCGCTGGCGCTGACGGAGTTGCTGCGGGCGCGGGCGCGCGGGGGCGACGGGCCAGGGCGGGGGAGGCGGCTGGCGTGGGCGGTCCTGTGGCGCTGCGTCGCTTTTGCGTCGGTGGTGGCGGGCTATTTCCTGTTTCGGGGTGCGCTCTACGAGCGGCCCTTCATGCGGATGCCTTCGCAGATCGGATATTATGACAACCCGCTGGTCATGGTCGAGCCGATGGCGCGCGCCTGCACGGCGGTGCGCATCCTGGCGGACTACGTGCGGCTGCTGGCCTGGCCGCGGGCGCTATCGGCCGACTATTCGTTCGATCAGGTCCCGATCGCGAGCGGGCCGTGCGACGCGGGCGTCATGGTCGCTGCGGCGACGCTCGTGGGACTGGCGGGGTGGGGCGCGATCTCGTTCCTTGGCCGGGGGAGGATCTGGTTCGGGATAGCGCTTTTCTTCTTGTGCATCGTGCCGACCTCAAACCTGCTGTTCCTGATCGGGGTGATTCAGGCGGAGCGGTTGCTGTATCTCCCGTCGGTGGGATTTTGCATCGCGGCGGGAATCCTATGCGCCGGTTGGTGGGATCGGGTGGGTCGGTGGCCGATGGCGCGGGCGGCCCTCGCGTCGCTCGCGGGGCTGGCGATGGCGGGATTGCTCACCCGGACGCTGGCGAGGAACGCGGACTGGAGGGACGAGGCGACGCTGTGCGTGGCGACGGCCGCCGGCGCGCCGCGCAGCGTGAAGGCCCAGATCAACCTGGGGCAGCATTGGCTCAAGGCGGGGCGAGTCGATTCCGCGATCGAAGCATTTCGGCGGGCGCTGGCGATCGATCCCGGCTCCGCCGATGCGACGCTGAACCTTGGCGCGGCGCTCGTCGGCAAGGGCGAGATAATCGAGGCGATCACCCTGTATCGGCAGGGTGTCCGCGCGCACCCGGACTGTGCGGCGATGCACCTGAACCTCGGCGCGCTGGAGGCGGGGCTGGGGGACGGGTCGGGTGCGGAGGCCTCGTTTCGCCGGGCCGTGGCGCTCGCGCCCGATAACGCCGTTGCCCGGTTTAATCTCGGGCTCGCGCTCTCGCGGAGGGGTGCGCTTGAGGAGGCGCTTGCGGAGTACCGGGCGTCGGTGGGAGCGGATCCGGGATATCCTGAGGCATGGAACGGGATGGGGGCCGTGCTGATAAAGATGGGGCGATTGGCAGAGGCCCGGGAGGCCATCGGGCGGGCCCTGTCCCTGCGGCCCGACTATCCGGAGGCGTCGCACAACATGCGGTTGATCCCCGGGGCAAAAGACGGCGGTTGACAAACCCGGTGTGGCCGCGGAACTTATGGATTCAGGAGAAGGTCTTATGCGTTCTGGAACGATGTTTTGGGCGGGCTCGATTTTTCTGCTGCAGGGGATCTCGCATCTGGCGATGGCATCAACGCCGATCACGAACGGCGGTTTCGAGACCGGGGCGCTCGCCCCGTGGAGGTCCACCGGCGTGGTGAGCGTGGCGACCGGGTCGGTGTCGAACATTGCGCCGGCCGAGGGCAGTTTTCAGGCCGTGATCTCGGGGTTTCCCGGGACGGTCAGTCAGGCGGCCCTGGAGACGTTTCTGGGCCTGGCTCCCGGAGCGTTAAACAGCATCAATACGATCGGTGGCCCGGCGGATGGTTCGGCGATGGCCCAGACGATCGACTTGCAGGCGGGCGACTGGGTCGAGTTCTCCTGGGCGTTTGCACCCAACGGGCAAGCGTCCGGATCCGAGAACTTGGACTCGCTCTTTTACACGCTGCACCTGGTCTCGGCGACGCCGAGTTCTGTCGTCGTGTTGACGAACAATGCGGCGAGCGGAAGCGCGATCGGCTATCAGGTGCACAACACGGGTCCCGTGGCGCAATCGGGCCAGTACGTCTTGGGGTTCGGGGTTTTCAATAACGCGAGTTTTGGTTCAAATATCGATCCCATTGCGCTGATCGACGCGGTGATACCGGAACCCTCGGCGGTTTGCGCTGTCGCGCTGGGGGCTGCGGTGCTGCTGGTGTGCGGGGTGCGGCGCCGGGGCGGTCCCTGATCGCGGGCGAGCGCGCCGGTGGTCCGTGAGATGTCGCGGGCGGTGCGCGGGCCGCTGAGTTGGCGCTTCCTCCAAGGCGCGTTGAGGGCTACAAGGCCGGGATGTGGCAGCAGGATTACGCGCCGTTGTGGGATAGCGTGGGATGGTCAGCTCTGGCGGCGTCGGTGCCGCTGCTGGTCCTGCTGGTGCTATTGGGCGTGCTGAGGCGTCCGGCGTGGGTGTCGGCGCTGGTGGGGTTGGGGGTTGCGGCGCTGGTGGCGATCATGGCGTATGGGATGCCGGTGCGGTTGGCGGCTTCGGCGGTGGGGCTGGGCGCGGTGTTTGGGCTGTTTCCGATCGGGTGGGTCGTGTTCAACGCGATCCTGCTGTATCGGATCACGGTGGAGACCGGGCAGTTCGAGATCGTGAAAGACTCGGTCGGTGGGATCACGGATGATCGGCGGCTCCAGGCGCTGTTGATCGCGTTTGCGTTTGGGGCGTTCATCGAGGGGGCGGCGGGTTTCGGGACGCCGGTGGCGGTGGCGGCTGCGATGCTGACGGGGCTCGGGTTCTCGCCGTTCTATGCCGCGGGGATCTGCCTGTTGGCGAATACGGCTCCGGTGGCCTTCGGGTCGATCGGGACACCGATCCTGACCCTGGGGGCGGTGACGGGGTTGCCGGTGGATCAGCTGAGCGCGCGGGTAGGGCAGTTGTGCGCGCCGGTGAGCCTATTCATTCCGGCGTATCTTCTGGCGGTCATGGGAGGATGGCGCGCATTGAAGGGCGTGTGGCCTGCAGCCTTGGCGTGCGGCGTGTCGTTTGCGGCGATGCAGTTCTTTGTGTCCCGGCACATCGGGCCACAGCTGACGGATATCCTCGGATCACTGGCGGCGATCGGGGCGCTGCTGGGGCTGATGCGGTTCTGGCGGCCGGCGGACGGTTTTGACCTGGAGGGGCATCACGCGGGCGAGGCCGGGGAGGTGCGGCGGCATCCGGGGCGGGTGCTGCTGCGGGCATGGGCGCCCTATGGGGTGCTGGTGCTGCTGGTGCTGGGGTGGGGTCTGTGCAAGGGGTGGCTGGCGACTGCCAGCGTGGCCGTCCCGTGGCCCGGTCTGCATGGCTGCGTGGAGCGCATGCCACCCGTGGTTGCTGAGCCGGCGGCGTATCCGGCGGTGTACCATTTTGAATGGCTGGCCGCGTCGGGCACGGCGTGCCTGGTGGCCGCGCTGGTGTCAGCGGCGATGCTCGGCATGAGGCCCGCGGCGTTGGGCCGAGTGATCCGGCAGACGGCGGGGCAGCTGGCGCTGCCGATGGTGACGATCGCGTCGGTGCTGGCGCTGGCTTTCCTGATGAACTACTCGGGGGCCACGGCCACGCTTGGCCTGGCCTTCGCGGCGACGGGGCGCGCCTTTCCGTTTTTCAGCGCTTTGCTCGGCTGGCTGGGCGTCTTCCTGACCGGCAGCGACACATCGGCCAACGCGCTATTCGGCAACCTCCAGGCGGTGACGGCGGGGACGCTGGGCTTCGATCCGGTGCTGATGGCGGCGGCAAACTCCAGCGGCGGGGTGATGGGCAAGATGATCAGCCTGCAGAGCATCGCGGTCGCGGCGGCGGCGACGGGCATGGCTGCTGCGGAGGAGGGGAAGCTCTTCCGATTCACGCTTGGCCATAGCGCGCTGCTGGCGGCGGTGATCGGCCTGGTGACGCTGCTGAACGCCGTTTTCTAGCAGCCTGTCGGACTTAGCCAAGACCGACAAGACTGATAGAAAGCAAAACCGCCTTATTCCAAGGCAGTTATGATGGGCAAGACCCAGATGTGGCACCGTGCCTGAGCGCGTTTACCGAATCGTGCTTCCGTTGCAAAACTCCTTTGCTCGCAGATAGAAGGCGGTTTTGCCAGAGGAGGCTGCCGGACAAAGTCCGACAGCCTCCGAGGGTCTCGAGACGGCGGGGCGAGCCCGATCTCTATGGGCCATGGGTGGATGAGACCATGGCCCACCAGGACCGTGATCGCTCGCCCGGCCCGCGGGTCCCCGGTCTGGCGACAATGGCTAAGGATCTCGTGGCCGAAACCGCGAGGCTTTGGCGGCCAAACGCTCACGCGTTCGGCCACGGGATCTTCGGGCTAAGCTATTTCTTCGCGGCCTTCTTCGCCGGCGCCTTCCCATGTTTCTTGAGCACGGCATTGGCGCGGTCGATGGTCTGCTTTTCCTGGCAGGCGGCGGTGACCTTTTCCAGGGCCTCGAGGATGGGTTTCGGGTCGTTGCGTTTCCACCAGACCCCGGAGAGCTTATCGGCGATGGCGACGACCGCGGCGCCGGCCTCTTCCTTGAGCGCGCCATCCAGGAGGGGGAGGATCTGCTGCATGGATTCGGCGGTCGCGATATTGCTGAGGGCTCCGAGGACCAGTTTCTTTTCCTCGTCGCGGGTGGCGGCGCCCATGGCGTCTTTGCACATGGCGACCTTCTGTTCGTCGGTGATGCTATTGATGTCGGTCAATCGGACATAGCCCCGGAACGCGAGGATGCGCTGCTTTTCGTCCGGGAGCGACTTGGCCAGCTCCAGGAGGGCGGGTCCGGCATCGGGGTCGGACCATTCGCTGAGGGCGCGCAGGGCGCTGTCCTGAACCTGGGGATCGGCATCCTTCAGGTTGGCGCGGACCGCGTCGAGGGCCTTTTTGCCGCCGGTGGCGCCGAGGAGTTTCAGGAGCGCGGACTTGGCCGCGCCCTGTGCCTTGGGCAATGCGGCCAGGATCTGTGACGCGACGGCGTCCTTCTCCGGGAGGCGCGAGCAGGCGGTGCGCAGGGCGGCATCGGCGAGGCCGGCGTCGCGGGGCTGCTTGGGCTGGATGAGGATGTCGGTCAGGACCGGGAGCGTCGCCGGCGTGGCGCACCTGCCGAGGGCCGTGATGGCGGCGCCGCGGATCTCGTCGTCGGCATCGGCGGCGATCTTGCTCAGGGCCGGGGCGGCGGAGGCCGCGTAGCGGTCGCCGAGCGCGGCGATGGCGATCTTCCTGATGGCTTTGTCATTGGCGAGCTGGGCGACGATGGCCTCTTCGGCACCGCGGCCCTTGATGGTCACCAGCGCCAGCTTTGCGGCCTCGGCGACATTGGGGGGCTCGGCGCCGGCCGCGGCGATCAGGACGGGGACGGCGGTGCCGTCGCCGATGCGCCCGAGCGCCTGGATGGCTGCGATGCGCGTGGCCGGGGGCCCGTCCTTCGCGGCGGCCGTGATGGCCGGGATCGCGGCGCCATCGCCGCGGTCGGCGAGGGCCGTGAGAAAGTCCGGCTGGCGATCTGGGGGAAGCGAGGGCATGGCGGCGACGAGGGCCGCGGTGACCTGATCGCCCTTGAGTTCGCGTGCGACTCGGAGGCCGAGCGCAAAGGAGGACCAGTCGGACGATTTTAGCTGTTCGAGGAGGATGGGGATCCCGCCGGCACGCCTGGCGAGGATGGCGCCGCGGGTTGCGGCGAGGCGGATGTGATCGGGGAGTCCCGCTTTGCGGGTTGCATCGGCGAGCGCGGCCGCGGCATCGCCATGCCCGGCGGCGGTGAGTTCCTCGACGCAGCGGACGCACGCGTCGCCGAAGGCGGCCTTGGCATCGGCGGGTGCCTTTGGCAGTGCGGTTTCGAGGGCCTTGGCGGATGCCTCATCTCCGATGCGTCCGAGCGCGGCGGCCGCGGCGGCGGCCACGCTGACGTCGGCGTCCGCGAGGAGGCCGGTCAGGAGAGGGAGGGCCTTGGCATCGCGGCGGTTGCCGATGGAGTTGAGGACTCCGACGAGCAGCTTGCCCTTGACCTTGCCGGTCGCATCGCGGAGGGCCTGGCCGGCGGCGGGGTCGGGCATGGGCTCGAGGCCGTAGCGGGCCATGTGGGAGAGTTTCTCATCCGCGAGCAGGGCCGCGAGCGCCGGGATCGCGTCCTTGGTGCCCACGACCGCGAGTTTCTTGCAGGCGAGGACCTTGTCGAACTGGGATGCCTCGGCGGACTGGAGGGTGGCGATGAGCTGTTTCTCCTCCTCCTTCTTGTAGATCGTGTCCAGCGCGTGGGCGCCGGAGACGACGAGGGCGAGGGCGACTGCCGTGATGGAGCGGGCGATGATATTCATGTGGGTGTTCCTGTGTGGGTTGATGGTTTGCATTGCGTTCCCTCGGTTCAATAGCGCCATGGTTCACGCTGGGCGCGCGCGCGCATGCGGTTGGCCTCCCCGTCGCCGATGAACTCGGCCTTTTCGGGGTCCCACTTGAGCTTGCGTCCGAGTTGCCAGGCGACGTGGGCGGCGTGGCAGGTGATGTGCGAGCTCGCGGCCAAGATGTGGTTGGCATTCGGGAGGCTGCGGGACTTGACGCAATCGAAGAAGTTGCGGCCGTGGCCGGCGGCATCGGTGCCGGCGCCGGCGGCGAGCTTGCGCTCGCCGAGGAGGGAGGCGGGGTGGCAGCGGACCTGGCCGGAGTCGCCGGCCTCGACCCAGCCCTCGTCGCCCTCGTATCGGACCGAGCAGGTGCCGAGGCCCATCCAGCCATCGACGCGCATGACGAGCTTGACGCCGTTGGCGTAGTGGCAGGTCAGGCCCATGGGGTTGGGATCGTACTCGACGGCGTTGGTCCCGTCGGCGCCGGCGGCCCACTGGCAGAGGTCGACGGTGTGGGAGCCCCATTCGAGGATGCCCCCGCCGTGGAAGTCGAGGTGGCCGCGCCAGCCTCCCGAGACGTATTTGGAATTGTAGGGGCGCCATGGGCAGGGGCCCAGCCACATGTCCCAGTCGCACTCATCTTTGGGTGGCTCGGGCTCGGCCGGAAGCCAGTCGTGGGTGGCGGCGGGGTCCAGCGTGTTGGCGTGGACGGTGTGGATCTTGCCGAGTTTGCCGCTGATGGCGAGTTGGGCGGCGAAGGCGAAGTTGCCGACGCTGCGGCGCTGGGTGCCCGCCTGATAGACGCGCCCGTAGCGGGTCATGGTGTCGCGGAGGGCCTGGGCGTCCGCGATCGTCATGGAGCATGGTTTCTCGCAGTACATGTCCTTGCCGGCCTTGGCCGCGGTGATGGCGGCCATGGTGTGCCAGCGGTCGCCGGTGGCGATTAGGCAGGCGTCGATGTCCTCGCGCCCTAGCACCTCGAACATGCTCGAGTACATGACGCAGTCGGTGTTGTCGTATTTCTTATCGACCATGTCTTTGACCATCTGGCGGCGGGTGCGCTGCACGTCGGCGATGGCCACGAACTGGACGTCGTGCTCCGGGAGCATGCCGGCGAGCACGCCGCGGCCGCGGTTGCCCACGCCGATCCCGCCGAGGACGATGCGCTCGCTGGGCGCGGCGCGTCCCGCGAGGCCGAGGGCGGTGGCGGGGATGATTGTGGGCGCGACGATGGCGGCGCCCGCGCCGGCGGCGGTCCTGAGGAAATCGCGGCGGCTGACTTTTCTGTCTTTCCTAAACATGCGTGTGTCTCCTTATTTCGTGATATGGGTGAGGGTTAAAGGGTGGCGCGCGTGGGGTGATCAAATCGTCCACGGTTCCCGCATGGCGCGGGAGCGGAGGCGGTTGGCCTCATCGCTGTTGGTGAACTCGTATTTTGCCGGGTCCCATTTCAGCGGGCGGTTGAGCCACCACGCGATCTGCGCGGCATGCGAGGTGATGTGGGAATTGGCGGCGACGTGGTGGTTGGCGGAGGGCAGGCGGCGCGATCTGACGCAATCGAAGAACTCGCGCGCGTGGCCGCCGGGGTTGGTGCCCTCGACGGTCTGGATCTTGCGCTCGGCGAGGAGGGAGGCGGGGTGGCAGCGGACCTGTCCGGTGTCGCCTGCCTCGACCCAGCCCTCGTCGCCCTCGTAGCGCGCGGAGCAGGTGCCGAGGCCCATCCAGCCGTCCATGCGCATGACGAGTTTGATGCCGTTGGCGTAGCGCGCGATGCCGCCGTCCTCGGTGGGCTCGTATTCGACCGCGTGCGTGTGCTCCAGGTCGGCGGCCCACTGGCAGAGATCGATGGTGTGCGATCCCCAGCCGAGGATGCCGCCGGCGCTGAGGTCGAAGTGGGGGATCCACGCGCCGCAGCCGCGGAGGTAGGCGGCGTTGTAGGGGCGCCAGGGGCAGGGGCCGAGCCACGTGTCCCAATCGCACTCCTCCTTGGGGGGCTCGGGCTGGGCGGGGAGCCACTCCTGGGTGGTCGCCGGGCTCATCATGTGGGCGTGAACGGTGTGGATGCGTCCGAGTTTTCCGGAGCGGGCGAGGTTCGCGGCGAAGACGAAGTTGCCCACGTTGCGGCGCTGCATGCCGCCCTGAAACACAATGCCCGCGCGATCGACGGCCGATTCCATGGCCCGGGTCTCGGCGATGGTGATGGAGATGGGTTTCTCGCAATAGATATCCTTGCCCGCGGCCGCGGCGTGGATCGAGGCGATGGTGTGCCAGCGGTCGCCGCAGGCGATGAGTACGGCATCGATGTCGGGCCGCGCGAGCAGTTCGCGGAAGTCCCGATAGGTGGCGCAGTCGGTGTTGCCGTTGCGCGCGTCCGCCATGGCCTTGGCCGCGTCGCGGCGGGATTTCTGGACATCGGCGACCGCCACGAACTGCACGTCGGGTTCGGGGAGCATGCCCGCGAGGACCCCGGAACCGCGGCCACCGATGCCGATGCCCCCCAGGACGATGCGCTCGCTCGGGGCGGCGCGGTTGCCGAGGCCGAGGGCCGACGACGGGATGATCGTCGGTACCGCGATCGCGGCGCACGCCTTGGCCGCCCCCTTGAGGAACCTCCGCCGGTCCATCCTGCGCGTCAGTCGGAGCATAATCGCCGATCTTCTAAAGGCGGGGGGCCGCATAAGAGCGCCTTAGGCAGGCGCCGTGGGACCCCGCATTTATATGATCGAGTTCAAACGATAACGGTGAGGGCGGTGGGATCAAGGGAATTTTGGCTGGGGGCTATTGCGTGGCGGGGGTGGTTTCGTAGTATGGGGTTTGGCTGAGGGCGCATGAGTTTATCTCGGAGATCGGCGGTGTGTGGGCTGGTGGGGCTATTGGCCGTTGCGCCGCGGTTGCCGGGGTCGGCGGGGGATGTGGAGTGGGGCGAGTTTCTTGGGCGGAGCGATCTGGTGTGGGACGCGCTGGGCAACAGTTGGACGCGGGGTCCCTTCATTGGCAACGGGCTCATCGGGGCGCAGATCTACCATGAGCCGGGCGATTCGAGCGCGCTGCGGTTCGACCTGAGCCGGAGCGATCTCTATTGCGAGGAGGGGGGTTGGTATCGGGTGCCCTCGGGTCACATCCTGTTGCGCCCGGCGGGCGCGGTGAAGAGGTCGCGGGCGCGGCTGGTTCTCTGGGACGCGGAGGCACGGGGCGAGATCGAGACGGACAAGGGGATGATCCGCTGGCGATCGTTCGCGCACGCGGATGAGCCGCTGATCCGGATCGTGCTGGAGGCGACCGGGGGGGAAGAGGGCGCCCGGTGGGAATACGTTCCGGAGCGGGCGATGGACACTCGGAAGGTCAAGCGCAGGGAGACCCTTGGCCCCGAGGACGTGCATCCCGAGCCGGTGGTGACGGTCTCTGGCGACACCACGGTGGCGTGGCAGGCGTTCAATCGGGGGGGTGGCGCCGCGACGGCGGTGCGCGAGATCGAGGGCAAGGGCACGCGAACAATCCTGGCGACCCTGGCGATCGGCTATCGTGATGCGTCGGCGCGTGACGAGGCGCGTGCCATCGTGACGGCGCCCGGGGTTGGCGATCTGGAGCGTGCCGTCGCGTCGCATCGGCGCTACTGGCACGCGTATTATCCCGCGAGCTTTTTGAGCGTGCCCGACGCGCGGCTCGAGAGCTTCTACTGGATCCAGATGTACAAGCTGGCGTCGGCCACGCGCGCCAATCGTCCGGCGGTCGACCTCATGGGGCCATGGTTCCAGCCAAGCGCCTGGCTCGCCTACTGGATGAACCTGAACATCCAACTCACGTACTGGCCGGTATACGCGGCCAACCACCTCGAGCTGGGAGAGTCACTCGTGGAGATGGTCAGGAGGGGGCGGGACAATCTAGCGGGCAACGTGCCGGAGGCATGGCGCGGCGATGCCTCGGCCATCGCGCGAGCGACGGGGTCCAACCTGAAGGGGGGTGTCGGGAAGGGGGGGGAACTCGGCAACCTCACCTTCGTCATGCACAACCTCTGGTGGCAGTACCGATATTCGATGGACGATGGGATGCTCCGGGACCTGGTTTACCCCCTGCTCGCGCGGTGCGTTAATTTCTACCGGCACAATCTCGTCAGGGGCGACGACGGCATGTATCACCTGCCCCTGGCGATATCCCCGGAGTACGAGCAGAAGGCGGAGGACTGCAACTACGATCTGGCATTGCTTCGCTGGGCGCTCCAGTCGCTGCTCTGGGCGGCCGATCGCCTCAAGAATGACGACCCGGCCGTTCCGGTGTGGCGGGACATCCTAGCGAGGCTGGCGCCGTATCCGGTGGGCGAGGACGGCTACCTGATTGGGAAGTGCATGCCGCTCGCGCATTCGCACCGGCACTTCTCCCACCTGTTCATGGTCTTCCCGCTCGGGACCGTGGCGACGGACGGGCCGGAGCGCGGGCTCGTGGAGCGGTCGGTGAGTCACTGGCTGGGGCTGGAGGGGGCGCACGCGGGCTATTCGTTCACCGGGGGCGCGGCGATGGCGGCCTATCTTGGCGACGGGAATCGCGCGCTCGCGCTGATGGAGCGTTTCTGTGACCGCTACGTGAGACCGAACACGATGTACTACGAGGGCGATCAGTTTCCCGTGATCGAGACGCCGTTGTCGGGCGCGCGTTCGCTGCAAGAGATGCTGCTGCAGGGGCACGGGGGCGTGTTGCGCATTTTCCCCGCGGCGCCATCCGCGTGGGAGGACATCGCGTTCCGCGATCTGCGGGCGGAGGGCGCATTTCTCGTGAGCGCGGTCCGCAGCGGGGGGAGGACGCGCTGGGTGCGCATCAGGAGCCTGGCGGGGGAGCCGTGCGCGGTCAAAGTCGACATCGGATCGCCGGTGGTCACGGGGGTCCCCCCCTCGTCGGTGAGGCAGAGGGATGGGCTGCTGATGCTGACAATCGCACGCGGTGGGGAGGCCACCATTGCCGCGAAGGGGGTCGAGGACTTTTCGGTGAAGCCGGTGGCGCGGGTTGGTCCGGACAATCCGTGGGGTACGGTGCGGAAGGCTCCGCCGTGGCCGATCAGTGCTGACGCTTCGGGGTGCTACACGTTCGCGGCATCGGCGGCGGCGATCGCCGGAGAGAAATTATTTTATGAGAAGGGTGGCAAGAAGGACAACCTCGGGCGTTGGATCGATCCGGCCGATTACGCGCACTGGCGCGGCGAGTTTCCCTCGCGGCGGGCGTACCGGGTACTCGTCACGTACGGTGCGGGCAATGGCCGGTTCGCGGTTGTGATTGGCGACGAGCGCATCGAGGCCGAAGTGCGGCCAACCGGTGGACCTGACGCGCCCAAGGAGTTCGAACTGGGCACCGTGACGGTCCCCGCCGGCGTGCATGGGGTGGAGATCCGCGCGGTTGCATTCCGGGGCTACCTGATGAATTTTCGCTCGATTCGCCTCGTTCCGCGGTGAGGGCCGCGCCGATGCTCGGCGGGGCTGACCCGATTTGAGATCGCACCGCATCATTCATGTGGAAACCCCTGATGGGTCGCGGAGTGCCTAAAGGCACCACTACGAACACTTCCGCGGCGTTGGGTTCGTAGTGCCGCCTTCAGGCGGCATTCGCATAATCCGCTGATGACGTGCCTTTTGTGACACACATCGAAGTATCCCCAGCTTTGAAGTTTCAGGTCAGATGTCATCCGGCAACCGCCGGACCACCGGCGCAGAAAATGCAGCCGGAGCCGTGAGGCTTTGGCGGCCAAACGCTTACGCGTTCGGCTACGGGAAGCGCTGGGGCGATTCTCGAAGCTAGGAGTTTGACGGACGAAGTCCGACAAGCTCCTAGCCGTATCGGCCCTCGATGTACTCTGCGGTCCTGGGGTTCTTTGGGTTGAGGAAGAGGTCCTCGGTGCGGGAGTGCTCGATGAGTTCCCCGAGGAGCATGAAGATGCACTCGTCGGAGGCGCGCCGGGCCTGGGCCATGTTATGGGTGACGATGACGATGGTGTAGCGGCCCTTGAGGGCGAACATGAGTTCCTCGATGGCGCGGGTGCCCTCGACGTCGAGGGCCGAGCACGGCTCATCCATGAGGATGACCTCGGGCTTCAGGGGGAGGAGGCGGGCGATGCAGAGTTTCTGCTGCTGTTCCAACTGCAGGGTGGTGGCCTTGCGGTCGAGGTGGTCCTTCAGGTCCTTCCAGAGGCCCACCTCGGTCAGGGCCCTCTCGACGGCGTCGTCCATCTCGGGGCGAGTGAGGGTGCCGCGGGGGTGGTGGATGCGCAGGCCGAACACGACGTTCTCGTAGACGGAGATGGGGAGCGGGTTGGGGCGCTGGAAGACCATGCCCACGGACTTTCTGAGTTCCACGAGGGACACGTCGGGGTCGTAGATGTTCTTGTTGAGGATGCGGATCTCGCCGGTGGTCGTGACGTATCCGTAGCGCTCGTTGACGCGGTTGAAGCAGCGGAGCAGGGTGGTCTTGCCGCAGCCGGAGGGACCGATGAGGGAGGTGATGATGCCGTGCCTGATGTCCAGGGTGACATTGATGAGGGCCTGGAACTTCGCGTACCAGAGGTTGAGGTCGCGCGTGGTGAGGCAGGGAGGGGGGGGCTCGCTCATCCGAACAATCCGTTGACGTACTCGTAGGTGCGCCGGTCCCGGGGGCTGTTGCCGAAGATGGTGTCACTCGGGCCGAGCTCGATGATCTCGCCGTTCCAGAGGAACATGGTGCGGTCGGCGAGGCGACGGGCCTGCTGGGTGAGGTTGGTGACGAGGATGATCGTCATGTTCTTGCGCAGGTCCTTGAGGACATCCTCGATGCGCATGGTCGTGACGGGGTCGATGGCGATGCTGAACTCGTCGAGGCAGAGGATCTCCGGCTGGTGGGACAGGGCGCGGGCGATCGTGAGGCGCTGCTGCTGGCCCCCGGAGAGCTTGGTGCCCAGGGAATCGAGGCGGTCCTTGACCTCGTCCCAGAGCGCGGCCTGCCGGAGGCACTGCTCGACGATGGCGTCGATGTCGGCCTTTCGATTCATGCCCGCGCAGCGGGGCGCGAAGGCGACGTTGTCGTAGATGCTGAGCGGGAGGCCGACGGGGAGGGGTGCGACCATGCCGATCTTGCGGCGGAGGGCGTAGAGGTCCTTGGCCCCGCGGACGTCCTCTCCGTCGACGGTGATGGTGCCGGCCACGGAGGCCTCCGGGGAGAAGTCGATGGTGCGGTTGATGCAGCGGAGCAGGGAGGTCTTGCCGGATTGCGCGGGGCCGATGACCCCGAAGATCTCGTTCCTGCGGATGTCGAGCGAGATGCCGTGGAGGACCTCCCTGGTGCCGTAGGCTAGCCGGAGGTCGCGGATCTCGATGTGGGTCTCGCTGGGCATGGCGGGGTCACCACTTCTTTCGCGCGCGCATGTGGGCGCGGAGGGCGATGGCCGCGGCGTTGACCAGCAGGACGGAGCCCAGGAGCACGACCGCGGTCGCGAACGGCACGGACTCTCTCACGCCGGGGACCTGCGTGGAAATCGTGTAGAGGTGCATGGAGAGGGCCATGCATTGCTCGTTGAGGTTGTAGGCGAAAAGGTCGCCCTTCTGGACCGCCTTGAAGAAGACCGCGCCGGTGAACATGATGGGGGCGGTCTCGCCTGCGGCGCGGCTGACCTGGAGGATGACGCCGGTGAGGATGCCGCTGATGGAGTTGGGCAGGACGACGGACCGGATGGTCTGCCACCGGGTGGCGCCGACATTCCAGCATGCCTCGCGGAAGCTCATGGGGACGCTGGCCAGGGCCTCGCGGGTGCTGGCGATGATGACCGGGAGCGTCATGATGGCGAGGGTGAGCGACGCCGACAGGATGGAGTATCCGAATCGCGCGGCATAGACGAAGGCGCCGAGGCCGAAGAGGGCGTGGACGATGCTGGGCACGCCGGCGAGGTTGATGACCGCCAGGTTGATCAGGCGGTTGAGCCAGTTGTCCCGGGCGTACTCGTTGAGGTAGACGGCGGCGAGGATGCCGATGGGGGCCGACACGGCGAGCGAGATGAAAACCAGGTAGATGGTCCCGACGAAGGCGGGCCAGATGCCGCCCTCGGTCATTCCCCGCCTGGGGATGTCGAGGAGGAAATCGACGCGCAGGGAAGGCGCGGCCTTGACGAAGAGGAACACGACGATGAGGAGCAGCGGCAGGATCATGGAGCCCGCCATCGCGAAGAACACCCACTTTGCCGTGGTCTCGGAGCGCCGCTTGTCGCGCACGAATGGGGTTTCGGCGAACATCCTATTTTTTCCGGATGCCGCGGACGGCCATGTCGGCGGCGAGGTTGACGAAGAAGGTGATGGTGAAGAGCAGGACGCCGATCAGGAACAGGACGCGGTAGTGGTCGGAGTCCGCGGGCGCCTCGCCGAGTTCCGCGGCGATATTGGCGGTCAGGGTGCGGACCGAGTCCAGGATGCTGTGGGGGATCTTGACCGCGTGGCCGGTGGCCATGAGGACGGCCATGGTCTCGCCGACGGCGCGCCCGACGCCCAGAAGGACGGCGGCGAGCAGGCCGTTCTTTGCGGCGGGGAGCAGGACGCGCCAGACCAGTTGCCATCGCGTGGCGCCGAGGGCGATGCCCGCCTCGCGATATGAGTCCGGCACGGCCTTGAGGGCATCCTCCCCGATGGACACGATGATGGGGACGCTCATCAGGGCGAGGATGATGCCGCCGTTGAGGATGTTGACGCCGACGGGCGCGCCGGTGAATTGCACGATGAGCTTGCTCATCACCGTCAGGCCGATGAAGCCCCAGACGACGCTGGGGATCGCGGCGAGCAACTCGATGATGATCTTCAGGGTCTCCTTGAGGCGGGGGCCGCAGAACTCGGAGACATAGATGGCCGCGCCCAGGCCGAAGGGGACGGCGATGGCCATGGCGAGGGCGGTGACGCTGAAGGTGCCCGCCGTCATGGCGAGGACCCCGTAGCGCTTGTTGATCTCGGAGGTGGGGTACCACTGCTCGCTGAAGAGAAACTGTCGGAGGTCGAACCGGTCGCTGAAGAGGACGGGAGCGGCCTCCTTGAACACAAAGACGAAGATGCTCAGGACGAAGAAGATGGCGCTGATGCCGCAGGCGTAGATGAGGGCGGTGAGGAGGCGCTCGCCGATCAGGGCCCAGGCGGGGCGCTTCGCGTGGCGCACCGCGAAGCTGAACTGGGCGGCTGGCTGGGTGTCCCCTGCGCTCATCGTGGCCTGTCGGTGTCGGTCATCCGAAATCCCCGGGACCCGCGCCGCGCGATCCGGTCCGTCGGACGGCCGGGCCGGTCGCTGTCGCGCGAGGGTGACCCGGGAGAACCTATTTCTTGCGCGCCTCTGCGGGCAGCGGCACGTAGCCGCTCTCCTCCACGATTTTCTGGCCGGCATCGGTGAAGATCCAATCGATGTAGCTCTTAACCTCGCCCGCGGGCTCCCCGAGGGTGTAGATCTCGAGCGCGCGCGCGATCGGGTATTTTTTGCTGAGGGTGCTGGCGACGCTGGGTTCGATCGCGGGTTCGCCCTTCCTCATGGCGACCCTGAGCATCTTGACCTTGCCGGGCTCGTTGTAGCCCATGCCGCTGTAGCCGATGGCGCCGGGGGTGCTGGCGACGAGTTCGACGACCTCCTTGGAGCCGTTCATGTCGCGGGAGCCCAGTTTGAAATCCTTTTTGTTTAGCACGTGCTCGCGGAAGAACTCGTAGGTGCCGGAGCTCGACTGGCGGCTGATGCGGATGATCTCGTCCTGTCCGCCGGGGATGGTCACGCCGAGCTGGGACCATCGGATGGTTGCGCCATTTTCGGCGAAGATATCGGCGAGTTGCTCGGTCGAGATCTCGGCGAGCGGGTTGTCCTTGTGGACATAGATCGCGAGCGCGTCGTAGCCCACGATGAATTTCTTGGGTTCCTTGCCCGTGTTCTTCTTGGCCTGCTCGATCTCCTCGGGTTTCATGTCGCGGCTGGCGTTGGCGATGTCGATGGTGCCGCGGATGAGGGCCGCGATGCCCACGCCGGAGCCGCCGCCGGAGACCTCGACGTCGACGCCGGGGGCGACCCTCTTGTACTGCTCGGCCCAGGCCTGGGCGACGTTGACCATGGTGTCGGAGCCCTTGTTCTGGATGCAGACGGAGGAGCTGCCGCCGGAGCCGCCGCCGCAACCGGCGAGGAGCAGGCACAACGAGGCCATGGCTGGGGCGCCTGGGCGAATGCCCGACTGTCTGGTGGTGGCGTGTTTCATGGGCGGGTTCCGTTATTCGTTTGTGTTGGCGTGGTCGTCCACGATGGCGTCCACGAGGTATCTGATCTGGGTGCTTATGGAATCAAAGGCCTTCTCATAGGCGGCCCGGATCTCGTCTGGGGAACCGGTCTTCTTGGAGGGGTCCCTGACGGTCCAGTCGAGGGTGATGATCTTTCTGGAGTGGGAGGGGAAGGCCCTCCGGGCCTCCGGCGACAGGGCGACGATGACGGCGTAGTGGTCGAGATCGCGGATCTGGTTGATGGCTTTCGGGGCCATGCGGGCGATGTCCAGGCCCCTGTCTTTCATGAAGGCGAGGGTCGCCGGCTCGATGGGCCTGGGATCGATGCCGGCGCTGGCGAAGGCGAAATTGGGCGGCGCCATGGAGGAGGCGATGGCCTCGGCCATCTGGCTCCGGCAGGCGTTGTCGCCATCGACGAAGAGAATTCGGACGATGTCGGCGCCCGGGTGCCGGACATTCTCTCCGGTGCACATGTAGAGCACCTCCATGCAGATATTTCGGGCCTGGTCCGAGACGCGCTCGAGGCGCCGCGCGATGGTGATGAGGGGGCCCAGGGCCTCGATGGAGAGGTGGTCTTGGCGGGTGAGGTCGAGGACGTGCTTGGCGAGAGCGCTCTTCAGCGAGTCGACGGCCTCCTCGGTCTCGATGGTCCTCTTCGCGAGATCGGCATCCTGATCGAGGAAGGCCCGGGTGGCGTCGTGGAGCATCGGGATGGAGAGGTTCGCCATCTCGGTGAAGCGATCCAGGGGGATCTTGGCGTCCTGGTCGAGCAGCTTCAGGATCTGGCGGGCGATGCTCTCGGCATAGTCGCCGACGCGCTCCAGTTCGAGGTTGATCTTGATGGCCGCATAGGCGAAGCGCAGCAGGCCCGCGACGGGCTGCTGGCGCACGATGAATTCGAGGCAGAGGCGCTCGATCTCCTTCTCGAGGGCATCGATGTTTCGATCCCGGAGAATGATGGCGTATGCGGCGTGGCGGTCGCGCTCGGCGAGGGCCTTGACGCAACGCCGGAGGGCGGTCTCGTTCAGGGCGCACATGGCCTCGATCTTGGCGCGGATGGCGTCAATCTCGCGCTGCATCGACTCCTCGAGATGGGGATGTGTGCTCACCGGTCAGAGACCTATAGACCCTGCCGGTGGGCTGGCCACCTTTTTTTCGCATTCTGGGGCTGTGGCTTGGGGCTGACATCGGGTCGGGGCATGGGGCTGGGTCCATTGTGTGGCGGATCATTGTTACGATGGCGCGACCGCCACGTTACGGAGCGGTGACGAATGCGGTCGATGGCGCGTGGGTGGAACGATGGCCGCGGGGGACGGCACGGGGCTCCGCCCGTTGATGGCGCGCGGGATACGCGGATCCGCGCCGCCGACGTGCGCCGGGCGCCGAAAGCCTCTTGCGATAGGGCCGGGCATCTGCCATAATGATCATTCACGGGCTGTAGCGCAGTTTGGCTAGCGCGCCTCGTTCGGGACGAGGAGGTCCAGGGTTCAAATCCCTGCAGCCCGATTCACTATTTTTGTGGGAAGCGGTGATTCTGGCGTGGTGGAGCTGCTGGCACCGGCGAAGGATGCCGAGGCTGGGCGGGCCGCGATCCTGTGCGGGGCGGATGCGGTGTACGTGGGGGGGCCGAGGTTTGGGGCGCGGGCGCGGGCCGGTAATCCGGTGGAGGCGATCGGGGCGCTGGCGGAATTCGCGCACGTGTATCGCGCGAGGGTGTACGCGGCGATCAACACGATCTTGACCGACGCGGAGCTGGCGGAGGCGGTGGATCTGGCCTGGGCGCTGTATCGGGCGGGGGCGGATGGGCTGATCGTGCAGGACATGGGGTTGCTCGAGTGCGATCTGCCGCCGGTGCGCCTGATCGCGAGCACGCAGACGCACAACATGAGCGCCGAGAAGGTGCTGTTCCTGGAGCGGGCTGGGTTCCGTCGCGTGATCCTGGGGCGGGAGCTGGCGCTGGGAGAGATCCGGTGCATCCGTGCGGCGACGTCGGTCGAGCTCGAGTGCTTCGTCCACGGGGCGCTGTGCGTGTGCCATAGCGGGCAGTGTTTTCTGAGCTATGCGATCGGTGGCCGGAGCGGCAACCGGGGGGATTGCGCGCAGCCGTGCCGGCGGCAGTACACGCTGGAGGACGGGGAGGGCCGGATCCTGGCACGGGACCGGCACCTGCTGTCGCTGAAAGACTTGAACCTGACGCCGGACATCGGTGCGCTGCTGGATGCGGGGGTGCGGTCGTTTAAGATTGAGGGGCGGCTAAAGGACACGGGGTACGTCAAGAATGTGGTGAGCCACTATCGGCGGGTGGTGGACGCGGAGCTCGCCCGGCGGCCGGGGTTGCGCCGGGCGTCGCTGGGGGAGAGCGAGGTGGACTTCGAGCCGGACCCGGCGAAGAGTTTCAACCGGGGATTCACTCCGTATTTCTTGCACGGGCGGCGCCGTGGGATCGGGTCGTTTGAGACGCCCAAATCCGTGGGGGCGGAGGTCGGTGTCGTGAAGGCGGTCGGGGCGCGGGGGGTGGTTATCGAGGGCGGCGTCCTGCGCCCGGGGGACGGGATCGCTTTTCTCGATGGGGGGGGGAATCTGCGCGGGACGCGCGTGGAGGGTGTCGAGGGTGAGCGGGTGCGGGTGGCGGACGCGCGAGGATTGAGCCCCAGGGTCGTGGTGCACCGGAACTTGGACCGGGAGTTTGAGAATCGGCTGGCGAGCGGGCGCGTGGCGAGGCGGATCGCGATCGACGTGGCGTTGCGTCGCGAGCGGGCGGGCGTGCTCTTGGAGGCCCGGGATCCCGAGGGCATCGTCGCGAGGGTGGATCTGCCGGCGGGCGAATTGGAGGCGGCGCGGGGTGCCGGTCAAATGGCGGGGGTGTGGCGGCGGCAGCTGGCAAAATTGGGGGGCACGGAGTTCAGGGAGGGGACCATCGAGATCGCATGCGGCGAGGCGCCTTTCGCGCCGGTGGGAAAGGTGGCGGCGTGGCGGCGGGAGTTGGTGGAAAAACTGCGCGCCGCGCGATCCGCCCGGTTCACGCGCGCCGAGGTGGCGCCCCCGAAGAGGACGGATCATCCGTATCCGGAGCGCGAGGTGGGATTCGAGGCCAACGTGCTGAACGCGAAGGCCCGCGCATTCTACGAGAGGCACGGCGTGCGGGTGACGGAGCCGGCGGCGGAGAGCGGCAAGGTGGATCTGCGGGGGCGGCGGGTGATGACGACGCGGCACTGCATCCGGCACGAGTTGGGCATCTGCCCCCGCGAGGACGGCGGGCAGAAGGCGGCGGACCTGTGGCTGGTGGACGACCGCGGGCGGCGGTTCCGCCTGACGTTCGACTGCGCGGGGTGCCACATGGAGGTGTGGATGGGGACGGATCAGGGGGACGCGGGATAGCCGCCCGTTGGAGAGCCTGTCGGACGCCCGGGGAAGCATTCGATTTGGGGAGGATGGGGCGCGATGGATATAGCTCGCGGAAGGACCCTTTTGGGATAGCGTTTTGTCCGAACTGTTATGTCCGTGAAATGGCTCAAGGTGGCTGGGGCGGCGCTGAACCAGACGCCGATGGACTGGGACGGCAACGCGCGCAGGATTCTGGAGGCGGTGCGCCTGGCGCGGGGTGCGGGGGTTGGGCTGCTGTGCCTGCCGGAATTGTGCATCACGGGATACGGGTGCGAGGACGCATTTCACTCGCCCGCGACGGTGCGGATGGCGGCGCGGGTGCTGGGGGAGATCGCGCCCGAGACCAGGGGGCTGGTCGTGGCCGTTGGCCTGCCGTTGAACTATCGCAACGGGGTCTTTAACGCGATGGCCCTGCTGGTGGATGGGGCGGTGGCGGGATTCGCGTGCAAGCGGTACCTCGCGGGCGAGGGGATCCACTACGAGCCACGCTGGTTTCGGGCGTGGCCGGCCGGGACGCGGGGAGAGATCGAGTGGGGCGGCGAGAGGCTGCCGATCGGGGACTGGGTATTTGATCTCGGGGGCGTGCGGGTCGGGTTCGAGATCTGCGAGGATGCGTGGGTGGCGGAGCGTCCGGGCGCGGCGATGGCACGGCAGGGCGTGGACGTGATCCTGCACCCGAGCGCCAGCCATTTCGCGTTTGGCAAGCGGGAGGTGCGGCGGCGTTACGTGCTGGATGGATCGCGGGCGTTCGGGGCGAGTTTCGTGTTCGCGAATCTGCTGGGGAACGAGGCGGGGCGGGCGATCTACGACGGCGGGGTGGACATCGCGTCGGGCGGGCAACTGGTGGCCGCGGGGCCGCGGTTTTCTTTTCGCGAGGCGGTGCTGACGTCGGCGGTGATCGACCTGGATGTGACGCGGATGGGCCGGGCCAAGGCCTCGGGATTTCGCGCCGACGCGGGATCTGAGGGCGTGGCGCGGGTGCCCTTCTGTTTTGGAGGTGCGGGGCCCGAGATGCCCGAGGCCAGCGGCGTGGCGGCATGGGAGGGATCCGCGCGGCTCAAGGAGGAGGAGTTCGCGCGCGCGGTGGCGCTGGGCCTGTTCGACTATGTGCGCAAGTCGCGGTCGAATGGCTTCGTGGTCTCGATAAGCGGGGGCGCGGATTCCGCCGCGGTGAGCGCACTGTGCGCGCTGATGGTGGAACTGGGGATGGCGGAGCTGGGCCCGGGGGGATTCCGCGCGCGGCTCTCGCACGTCCCCGGCCTTGGCGAGGCGGATGACGTGCGCGGGCTGGTGCGGAGGCTGCTGGTGTGCGTGTACCAGGCGACGCGGAACAGCACGCGCGTCACGAGGGATGCGGCGGCCTCGGTGGCGCGGGGGTTGGGCGCCGAGTTCCTGGAGTTCGACGTGGACGGGCTCGTGCGCTCCTACGTGGACATGGTGGGGGGTGCGCTGGGGCGGCCCCTGGATTGGGGCAAGGACGATCTGGCGCTGCAGAACATCCAGGCGCGCGCGCGGGCGCCGGGCGTGTGGCTGCTGGCGAACGTGCGCGGGGCCCTGCTCCTCTCGACGAGCAATCGGTCCGAGGCGGCGGTGGGCTACGCGACGATGGACGGGGACACGTGCGGGGGGCTGAGCCCGATCGCGGGCATCGACAAGGCCTTTTTGCGGGAGTGGCTGAAATGGATGGAGCGCGAGGGGCCCGCGGGCGCGCGGGCGTTTCCCGAGATTGGCCCGGTCAACGATCAGGAGCCGACGGCGGAGCTGCGGCCCCCGGAGCAGAAGCAGACCGACGAGGCGGACCTGATGCCGTACCTGGTCCTGGACGCGATCGAGCGCGCGGCGATCCGGGACAAGCAGGCGCCGGTGGACGCGTGGCGGCTGATGCGGCGGCGCTTTCCCGAGTACCCCGCGGCGGAGCTCGCGCGCTGGGTCGAGCGGTTTTTCCGGCTGTGGTGTCGCAACCAGTGGAAGCGGGAGCGGTACGCGCCGTGCTTCCATCTGGACGACGAGAATCTCGACCCGAAGACATGGTGCCGCTTCCCAATTCTGTCGGGTGGTTTCGAGCGGGAGTTGGCGGAATTGCGCGAGGCGGCGCGGGGTGAGGCTGGGCCATGAACCTCGTGGAGATCCCGCCGGCGCACAGGCGCGTTGGCAATCTGTGGCTGGGGCTGATCGCCGCGGTCACGGTGGGGCTGTATGTGGGGGCGAGTTTTGGCCCCGCGATCTACGACGAGACCGAGGGGCAGTACAGCGGCGCGGCCAAGGAGATGCTCGCGCGGGGCGACTGGCTGGTGCCGACGAACAACGGGGTGCCACGGTTTCAGAAGCCGCCCCTCGTGTACTGGGCGATCATGGCCTCGATGTCGGTGTTTGGGGTGAACGAGTTCGGGGCGCGATTGCCCAACGCCCTGGCGACCCTGGGCTGGCTGTGGGCCACGTACCTGCTGGGCGCGAGGATCGGGGGGCGGGGGCTTGGGATATTTTCGGCCTTGGCCCTGGGGAGCGCGTGCGGGTTTTTCGTGTTCTGCCACCTGATCATGCCCGAGCCGTACCTGGCGTGCTTCGTGACGCTGGCGATGTGGTGTTTCTTCAGCGCGTGGGCGCTGCCGGCTGCGGCGCGCGGGTGGTTCGCGTGGGCGTGGGTTTTCATGGGGCTGGCGACGATGAGCAAGGGGGTCCACGGCGCGGCGTACCCGCTGCTCGCGGTCGCGGCGAGCGTGGCGATGCGCCCGCGGCAGGCGCGCTTCTGGCTGGGGTTGCTCTCGTGGAGGGGATTGCTGCTCTTCGCGATGATCGTGGTGCCGTGGTACGCGGCGCTGGAATGGCGGTACCCGGGCTTCGCGTGGGATCACTTCGTGAACGAGCAACTGGGCCACTCGTTGAACAAGCGGTGGCCGCCGACCAGCAACCAGGTGAGCCCCGTGGTCTTCGTGGTCCAGCACGTCTTTTTTCTGGTGCCGGCCGCACTGTTCGCCCCGATGGCGTGGCTGGCGTGGCGGCGGTGCGAGCACGCGAGGCGGCTGGACGACTTTTCGAAGCATCTGCTCGGCTGCTGGTTTCTCGTGACGTTCGGGACCTCGTTCATCTCCGCGAGGCAGGACTACTACACGATGTCGGCGTGGTCGGCGGCGGCCGTGTGGCTGGCGCTGCCCTGGGCGTCGCCGGTGGCGCTGCCGCGGCGGGGGTTCGTGATCCCGCTGGCGGCGCTCGTGCTGGCGGGCGCGCTGGGGCTGGTGGCGGCGCACGTGATCAGCGCCGCGCCCGGGGGGGTGTCGGTGCAGGCGGTGCCCATGGAGGAGCGGGATCATCTCTGGACGGCGATCCAGGGGTTTTCGATGAATGCGTGGAAGCGATTCGTGCCGCTGCTTCAGGGGACATCGGTGTCGTTTGTCGCGGGGGGTCTGGCCGCGATAGCCTGGCTCTGGCGGGGCAACCGGATGGCCGCCGGGCTGGCCGTGGCGGGGATGATGGCGGTGCCGCTGCTTTGCGCGGCCAAGGGTTTCTGCCTGAAGCAGGATTACTTCTCGCTGGTCTCGGTGGCCCGATCGATCGATCGGGCGGGGGGCGAGGGCGCCATCGCGGTGTACCATGGGGAACCCAACCTGGCATCGAGCCTGTTTTTCTATCTGGGGCGAAAGGTGCACTGGGTGGGGGCGCGCCCGAACGCGGATTTCGCGCCGAGGAAGCTGGGGGTGGGGCGGGAGCTGTACTTGAGCGAGGGGGATCTGGCGGCGCGGTGGAAGGGCGGCGGGCGGGTCTTTCTCGTGACGGAGGAATCCAGCGTTGCGGGTTGGGCCGAGAGGCTGGGGCTCTCGGATGTCCAGCGGCAACCGGTGGGGCGCAGCGGCACCCGCGTGGCCCTCTGCAACGACCCGCTCGTCATGCGGCCCGAGGATCGCGGGCCGCCAGAATGAGGGGTTGCGCCGGAGGGCGCGATCGTCTAAAAGCACCAGAGATCATGAAGGAATCGGCAAGGTTTGGAATGGGTGTTGGCGCGCTGGTGCTCTGGTGCGCGTGGATGGGCGCCGCCCACGCTGGGGAGATGACCGCCGCGGAGGCGGGGAGCGCTCTGGACGAGACGCCGTTTGAGGCGTCGAACATCTCGCACGAGTTCGAGGCGGGCGGGTCGCACGTGTTTGGCGGGGGCACGGAATTTTCCGGCGATTCGGCCGACGTGTCGGAGTGGACCGCGGAGATGCAATACGTGGCGATCGCCCCTCTGGGGTCTGCGGCCTATCTGCGGGCCGGCGTGGCGTACGACAGCTACTGGTTCGTCGGCGCGGAGGGTCTGCCTGTGCCGCCGAGCCTGCAGGAACTGACCGTCGTGCTGGGGGCCGACGTGAGCCTCAGCGACCACTGGCTCATGCGGTTGGAGGTCATGCCGGGCCTCTACAGCGATTTCGGGGACATCGGGTGGGAGGATGTCAACGCGCCGTTCAACATGGGGTTCACTTACCTGGTCAACGAACGGCTGCAGTGGGCTTTTGGTTTTCAGGTGAACTTCATGTCCGATCTGCCGATCGTGGGCGGGGCGGGCGTGCGCTGGCAGGTGAGCGACTACTGGACGTTGAATCTCATGGTGCCTCGTCCGCGGATCGAATATCAGGCGGCGGAGGGGCTGACGCTGTTCGCGGGGTGCGAGTTCCGCGGGGGCAGTTTTCGCGTGGCGGAGGATTTTGGAGAGGGGCTGGATCGGGAAGAGTTGAATGGGGCGCTGATCGACTATCGCGAGTACCGCACGGGGGCCGGCCTGAGCTGGCTGGCCCACCGCGGCGAGGGGCTCGAGCTGAGCGTGGACGTGCAGGGGGGCGTGGCGTTTGGCCGCGAGTTCGATTTCCACAGGACGGCGATCGACATGGACAGCGACCCGGCGCCCTACGCATCGATCGGCGCGAAGGCCAAGTTCTAGCTCGAGGATTCCAGATGTAGCCACGGCCGCCAGGCCGTGGACCCGGGCCGCGCGGCCCCTCCGTGGCCGGAGGGGCTACATTTTCACCCCCGGCGGTGGCCGGCACGAGGGGCATGATGTCCAACCCGAAACTTCCAAGTTGCGGACACTTTGATGTGTGTCGCAAGATACACGGCATCAGTATGTTATACGGATACCGCCTGAAGGCGGCACTACGAACCCAAAGCCGTGGGAATGCTCGTAGTGGTGCCTTCAGGCACTCCGCGACCCACCAGAAGTCAGTCCCGCCGCGCCGCCATTTCCGGATTGCGGTTTCGGCGCCTTCGAGATGCTGCCGCTCTGTTTTTCGGGGGTGCCCGAGAGGCTATGGATTGGGGCGGACATCAATCCGGGTGGCCGAGGCGCGGGGCATCCGGCGAGGTGATGGGGCGGCGCGGGGCGCGGCGCGGGATGCCGTGCGGGGCGCGTGCGCCCGCGTGGGCGATGGCGACCGCGAGGGCGTCGGCGGCGTCGGGCGCGGGGGTTGTGTCGAGGCCCGTGAGCGCCCGGACCATGACGGCGACCTGTGTCTTGCCGGCGGTGCCGCGACCGGTGACGGCGGCCTTGACGGCCTTGGGCGCGTATTCGGTGAGGGGAATGCCGTGCCGCGCGATGGCGAGGATCGCGGCGCCGCGGGCGCAGCCGAGGGTGATGGCCACGAGGCGGCTCTGGACGTAGATCGTCTGCTCGATCGCCGCGCACGAAGGCGCGTGGGTGGCGATGATGTCGGAGAGGGTGTCGTGGATGGCGACGAGGCAAGCGCCCAGGGAGAGTTCGCGCGGGTTGGCGATAACGCCGTGCGCGAGCGCGCGGGCCTTCCCCTTGTGCAAGATCTCGATGACCCCGTAGCCGGTGCCGCGAAGCGAGGGATCGACGCCGAGGATGACATCACCGGGCTGTGCCATTGACAAAGCAAAATCGCGAAGCGTAAGTTTGGCAAGGGAGATAAAGAGACATGATGCGATATCTGACGGTAGGTGCGTTGCTGGCGCTGGGCAGTTTGCCCGGCAGGGCGGAGTCCTTTCAGGAGGCCCTGGTGGTCCGGGACAGGGAGGTGGGACGACACCTGGTGCCCGTGGTGCCGCGCAAGGTGGCCCCGAATCGGATCATGGGGCGCAAGGTGAACGTGAGCGGGGCGCTCGTGACGGTCGCGAAGGCGCGACAGCCGCTGCACGCGATCAATCCCTTTGCTCCCGGAGAGTACGGTTCGGGAGTGGCGAACGTGTCGCGCGATCCGGTGACGGGACAGGCGGATGGGATCATGGTCCTGTCGGTCGAGTTCTGAGGGGCGGCCTTGGCCGGCTGTCCGATGATCGGGGAGGGGCGCGGGTGAAGGGCGCGCGCGCCGTCCAGGAGCGGTGGGGTTCCCGGCTGGGCGTGATCCTCGCGGTGGCGGGGAGCGCGGTGGGGCTCGGGAATTTTCTGCGCTTTCCGGGCAAGGCCGCGGAGTGGGGCGGCGGGGCGTTCATGCTGGCCTACTTTGTTTCGCTCCTGGTCATAGGGCTGCCGATCTGTTGGGCGGAATGGACGATGGGGCGCTATGCGGGGCAGAGGGGCTACCACTCCTGCCCCGGCATCCTGTTCTGCATCACCGGGAGAGGCGCGGCGAAGTACTTCGGGGTCATCGGGGTCGTGATCCCGGTGATCATCTACATGTACTACGTGTACATCGAGGCGTGGTGCCTGGGGTACGCGGTCAATTTCGCGATGGGCGCGATGTCGTTCCGCAGCGTGGCGGAGGCCGGGGCGCATTTCTCCGCATTCGTGGGCGCGGGCGGCGATGGCTCTGCCGTGGGTTTTCGGGCCGATCAGGTGGGCATCTATCTGGTGCTGGTGTTCGTGCTGAATTTCGTGCTCATCTATCGCGGGCTGGCGAAGGGCATCGAGTGGTGCTGCAAGTACGCGATGCCCGCGCTTATCGTGATCGGGCTGGTGGTGCTGGTGAGGGTGCTGACGCTGGGCGCGCCCGACGCGGCGAAGCCGCACCACAGCGTGGACAATGGGCTGGGGTTCATGTGGAACCCGACCAAGGTCGTACTCGAGGAGCGGGGTGCGGATGGCGCGTGGGCCCGGAGGGAGGAGCTGGTGGGGCGATCCGCGATCGACGCGGCGCGGGCGGAGGCCGGGTCGGGCGAGAGCCTGCGGGTGCGGGAGATCAGCCCGTGGGAGAGCCTCTGGAAACCGGAGCTATGGCTGACTGCCGCGGGACAGATCTTCTTCTCGCTGTCCGTGGGGTTCGGGATCATCCTGACGTACTCGAGCTACCTGAAGCGGGATGACGACGTGGTGCTGAGCGGGTTGGCGGCCACCAGCGCGAATGAATTTTGCGAGGTGGCGCTGGGGGGGCTGATCACGGTGCCTGCGGCGGTGGCATTTCTGGGGGTTGCGGAGGTGGCGGGGAAGGGGACATTCGGGCTGGGGTTCCACGTGCTGCCGATGGTCTTCTGCGAGATGCCCTGGGGCCCGGGGTTCGGTTTCCTGTTCTTCCTGCTGCTGTTTCTCGCGGCGCTGACCAGCTCGATATCCATGCTGCAGCCGGGGATCGCATTCCTGGAGGAGGCGCTGTCCATCGGGCGCCGCGCCTCGGTATCTCTGCTCGGCTTCGTGACGGCGGTGGGCAGCGGGTTCGTGGTGTACTTCAGCAAGGGCATGAAGGCGCTGGACACGCTGGATTTCTGGGTGGGGACTTTTCTCATTTTCGTGCTGGCGACGGTGCAGATCATGATGTTCGCCTGGGGTTTTGGGGTGGAGCGGGGCCTGGCGGAGGCGCACAGGGGATCGTGCCTGCGGATCCCGAGGTTTTTCGTGCCGGTCATGAGATATGTCTGCCCGCTGTTTCTGCTGGCGATTTTCGTGATGTGGTTGGCGATTGACGTGTTTGGCATCCATCGGGTGGGCGCGGCGCCCGAGATGAGCGGTTACATCCGCGACCTGTTCGCGGCCCCGGTGAACCCCGTGGCGTGGATGTCGGTGGGGCTCATCGCCATGGTGGGCGGGATGGTGTGGCTGATCGTGCTGGCGTCGCGCGCCTACAGGGATCCGGATCGAGAGGGGGGTGGCAAGTGACCGCGGGCGGCTGGGTCGTGCTGGTGGCGTCGGTCGGGCTGGTCGTCGCCCTCTTCGCGTGGTGCGTGTGGAAAGTCCTGACGACACCGGGCGAGTCAGAGCGGGTGCACGGTTTCGAGTTTGAGACACCGGACGAGAAGGCGGAGCGCGAGGCGGACTGAGCGGGGGGATTTTGCTTGTGCGGCGACCGCGCGGCGAGCAAGTTGAAAAACAGGCACGGGGAGTCAAAGATGGCAGCGAAGAAACCACAGTTGAAGGTCAAGGCGAAGAGGCCCGTGAAGCGCGCGAAGGTCGCGGTGAGGCCGGCGGCGAAGAAGAAGGCGCGGGCGGTGAGGCGGGGTCCCGCGGTGACGGCCCGGCCGCACGTGACGCGGCGCCCGGAAGAGGATCCGGGCGTGCTGAAGTTCGTGGTGATGCAGCCCGAGATGCCGGAGATCCCCCCGGCGCCAGAGTTCGAGGACTTGGGCGAACTGCCCGAGTCGTACGGGACGAACCGGGTTTTTTTGATCGCGCGGGACCCGCACTGGTTCTACGCATACTGGGACATCAGCCGGGAACGGCTTGCGGAGGCGCGGGCCGCGTCGCGGGAGGGGCAGGTGTTCTTGCAGGTGTGCGAGTCCGGGGGCGCGTGCGTCCAGCAGATCATGGTGCCCGGCGAGGCGCGCAATTGGTTCATCTATGCGGGCAGGCCGGGTGTGGAGCTGTACGCGGAGCTGGGCTATTTCGATGCGTCCGGGGCGTTTCGGTCCATGGGGCGATCGGGCCTGGCGCGGGCGCCCAAGGATGCGCCCTCGGATGATCTCGGGGCGAGGTTCGTGACGATACCGATGAGCCTGTCGTTCCGGGAGCTGTTGGATCTGGTCGCCGGCGAGCGGCACGATGGCGAGGAGCTGGTGGAGACGCTGGCGCGCCTGCAGGAGCGCGGGTTCAAGTTGCCGTTCGAGGTGGGGGCTGGGCCTGGGTTGTCGGAGGAGGCGCGGGAGGTGCTGTTCCGGCAGTTCATGGTGGAGTTCAGCCGCAGGTATTGGATGGGTTCGATGGAACTCGCCGAGCGATGGCAGCAGGCGGGGCGGGTGTCCGGTTTGCCGCCGGGGGTGCCGTTCGGGGCGTCGTTCGGCGGCAGCCCGATGGGGGGTCCTGCCTGGAGCGGCACGATCCCCCGGGGGGCGTGAGGCGCCGCATCCCGGACCGCCCGCGTTTCCGCTTTACGTTTCGCGTGCGGCCTTTTGACTTCCACGCACCATGTATCTGAAGAGCATTGAGATGCTCGGGTTCAAGTCTTTTGCCGAGAAGACGCGGCTCGACTTTCATCCCGGCGTGACGGCGATCGTCGGCCCCAACGGGTGCGGCAAATCCAACGTCCTGGATTCGATCCGATGGGTCCTGGGCGAGCAGTCGCCGAAGGCGCTCCGCGGCAGCGAGATGGCGGACGTGATATTCAACGGCACCGACAGCCGGAAGCAGATCGGCATGGCGGAGGTCAGCATGACCTTTGCCGGCTGCCGCGAGGCGCTCAAGACCGATTACGATGAGGTCACGGTGACGCGCCGGGTTTTCCGGGACGGGAAGGGCGAGTACGAGATCAACAGGACGCCGTGCCGGCTGAGGGACATCCATCACCTGTTCATGGACACCGGCATCGGCCGGACGGCGTACTCCATCATGGAGCAGGGGAAGATCGACAAGGTGCTGTCGTCGCGCCCCGAGGATCGGCGCGAGATTTTCGAGGAGGCGGCGGGGATAACGAAGTACAAGGCGCAGCGCAAGGAGGCGCTCCGGAAGCTGGAATACACGGAGTCGAACCTGCTGCGGCTGGCGGACATCATCCGGGAGGTGTCGCGGCAGATCGGCTCGCTGCAGAGGCAGGCGAACAAGGCCAGGCGCTACAAGGAGATTCACGACCGCCTTCGGGACATCGAGCTGCGGGTGGGCGCGCGGGGTTATCGCGACATGTCGGGGAGGATCGCGGCGCTGGGGGAGACGATCGCGGAACTGGACCGGGTCGTGACGGAACTCGGCGAGAAGATTGCGGCCGAGGAGACGGAGCTCGAGCAGTGGCGCGCGCACGGCGAGGAGGTCGAGACGGCGCTGGAGAAATCGCGTCAGGAGCGCGGGGCCGCCCTTTCCGCCGTGGAGAGGGCCGAGGGTCAGCGCGCGTTGAACATGGAACGGCTGGCGGACCTCGACGCGGCCGATGCCTCCGCGACGGCGGCCATCGCGTCCGCGGAGGAGAGGCTGGCGGTCCAGCGGAAGGACCTGGGCGCGATCGACGGCGAGGTCGAGGGTGCGGTGGCGGAGCTGCGTGCGTGCCGGGATCATCTGGCGCGGACCGTGAAGCAGCTGGCGGACGCCTCCGAGCTGGTGGCCAAGGGCCGGGCGGAGGTGGCGGAGCGACGGGAGCGGCTCACGACCGCGGAGGGTGATTTTCAGTCGCTCGTGGCCCAGATCGCGGGCTGGGATCTTCAGAAGCGGACGCACGTGTTGCGCGTGGAGGCGGCGAACAAGGAACTGGAACGGGCCAAGGCGCAGCTCGACCAGGAGAGGGAGGCCAACGCCGGTGCGGAATCGGCGCTTTCGGCGGCGCGGGTGAGGCGCACGGAGGCCGGTGACGGTGTGGAGGCCCGCAAGGTCCGGCTCAGGGAGGTGAGCGAGAGCCTGGCCGCCAGATCCCGGAGGCGGGCGGAGTTGGAGCAGGCGGTCGCGGGCCTGAAGAGCCAGCTCGAGCTGTTGAAGCGGATGGCGGCGACGCACGAGGGGATTGGCTCGGCGGCGCAGGCGGTCTTGGGGGCCGCGGGAAAGGGTCAACTCGAGGGGGTGGATGTTCGGGAGGCGCTGGCGGACGCGATCAAGATCGAGGCTGGGTCGGAGGGTGCCATCGGGTTGCTGCTGGGCGACCGGGTGGAGGCACTCCTCATGGAGGACGGCGGGGCGGCCCGGAAGATCTTGGGGTTCCTGAAGACCTCGGGGGGCGGGCGCCTGCTGCTGGCGCCGGCGGTTTTCCCCCGCGTGCGATGGAAGGCGCCGGAGCGCGCGTCGTCGGCGCTGAAGTTCGTTTCGGCCGAGGGTGCGGCGCGCCGCCTCTTGGAGGTGCTCCTGGGTCACGCCTACGTGGCGGAGGACCTGGAAGGGGCGATGAAGCTCAAGGCCGAGTTGCCTCACGCGGCGATCGCGACCAAGGATGGGCACCTCATCACGCCGGAGGGCGTCATCGTGTCGGGCGCGGGAGGGGATGTCGCGCGCGGGGGACTGCTGACCCGGAAGCGCGAGATGGCGGAACTGGAGCAGAGGCTCGCGAAGGCCGCCGGGGAACTGGACGACGCGATATCGCAGGAGGAGGCGGTGCGCATCCAGCGGGAGGAGGCCGACAGGCGCGTCGAGCAGGCGACGGTGGACGTAATGGCCGCGGACGAGGCGATGCGGATCGCGGAGCGCGAGTGGCACGTGTGGCAGAAGCGCCGTGACGACCTGCAGCGGCGGATCGAGGCCATCGAGGGCGAGATCCGGCACATCGGCGAAAGCGGCGAGGAGATGGGCGAGCAGGAGCGGGCGCAGCTCCGGCGGCGCGACGAGATGGGCCAGGTGCTGGAGGCGGTGCGATCGGAGATCAAGGGCGCCGAGGCGGAGCTGCCGGCGCTGGTTGCGCGGGAGGCCGAGTTGAATGGCCGGGCGCTGGAATTGCGCGTCAGCGCCGCGGGGCTCGAGGAGAAGGAGCTGGGGCTCAGGGCGCGACGGGCGCCCCTGGCGGCGCTGGTCGCCGACTTGGA
>JADLBR010000077.1 GCA_020847615.1 Verrucomicrobiia bacterium
TCGATCCCATGCCGCGGCCGTCGATGAAAATATATCCCATCGGGTCCGGCGTCTGCCGGACCACCGGGGGATGAAAATTTCTCACCCGCTTCGGCGCAAGGCGGTGCGGGGACGCACCGCACTCCACAGCGCTGCGCGCGCAACCGGGCGCCGCCATGTGCGAGCCGACGGTGTCTTCGAGCCAGCCCTGCCAGCAGCACTTCGGGTGGACCGGGGCTGCCTGAAGGCAGCACTACGGACGCTCCCGCGTCTTTGGGCTCGTAGTGCCGCCTTCAGATGGCATCCGCATAACCAGCTCGATCCCGTGCCCCGTACGCCCGGCTGCCGGCGTCAAAAACGCGGCCCTGCGCCTCAGGCGATCGGCGGCCAAACGCTAACGCGTTCGGCTACGAGATTTGCGATCGGCTACGGGAGGGGCTGCGGCTATTTTCGAGCTAGCGCGCGCGCCGGTGCTTCAGCAGCCAATCGAAGACGGCGGGGTTGTCGTAGGTCTCGGTCCAGGAATCGTGGAGGGCTTCGGGATAGACGGTGAATTCGACGGTTCCCCCGGCACGCTTGAGGGCCTCGACCATCTTTTCCGATTCGGAGAGCGGCACGACGGGATCTTTTGCCCCGTGGAAGACCCATGCCGGGACGTCCTTCATGGCCCTGGCGAGGAAGGGTCGCCCGCCCCCGCAGATGGGGACGACCGCGGCGAAGCGCCCGGGGAACTCGCACGCGAGGCGCCACGTGCCATAGCCCCCCATGCTGATGCCGGTGCAATAGACCCGGTCGGGATCCACGCGGTGGGAGGCCTGGATGTCGTCGAGCAGTGCGGCGAGGGCGATGACCTGCGGCGTTCCCTCCCACCACGCGTCGGCGGGGCACTGGGGGGCGACCACGATGAACGGCAGATGCGCTCCCGCGGCGATGAGTTTAGGGGGGCCGTGCTTCTTGACCTTTTCGAGGTCATCGCCCCTTTCGCCGGCCCCGTGGAGGAAGAGCATCAGGGGCCATTTCTTGGCGGTGTCGTCGGCGTAGCCCCCGGGCAGATAGAGCCAGTATCTCAAGTCGACGTCACGGCTCACCGTGGTTCTCAGAGTTTTCGGTTGAAGTGTCATGGTGTCCTGGGCTGTCGCCGCCATGGCGAAGCCGAAGAGCGCCGCGGCTGCAATCATCCTGATTGTCATCATCGTGTGGCCTCGGTTGATCGTGCAAGCCTGCGGGGGCCGATGGGCACATGGAAGCAAAATGCTGGGGTGCGAATGTGCTTGCTTAGGGTGCGAGCCGTCAAAGACAGTAGGGGAAATGAAAGCGATCCGTGGGCTGCTGGCGTGGGTTGGGATGGGGTGCGCGGCGTGCGCCTCCGACAAACCGAACCTGGTGTTCTTCATCGCCGACGACCAGTCCTGGCTGGATTGCGGGGCGTACGGGAGCCGTTACGTGCGCACGCCCAATTTCGATAGGGTGGCTCGGGACGGGGTGTTGTTTCGCCATGCCTACGTGTCATCGCCCTCGTGCACGCCATCGCGGGCGGCGATACTGACGGGCCGGAACTTCTGGGAACTGGAGGAGGGGGCGATGCTGCACGGGCCGCTGCCGGCGAAATTTGCCGTGGTGCCGGATCTCCTGGAGGCGCGCGGCTACAGGGTGGGATTCACCGGGAAGGGCTGGGGGCCCGGGAAGTATGAGGATGGGGGGCGCGCCCGGAACCCGGCCGGCCCCGAGTTCAATTCCGTACGGTTTGACCCGAAGCCCGATCCCGAACTCTCCCCGATTGATTACGCGGGCAACCTGGCAGCGTTCTTGAGAGAGCGGAAAGCCGGCGAGCCATTTTTCTTCTGGGTGGGGACCTTAGAGCCGCATCACCCGCACAACCGCGGCAACCACGAGAAGATGCCGTTTCCCTATGCCGGGATGGAGGTCCCGGCCTTCGTGTATCCCGGGGATGGCGTAAAGCGCGCGCGGGCGGATTACTTTTTCGAGATCGAGTATGCCGACAAGCGGCTGGGGGAGGTGCTCGCCGCCCTGGAGGGGGCCGGTGTTTTGTCGGACACGCTCATCATGGTGACCGCGGACAACGGGACGCCCATCCCGCGGGCGAAAGGGACCCTGTACGACTGGGGCACGCGCGTCCCGTTCGCCGCGATGTGGCCCGGCAAGGTCAGGGGAGGGCGCGCCGTGGACGACATGGTCAATCTGCAGGATTGTGCGCCGACCTTCCTCGAGGCGGCGGTCGCGCCGGTGCCGCCCGACATGACGGCCCGCAGTTTTTTGAACGTCCTGCTCTCGGGGAAGTCGGGCCGCGTCGACCCCTCGCGCGATTGGGTGACTTCCGGCCTCGAGTGGCACGACAGCGCCTATCCGATGCGGATGCTCCGGACCGGGAACCACATGTACATCCGCAACTACACCGACCTGCCGCGCCGGGCGCGCCACGCGCCTGCCGAGTTGCCGGATGATCAGTTTGAGAGGCATGCGGCGCAGCGGGATTACGGCGCCCTGCTGCGGATGTTTCCGGAACATCCGGCGATCAAGCCCTATTTCGCCCTCTGCAACGGCCCGCGCCCAAGGGAAGAGCTGTACGACGTGAATGCCGA
>JADLBR010000078.1 GCA_020847615.1 Verrucomicrobiia bacterium
ATGGGCGCATCGGGCGATCCATCAGGAACTCCTTCCAGTCCACGTCCTCCTCGCGGACGTCCTTCAGGTACCTGTACCAGTACGGCTGGTCGGAGTTCCGGCACTCCTCGACACGCGTGATCTTGCCAAAAATGCCCGATCGCACGAGGTCCCGGCAACCCACCATCGTCGGCAGGCTCCGGACCTGCGTGCCCACCTGACACACGATGCCTGACTCCTTGACCGCGTCGCACGCCTTGACCAGCCTGTCGAACTCCGTGGCCAGTGGCTTCTCGACGTAGACGTGCTTGCCCGCCCGCGCCGCCGCCTCCAGATGCGTCGTGTGCTGGTGGTCGCACGACGCAATCATGACCGCGTCCACATCGCCCTTCTCAAGGAGATCCCGGTACGATGAGAACTGCTTCGGCTCGCCACCGCCCCACTCCTTGACCTGCGCCACCGCCTTCTCACGCGCCACCCTCCACGGGTCGCAGACGGCAGCGAACTCCACGTTCATCGCCGCCGCGTGCTGCTGCACCGATTTCATGTGCACGCCGATGCCTCGGCCCCCGCATCCGATCTGCCCGATGCGGATCCGGGAATTCGCCCCGATCGCCCGCGCCCGATTCTCGGCCGTTAGCCCCGGCCGAGCCAGCATCGCCGCCGAGGCCCCCGCCGCGGCGCGCATGAAATTCCTCCTCGTGACTGTCGTGCCCATCCGGTTCCTCCATTGCGGGGCCATGGTGCCCCGGGTCATGCCACCTCGATCGTCTTGCCAGACCGCGCCGACCCGTAGCACGCGGCCAGGGTCTTCTGGCTGCGCAATCCCGGCCCCGCGCCATTGCTCGGCTCGCGGCCCTCGAGGATCGCAGAGCCAAACTCCTCGATCTCCGCGCGATACATGTTCACCGGCGCGGGCTCGATCGCGATCCCGCCGCCCTCCCCCCGCGCCTGCTGCGCGTCATAGGCGCCCGAGCCCTCCTTCAGAAATGCCTCCATCTTCCCGCGCTCCCCCTGCCCGATGGTCCCGGTCGCCAGGATGCTGCCCAGCGAGCCGTACAGCTCGAGCCGATTCTGGCTCGCCTCGTCCGGGATGCAGAAGAACGCGTCCACGATGCCCAGTGCCCCGTTCTCGAAAAACAGCGTCGCGACGGCGCTATCCTCCGACGCGTAGGGATGGACCGTGCGATTCGTGTGGCAGCTCACCCGCCGCACCGGGCCAAAGAACATCTCCAGCAAATCGATGCAGTGGCCCCCCATGTCCATCAGCGAACCCCCCCCGCCCGTCGCGGGGTCCTGACGCCACGCGCCTTCGATCGGCGGGTACCAGCAGGAGAGCTGCGCCCTTCCAAGCACGGGCGTGCCAAGCCTCCCCTGCCGGATCATGCGGAGGGCCTCCTGGTGCTGCGCGTGAAACCGCATCATGAACCCCGCCCCGAGCAGCAGCCCCGCCCGCCGGAAGGCCTCGATCATCGCCTCGACCTCCGCCACGGTCATCCCCAGGGGCTTCTCGCACAGCGCGTGCTTGCCCGCCCGCGCGCACGCGAGCGCCTGTTCCCGGTGCGCCGACGGCGGCGACGCGATGTACACCGCGTCCACGTCATCCCCCAGCAGGTCTCCCAGGTCCGCCGCCGCCCGCGCGCCAAACTGCCCCGCCACCTCGCGCGTCGCCGCCGCGCTCGCGTCCCACACCGCCGCCAGCCGGCCGTTGGCCGCCCGCACGATCCCCTCCGGTATCGTCCGCCGCCGCGCGATCCCACCGCAGCCGACGACGCCCCACCTCACCACGGTCTTCATATATCAGCTAAACGCCCGGATGACCTTCACCAGCGCGCCCGCGATCTCCGCCATGTTCTGCTCGGTGTAGACCGGATACGCGAAACACGTGAAGGTGTGCGCCTCGTGCCACCTGGCGTTCGGGACGTCCACCTTCGTGTAATCCACGCTCGCCGCATCGGCGTATTCCTTCGATTTGAACGGGAAACCGGAATTCCCAAAACCCCGGTGCTCCTGGAATGCCTTCTCGGTGTGGCACTGGGGCCAGAAGACCTTCCACACGGGGGCCCCCTCCGCCGCGGCCGCCTTCGCGAACTTCTGGATGTCGCAGCCCATCTTCTCGACATCCAGGGAGAACGCGCACACGTACCAGCCGTTCTGACGCTCCGGCGTATCGATCGGCGCGTGCAGCACCTGCGGCAACGGGCCCAGAGCGTCCAGCAGGATTCGGCCGTTGCGGCGCCTCATGGGCATGTTCCATGACTCCATTCTCGCGATCTCCGCCAGGCCGATCGCCGACTGCATCTCCGTCATCCGGTAGTTCCATCCCACCCTGTTGTGGATGTACGGCAGCTTCTGCTCCAGGGCCAGGAGGTTCATCCTCTCCTTCACGTCGTACCCGTGGTCGCGGAAACTCCTCGCCTCCCAGGCCAGGTCCTCGTCGTCGGTCGTGACCATGCCCCCCTCGCCACCCGTCGTGAATGTCTTGTTCTGGCAGAAACTGCACCCGGCGATGTGCCCCAGCGTCCCGGTCTTCTTGCCCTTGTACGCGCCCCCGAACGCCTCGGCGTTGTCCTCGACGACGAACAGGTTGTGCTTCTTCGCGAAGGCCCACACCTTGTCCATGTCGCACACGTTGCCGTACAGGTGCACGGGCATGATCGCCTTCGTCCGCTTCGTCACCAGTTTCTCCGCCGAGTCGATGCTGATGCAGTGGTCGTCGCGGTTGACATCCGCGAACCGTGGCACCGCGCCCGCCTGTACGATGGAGAAGCTCGACGCGATGAAGGTGTAGCTCGGGACGATCACCTCATCCCCGGGCCCGATCCCCAGCGTCGCCAGGCCCACGTGCAGCGCCGCCGTCCCCGTCGCGACGCTGATCGCGTACTTGCTCCCCTGCCATTCGGCAAAGCGCTTCTCGAACTCCATGCCCTGTTTGCCCGTCCAATAATTGACCTTCCCGGACCGCAGGACCGCATCGACCGCCCCGACGGCCTCGTCGCTGAAGGACGGCCAGTGCCCCAGCGGCGCCGTGACGGCCTTGGGCCCGCCATCGATTGCAAGCTTCTGCGAGGAGATGGACCGGATGGTTGAAGTCAAATGGGTGTCTGCCATGGCACCATACCGTGCTCCTCCCGCGCTCGCGCCGCCACGCGAAAGGCGGCATCTATTGATACTATTCTGACGCAATGACCCCGGCCGCGGCCACCGCCCTCCGGAACTCGCTCGGGTTGCTTCCCTTCAGGCGAAGGAACTGCCGGTTGAAGTTCGAGAGATTCTCGAACCCGCATGCGAACGCGACCTCGGTCACGTTCATCTCGTTCTCCGACAACAGCCGGCAGGCGCGGCCCACCCGCAACTCGTTGACGAACGCGGGGAAGGTCTTCCCGGTGTGCAGTCGGAAGAACCGGCTGAACGCCCCCTCGCTCAGGTGCACCATGCGGGCCACCTCGGCCAAGAAGATCGGGCGCTCGAGCCGCTCGCTGATGAAGCGACAGACCCGGTTCATCCGATCCTGGTCGAACGGGTTGCCCGATGCCGCAAAACCCGGGCTCGCCAGCGTCCGGCTCTCGCGCGACCGCGCGAGCATATCCAGGATCTCCAGGAACCGCGCAATCCGCGGCACCCCGGGGATCTTCCCCATCTCGACCATCATGGCCGCGACCCGATCGCGCGTCGCGCCGCGCACCTCAAGGCCGAGCGCCGCCCTGCCGAGAAGCCGCCGCACGTGGCCCAGCGCCGGCAGCCGCATCAGCCCCTCGCCGAGACAGTCGGCCTCGAACTGGATGAGCAGCGCCCTCACCGGCGGCGACCCGCCCGGCGCACCCTCGTCATTGTGGTAAATATGTGGCAGGTTGGACCCCACCAGCACCAGGTCCCCAGGCCGCAGGGCGGCAAGGTGGTCGCCCAGCATCCGAAACCCGCCGCTGCGCTGCACCAGGATCAGCTCGCACTCGCTGTGAAAATGCCACGGGCAATCGAATCCGCGCCCCCGGATCTCCTTGAACGCAAAACCCTCCTCGGGCGAGCTGGTCAGCTTCTGAAATATCGGCCTCATCCTCGATAGCCCTGCCTCGGCGCGTCAGAAAAATATCAGTTTGCGTCATTTTGGGAATAGCGGATTCCCCGCGCCCCCTGTTCACTGGATGGGAGCGACCCCGATGCCAACCCCTGCTTCCAGCGAGGGCCCCGCGAAGAGTCCGCCCTCAGATGCCGCGCCCGCGGGGCCCCAGGTCCCCCGCGCCGGACGTCTCGCGTCCCTCGACGCGCTCCGCGGTTTTGCGATGTTCTGGCTCCTCGGCGGCGCCCAGATCGTCCGCTCCATCGCGGAGGGTTCGCCGCCCGGCACGTGGCTAGCGTCCCTGGCCGAGCAATTCACGCACGTGCCATGGGAGGGATTCCGGTTCTACGACCTGATCTTCCCCCTCTTTCTCTTCTGCATCGGGGTTGCCATCCCACTCTCGGTCAACGCCCGGATCGCCGCCGGCGAGACCCGGGCCTCCATCCTTCGCCACGCGATCGCGCGCTTCGGGTGGATGGTCTTCTTCGGCCTCTGGGTCAACGGCAACCTCCTCACATGGGACCCCGCCAAGATGCGCCTCTCCTACAGCGTTCTGATGATGCTCGGATTCGGCTACGTGATCGCCATGGCGCTGGTCCTGTTTGCCCCGTTCCGCTGGCAGGCGGCCACCACGGCGGCCATCCTCGTCGGATACTGGGCCGCGCAGATGTTCGTTCCGGTCCCCGGCCACGTCCCCGGCGAATTCCGCGAGGGGATCATCCTCAGCGACTGGATCTACGACGGGACGATCGGCCTGCTCGGCGCCCCCTGGCGCAGCCCCTTCGGCCGGGGATGGCCGGTCACCCTCTGGACCCATGGCGCGACCGCCATGCTGGGGGTCTTTGCGTCATCCTTCATCGCCGGGTCCACGGACCCCGCGAAACGGCTGCGCGTCTTGGTGATGGCGGGCCTGGGTTGCCTGCTCGCCGGATGGCTCTGGGGTCTCCACATGCCGATCGTCAAGAATCGCTGGACCAGCACCTACGTCCTGTGGTGCGGCGGGTGGAGCTACCTCCTCCTGGCGCTCTTTCACTGGCTCATAGACGTCAGGGGCAACCGCGCCTGGTCATGGCTGTTCGTCGTCATTGGGTGCAACTCCATCTTGGCCTACCTGATCGCCACCGTGTTCATGGCTCCTTTCCGCAGTCTGGTCGCCATCTTGTTCGGCGGCCTCGAACCTCTCGTGGGACAACCCTGCCACCGCATACTCATGACGGTCGCTGCCTACGGATCGGCGTGGCTCCTGCTCGCACACCTGCGCCGGCGGCAGATATTTTTGAGACTGTGAGAACGGGTGCCTGAGAATACGGAGGTCCAAATTCAACCATGAAGAAATACAATGTCGCCATCGTCGGATACGGATGGGCCGCCGAGGCCCACATCGCCGCGATCAATGCCACTCCCCTGGCGCAAGTCACGGCGGTCTGTTCGTCCCGCAAACTCGA
>JADLBR010000079.1 GCA_020847615.1 Verrucomicrobiia bacterium
CCTTCCCGGGCCCCGAGGGCTGGCCGGTGGCGATCACGCCGGGCTCCATCTACACCCGTCACGGCATGCGGCCCTGCTCGTTTGAGACCGTCGGCCCCCGGCCCCGAGAGCAACGGGCGACGGTGCCTTTCCTCACCACCCAGTCGGAGGGAGGCCCCGAGCACCAAGAGGCCATCGAGTACGCCAAGCGCATTCTGGCCGAGCGCCACGCGAAGAACGCGCGCAAAGCCGACGTGTCGACGCACCGGGAGTGAGGGATACCGAGAAATCAGGAGAACCCATGACCATTGTTGGCCTACTGCCATTCGTCAGCCTGCTGTTCCTCTGCCTTTCAATGCATCGGTGGCGTTCGGCCACCGCAGATCCGGACAGTGGCCTTTACGCATTTCTGGGCGGATCGACGCTATGGGCCACCCTGTTGGTCATCGCCACGGAAACGCTGAGCCTCTTTGAGGCGCTGACCTTCCCGTGCCTGGTGGCCTTATGGGCGGTGGCCGCAGTTTCTTTTGCGGCGCTCTACGTTGCGACGGCACGCAAGTATCCACTGCGGCCGAGGCAACCCCGTCCTCGATTCTCCCCCGGGCAGATTCTGCTGCTGGCCGCGATTCTCGCGATCACGGCCACGATCGGCGCGGTCGCCTTCATCGGGCCGCCCAACACGTGGGACTCGATGGATTACCACATGCCGCGCGTCCTTTACTGGATCCAGAACCGGACGGTGGGGTTCTATCCGACGCACTTTCCCAGCCAGAACCAGTTGGCTCCCGGCGCGGAATATGTCGTGACGCACCTCCAGCTGTTGAGCGGCTCGGATCGTCTGGCGAATTTCGTGCAATGGTATGCGTTCATCGGCTGCATGGTCGCTTCGGCGTTCCTCTGCTCGCGGTTTGGGCTTGGCCGGACCGCGGCGCTCTGTTCTGCGCTCTTTGTCGCGACGATCCCGATGGGTGTTCTCGAGGCCTCCAGCACCTATGTCGATTATGTCGTGACCTTCTGGATCATGAGCTTCGCGTGCTTCACGTTTCGTCCCGAAGACCCCGACCGCGCGGGCGCGATGCCTCTCTGGCTGCCCGGCCTGGCGCTGGGTTTGGCGATCTTCACGAAGGCGACCGCCTATCTCTATGCGGCCCCTTTCCTGGTGCGTTTCGTGATCCTGGAGATCCGGCGCCGCCGGCTCGCTGCGGCAGTTCCGCTGGCCGCCTGCGCCGCGCTCACCCTGCTCGTCAACGCCCCATTCTATGCCCGGTGCCACGAACTGTGCGGCAATCCGCTGGGAATCACCGAGACGATCGTGGACCGGGAGAAGAACATCAACGGCGGCGTCGTCAACGAGACCTTCGCGCCCAAGGCCATCCTTTCTAACCTCATCCGAAACACGGCGACGCACTTTCACATGACCCCGTCCGTGACCGTCAACCTCGCGGTCGAAGATGCGGTCGTCCGGCTCCACGAATCCCTGGGCATGGACGTCAACGACCGGCGCACCACGTGGGCCACACAGATGTTTCGATCGAGCGCCAACAAGAATGTTCCCAAGAACCCGGGCGAGCGCCGCCGTTTTCGCAGTGATGAGGGTGTGTCAAACCCCCTCCATTTCCTCATGATCATTCTCTCTCTGGGCGTCATCGTCGGGCGAAAGAGCCTGCGGAATCGGGAGGGGCTTCTCGTGTACGCGCTCTGCTGCGCGGCGGGCTTTTTCCTGTTCTGCGGCTACCTGAAGTGGCAACCGTTCCACAGCCGTCTCCACATGACCTTCCTCGTTGCGTCCGCGCCCTTCGTCGCGGCCGCCCTGTTTGACGCGAGGGAAAGCCGCATCGGCGCCATCGCGCGGGCGCTGGGCATGATCGCCTTGACGGGGATGGCTATGCCCGCGCTCCTCTGCTCGTGTGAGCGGCCGTTGCTCGGCGAGCACTCGATGCTGCCGAAAAGGCGGCACGAGCGATACTTCTGGTTCCCTCACCGCAAGGAACCGTTCACGGGCGCGCGGCAGTTTTTGAAGGATCGCAAGCTCAGGGAAGTCGGCTTCGTTGGCGCGGATTGGGAGTACCCGATGATGGTCCTTCTCAGAGAGGACCATCCGGATGTGCGCTTCTTGAGCGTCAATGTGATGGACCATTCGAAGATGAAATATGAGCAGCCGCGATTCCGCGAATTCCGGCCGGACGCGATCATCTCGATTCGATGGTCGAACAAGAAACAGATCGAACCCGAGATCGTTCACCGGGGACGCATCTTCCGCCTCCGTTCGAAGGAGGGGCACATCGGCGTCTATCTCCCTGACGATGCATGAGAACGGCCATGATCCCAACGCAATTTGAATCTGATGTTAGTATGATGTTTGCGCGAAAGGAGATGCCAAGATCATGAAATCCATCGACCCTGTCCGTGACGCCCTCAAACTTGGCGCCATCACCGTCCTGCCGCTCGCCTCGCTGGCCGGTCAGCTCGAAGCGCAGACGAATGCGCCATCGAGGCCGGACCTAAGTTTCATCGGCTCGCCCGCAGATATCAAGGCGCGCATCCCGTCGCAGCTGCGCATCACGAAACCCGACTACGTCGTGTTCGTGCCAGAGGTGACCGACGCGGGCGTCAACGACACAGGCAACGAGCACTTCCTCGTCTTCGATGGGCCCGATGGATCGCTCATGGCGGTCTGGACGCAGAGTTCCGCCGAAGCCCAGCCCGACCAGCACATCGCGTTTGCCCGCAGCGCCGACGAGGGCGCCACGTGGACCAAGGCGCGGATCATCGCGGGGCCAAGGATTCCCGGCGAGGGCGAGATCGCGAGCTGGGCGTTCCCGCTCGTCAGTGAGCGGGGGCGCATCTACGTCCTATACAGCCAGCACGTCGGCAAGTTCGACACGTTCCCGCACACGACCGGCCGCATGGACGGCATCTTCAGCGACGACAACGGCCAGACGTGGTCGGCGCCGCAGACCATCCCGATGCCGCGCACGGGCCGCGACAACCCGGACACGAGCTTCCCCGGCAACTGGATCTGCTGGCAGAAGCCGCTGCGGCTGACCAAGGACGGGCGTTACTACGCCGGCATCACGCGCTGGACCAGCAAGGCAGTCAAAGCGAATCCGACCAAGTCGTGGATCTCGCACGACTCGGTGGTGGAATTCATGCGCTTCGACAACATCGACGACAACCCGGAGGTCGCGGGGATCCAGATCCGCTGGTTCGCCTTCGACAAGGACGCGATCACGGTGCCATTTCCCGGCCATCCCGAGGTCAGCGCGTGCCAGGAGCCCTCCATCGTCAAGCTGCCGGACGCGCGGCTTTTCTGCGTCATGCGAACCAGCGCGGGCAGCCCGTTCTGGACGGCCAGCGCCGACGACGGGAAGACGTGGTCGCCCGCGCGCCGACTGCTGCGCAGGGACGGCGGCGAGCCGTTGCTCCATCCGCTCTCGCCGTGCCCGATGTACGATGTCGGCGGCAATGAGGCCGGCAGCGGCCGCTACGTGCTGTTTACCCACAATCACGACGGGCACTACAAGAACTTCAAACCGACCGACACGAGCTTCCATCGTCGCCCCGTATACATCGTGCCGGGACGCTTCCGGCCCGGCGCCGACCAGCCCGTCTGGTTCGAAGAGCCGCGGTTTTTCATGGACCACGACGGGGTGAGCCTCGGCAAACCCGGAACACGGGGCCGGACGGATCTTGCGCTCTACGCCAGCTGGACCGTCCGCCATGGCAAGGCCGTGCTCTGGTATCCCGAGAGGAAATTTTTCCTCCTGGGCCGGGAGGTCGGGGAGGAGTGGTTTGGAAAAGGCCCGCAATGAACACTCGCCCGGAACGCTGTCGATGGGTTCGAGGGGGAAGGAAAGGCACGCCGCGGCAGCAGGCTGGCGTCGGTCGGCGCGCGCGGCCATCGTCTCTATGAAACACGTACCGCTCGTCATGCTCTGCGCCGCATCGTGCGGCCTGGCCGTCCCGCCTCAGTCCGCTGCGCCGCC
>JADLBR010000080.1 GCA_020847615.1 Verrucomicrobiia bacterium
ATCGGACCGCGCATGATGGCACGAATTGCCAAGGGAACCGGACTGACGCCCGGAGATTTATGAACTGCCAACAACAGCGTCGAGCGAACCCTCGCAAAGCTCGGGTCGCTCACGCTGGGCGTTGATATAGACGTGCGACTGTCAAGTGGGTAAGTGGGTCCCGTGCTCATTGGTGTGAGTTATTCTTAGTTAGGGGTGCCCGGTGGGGGGGCGGCCGCCTTCCGGGTGGGCGGTGCTTGTCCAGCCCGCTGATGGGAATGCTGATATCCGTGGGTTGCCGCGGCTTTCGCCGGGGCCTATCCGTCAGCTTCTCTGTCCACCTCGGCCCTGTCCCCAGTCTAGGCGCGAGCATCGGGCGCCGGACCGCTCCGTCGCCTGTCTCTTAACGTCGTCGGGGGTTGGCCATCAGCCGGGGCGACGCGCCCCACCGCCGGGCACCTGATCTGTGGTTCTATGTTGCGATCGGTTGCTCCTGTTGGTTTCTTCGGGGGAAATGGGTTCTCAGGTGGTCGGGAGCGTCGCGCGCGGCCGGCCGCGATATCGCCCGTCGTAGGCCTCGGCGGTGGCGGGCAGGCCCGCGGGGTTCTGGTCGCAGGGGACGGTGGGGGCCGGGGCGACGCCGCGCAGCGCGTCCCAGATGAAGGCGCAGAGTTCGCGTGCCAGCGCGACGGTGATCTTGTTGCGGTTGAGCAGCCGGCCCGCGAGGTGCCGGGCGCGGGCGTGGAGCCGGTTCTGCGCGCTCCAGCTGATCTGCCGCACCGCGTCGGGCTGGCCCTCCTGCCGGGCGGAGAGCTCCTTGCTCACCTTCGGCGGGGTCCAGTAGTGGCGCGCGCACTCCACGAGCATCCAGCGGGCGTGGCCGTTGCCGGTCTTGGTGATGCGGCCCTGGCTGCGCGACGGGCCCGAGGAGTACTCGGTGGGGGTCAGCCCGAGGTAGGCCATCAGGGCGCGGGGGTGTCGGAACCGGGAGAAATCCCCGATCTCGCCCACCAGCACCATCGCCGAGACCAGCCCGAAGCCCCTGAAGGCCATCAGGGCCTCGACCAGCGGCCTGCGCGCCCAGCCCCCCAGCAGCGAGCGCATCTGGGCCTCGGCCCGATCCACCCGCGCGGCGGCCGCGTCGACCGCGACCAGGTACTCCTCCAGGATCACCTTCTGCGCCGGGTGGCCGACCTCCAGCTCCCGGAGGTAGCGCATGTGCGCCGCGGTCCAGCGGCTCTTGCCCCCGTAGCGGTAGCCGTTGCGCAGCAGGAACGCGCCGAGCTGCTGGCGCGCCCGGCGCCCGTCCCGGACCGCGTCGGCCCGCGCGCGGCAGAGGTCGCGCATGGCCTCGTCGTCCGCGTCGGGCACGTGGATCGCGGCCAGCTCCCCGGCACGGTGGAGCCGCGCCAGCTTGATCGCGTCCCGGCGGTCGGTCTTGACCCGGTCCCCGGACCGCGACGGGATCAGCGAGGGCGCCACCACCGCGCACGGGATCCCCAGCTGCCGCAGCCGCCGCCAGATCACGAACCCGCAGGGCCCGGCCTCGTAGACCACGGAGAGCTGCCCGGGCTCGATCCCGGCCGCCGCCGCGATGCGCCGCAGGTGCCGCTCCAGCACCTGGAGGTCGTTGGTCGTGGTGCAGACCTCCCGCACCTCCCCGCGGGCCCCGGCCTCCGCCACCGCGATCGTCACGGTTTCCTTGTGGACATCCAGCCCAACGTAGAGTCTAGTCTTCATGGTGTGCTCGTCGTCTCCTTTCGGGTTTGCGAGGGCGCCATCCGACTCGGACACGCCCCCAAACGTGCGGCTCTGCCCGGCACACACCGGGCAATCCGCGATCATATCGAGGCGCGGGCACACCACCCCTTTCAACCACAATCCCGCAACGCCGCCGCATCCAACAACAGGAGCGCACGGCCATAAGGTCTAGGCACTTGAACAGGGAATGCGTATCGATAGAACTCAGGGATGGACTTCAGGGTTGTTGGGACGGTCCGGGGAATCGCGGTCATCGCGTCTGGCCGTGGGATTCGGGAGTTGCGGCGGCTGAACCGGATCTACGGCAGGGCGAGGTGGAGGAGGCTCAAAGGATGTGGTACGGTGTGCCTGTCCGACGGATCCCTCCGCGAGGCCGAAGTCCACTGGTACGAGGGGCATGGGAGGGGGAAGAAGGAAATGAAGATCAAACGGTACTTGGACTGACCATGAAGAAAGCATTCTTGATTTGCGTGGACAACCGGGGCTACGAGGCATCCCTTGAGCCCAGAAAACTCTACGAGGTCGTTTCCGACGAGGACGCGAAGCGGCACGGGCAGGTCCGGGTGATTGACGAGTCGGGCGAGGATTACCTTTTTCCGGCCAGGCTGTTTGCCCCCGTGCGTCTGCCTGCGGAAACCCGGGAACTGATTGAAGCCTAATCGGGTCGCCGGGACTGACCCGTGAGGATCAGCCCCGGCTCCCACACCACCGGACATGCGGGTCCGCGTCCGGCGGTTCCGACAGTGCGACCTGAGTTGCCTCCTGGCGCATTGCGTGATCCGAGGACCACGCACCGTGCATCCCATGCTTCCCATCAGGACGGCGCTCACCGGATGCCTCGCCCATTCGGGTGTCATCGGCTCCGGTGTCCTTCCTGCGGTCGGAAGCCCACTAGCCCGGACATTTCACAGCCTTGCGGGCTGTGAAGTGTCCGGGCTCTGGGAAAACCGCGCGATAGCAACAGGTTGGGATGGAGACGCGCGCTCCAAAACGCCATTCTTCGAAATCACAAACTGTTGGCCGCGTTTCCAGTGCCGAAAACCGATCGGGGACCCGTATTTCAGAGCGCGGTTTTCCTTTGAGCCTGCGTATTTCGCGCATGCGCGTGAAATATGCAGGCTAGTCGGTTCAGCCCTTCCCGGCATCGAGTCTTCCGGTCTTTGTGTGTCCGGCTCGCCGCTCGGTACTATGGGCTCTGCTGACTTCCCGCGGCATTTCCTCCGCGGGATCTCCCCAGGTAAGAACGCGTTGCTTCCTCGCGCAACCGCCGCATTTACCTCCGTGCCCAAACCAGAGGACTTCGCTGTGTGGTGCCAGCTCGTCCCAGCGCGTCGGCCTTCTATGCGGTTCTTGTTCTTCGGCTCGCGGGTTTCCCCTGGCCTTCCTCCCCCCGGTCGGTTGCCCTCCCGGAGTTCCATGTCTGGTCCTCCTACAGGGGACTCGCACCCCATTTGCAACGCGCCCATGCTGGGCGCAAACCTCAGTTCGAAGCAGAGTTTGTTGGGACCCAAACGCTTACGGTCTGACGTTTATGGGTCGGATCCCGGTCCTCCGCCCACGCGAGGTGATTCGTATTCTGGAACGGATGGGGTTTCAGCAGGTTCGACAGCGAGGATCACATCGGCACGCGGGGAACCACGCCTATGAAGCCGGACCACCGTGTCGGCCGAACCGCTCCCAAAGTCGCGTTCGCTGGCGCGGGGCGGGAGGACATCGCGACACGTCCAGGCGGTCACCTCATCACGATCGGCGCAGTTTGGAAGTTGCGGGACTCGTCTATCGAAGCGAGATTTTGGAATGGATGTGACGCTGCCACTCGCAGAGATGAGTGTTGAGGAGAAACTGCGGACGCTGGAGGCATTGTGCGCGGACCTCTCGAGGAACGCGGGAGACGTTCCGGTGGCCGATTGGCACGGGGAGTTCCTCGACGAGCGCCAGCGACAGACCGATGGGGACTATGACAAGGGCTACGGTCAATTCATCAAGATGCTGGGTGAAGAGGGCGCAGGCCAACTTGTTTCGAGGCTCAGGTCGGTGTGTCCCGACTTCGAGAGAGAAGTTCTGTCCGTGGTTGGGGGGCGGATATGGACGCGCGGTGGAATTGACCTCAAGACGCGATCGCTGTGCAGCATCTGCGTGCTGGCGGCCCTGGGACGGAACAACGCCCTGAAGCTCAACCTGCAAATGGCCCTGCGCAACGGGGCTCGCGTCGAAGAGATCTGTGAGGCCATGTTCCAGGTGGCCGCATACGCTGGCTTTCCGGCCGCTTGGGACGCCTTGGACAAACTCGCCGAGGTCTTGAAGGAACGCGATACACCCTCACGGCTCGCGGCACCCATGAAAAACTACGTCCTTGCCCAGCTCGACGAGATCCCTCCCCAGCCGTGCCCCTGCGGCGCGACGCGCCGCGGTTTCGCCTTGCCCGATAACGCGACCGCCACCATCCACCGCGTCGACATCTCGGTCGACGCGCGGGTCCACTATCACAAGCGCCTGACCGAGATCTACCTGATCCTCGAGGGCGAGGGACACGTCGAACTGGATGGCGAGCGGGTCCCCGTCCGCCCCATGACGGCCATCATGATAAAGCCCGGATGCCGGCACCGCGCCATCGGCCACCTCCGCATCGTCAATGTCTGCATCCCGCCCTTCGACCCCGGGGACGAGTGGTTCGACTAGCAGCCCGTCGGATTCGGCTCAGAAGATGTAGCCGAAGCCGTGAGGCTTTGGCGGCCAAACGCTGACGCGTTCGGCTACACGAATTGCGTTCGGCTACGGGAAGCGATGCGGCAGTTTTCGAGCTAGGAGGCTGTCGGACTTTGTCCGCCAGCCTCCTCTGGCAAAACCGCCTTCTATCTGCGAGCAATGGAGTTATGCAACGAGAGCACGATTCGTTAAACGCGCTCAGGCACGGCGCCACATCTGGGTCTTGCCCATCATAACTGCCTTGGAATAAGGCG
>JADLBR010000081.1 GCA_020847615.1 Verrucomicrobiia bacterium
CGCCACCCGGGCAAACGCCTCGATCGCGACACCAAAGTTCTTGCGGGGTTCGAGCGTGCCCACCGCCAGCACGTAAGGCCGGTCCGCGTCCTCGCCCAACAGGCCGCAGAGCCGACCCCTTGCTTCCCCGGCATGCATCGGCGAGTACTGGCCGGCGGCGGCAGGACCAACCACGGCGATCCTGCCCGGGGCCACGCCCTCCAATTCGCGCACGTCCCGCGCCGTGCTTTCGGAAGCCACCATGATGTGGTCGGCGCGCCGCGCGGAGGGGCCAACGAACAGCCGATGGACCCAGAGGTTAAAAGGCTCCATGGTGCCCGGGTACCGCCGGTGCACGAGGTCGTGGACGGTCAGCAGAACACGTGTGCCCCGCGGCACGAATGGCGGGAGCACGTGCTGCGTCCCCCAAAACACGTCGGCCCGATCTCTGCGAATCCATATGGGCGCCGCCGCCAGCAGCCACGCCGTGCCGGGGAGACGTCCACCCACCCGCTTGGTCCACCGGAAGGATGGCGGGGCCTCGAAACAGAAATCTCGGTCGGCATACAGGAGGTACTCGTTCTCGCGATCGGCCCGCGCGATCGCCCCCAGGATCCCGCGAACAAATCCGGGAATGCCGTGCGTGCGGCGCGCGCACAGCGGGCGGGCGTCCAGGGCGATCTTCACGCGGTGGACCGTGCGACAGTGGCGCCGCCCCCAGCCTTGACGACCCTCAGCGTCACGGAAAATTCCTGCGCCGGGCACCAGAAGGCGAGAAAACACTCGTAGAATATGGGAAACCACCGGGCCACGAGGGACACGCCCACCCAGCGCGCCGGAACAAACGGCACCGCGCCGTGCAGGCGAGGAAACACGAAGCGCCCCTCAACCCACTCGAAAGCCACCACCCCGCCCCCGCGGTCGCCCTGGATCAGCGACTGGCGGTAGATGGAACCCGCCGTCTCCCGGGGAGAGCGACACAGCAGGCGGAAGGCCTGCATCCCCAGCGCGCGGCGATGGGTCAGGTCGGAATAGGCGTTCAGTGAGGAAAAGTGCGGGCAGATGATCGTCAGCCTGCCTCCCTCCCTCAGGATGCGCGCGGCCTCTCTCACGGCCCCGGCGGCATCCGCCAGATGCTCCAGGGAATGCCTGAAATAGACGTGGTCAACCGATCCGTCCTCGAACGGATACGGCCATTTCTCCAGGTCCCAGATGACATCAACGCCGGGAAATGGGACATGGTCCACGCCCACCGCGCCCGCAATCTTGTCGGGCCCGCAACCCATATCCAGCACCACGGGCACTTCCTCCGATCCAGCCTCCTCCATCGCGACATGACAATAGCCCGCCCGGTTCATCGTGGGAGAGCTTTCTTGCGCACCCGGACCCTCCCCCGACCCCCGCCATGCCCATCGCGGGCCCTCAGATATTAGCTCGCCTTCAGCCATTCGCGCGCCAGCCGCACCAAAGTTTCCGCACTTCGCGCTTGCGGCATTCGCCCCCCTTGATATTTTCCGCCGCGTTCGCGGCATGGCGAGAGGAGGAGAGCCCGGTCGGCGCAGGATCAGCAGTGCTGATGGCACCGAAAGACTCTCTCATTCTACCGGATATCGGCATCGGCCACGTTTGGCGGACATTTGACCGACATCGGAACTATCGGAATAGGGCATGGCGAACATCTTCCCGCGCTGGTCGAACTGGCTGCCGCTGCAGATCGCCGCGTGCCTGCTGATCATCGGCCCCGTCCTGGTTGCGGGGGTCACGTACTACTTCACTCCCAAGTACACGCGCGTGGGCTACGAGCCGATCCAGCCCGTGGCCTTCGATCACTCGCTGCACGTCACCCAGCTCGGGATGGATTGCCGCTATTGCCACACGGGGGTCGAGGTCTCGTCGCACTCGAACGTGCCCAACACCCAGACCTGCATGAATTGCCACGCGCACGTCCAGGCGAACAACCCGAAACTCGCGCCGGTCAAGAAAAGCTTCGAGACCGGCCAACCGATCCCGTGGGTCCGCATCCACCAGGCGCCCGACTACGTCTATTTCAACCACGCCGTCCACGTGAACCGCGGCATCTCCTGCCGGGAGTGCCACGGCGAGGTCAACAACATGACGGTCGTCCGCCACGACCAGCCGATGAGCATGGGCTGGTGCCTCTCCTGCCACCGCAACCCGGAGACGAAGATCCGCCCGCTGGACAAGGTGTACGATCTCTCGTGGAAGGCGGAGTCTCCCGAGGCCCAGGCCGAGATGGGCAAGCGGCTGGTCGAGGCATGGAGGGTCAAACCGCCCCAGGACTGCGCGGGGTGCCACCGATGAAACGCGACTTCCAATACCCCGACGTCACGGGCCGCCGCCACTGGAAGGGCCTAGACGAGCTCGCCGGCACCCCCGAGTTCAACGAGTGGCTCCACCGCGAGTTCCCCGCCGGGGCCTCCGAATTGGCCGCCGATGGCTCCTCCCGCCGCGCGTTCCTGCAACTCATGGGCGCCTCGCTCGGCCTCGCCGGCCTGGCCGGTTGCCGCCGCCCCGAGGCGCACATCGTCCCCTTCACGAAGTCGCCCGAATGGATGGTCCCCGGCCGCGCGCTCCAGTACGCCTCGACGATGCCCCGCCGCCGCGGATCGCTGCCGGTGCTGGTCACCACCTTCAACGGACGCCCCACCAAGATCGAGGGCAACCCGCTCCACCCCATGAGCGGCGGCAAGACCGATTCATTCGCTCAGGCGTCCATTCTGGACGTCTACGACCCCGACCGCAGCCGCCGGATTCTAAAAGGCGGCGTCGCCACCGACGCCAAGGCCCTCCAGGACCAGATCGCCGAATGGCGCAAGGCGTGGGCCGCCGATGGCGGCAAGGGCGTCGCCTTCATCGTCGACGAGACCCTCAGCCCCACCCGTGTCCGGCTGGCGGGCGAGCTGCTCAAACAATTCCCGAATATCTCCGGCTGCATCCACGAGCCGATGCTGGATTGCGATGACGACCTCAACGCCACGCGCGCCGCCTTTGGCCCGCGCGGACACGCCGCCGTCGATTTCGCGAAGGCCGATGTCGTGCTCGCCCTCGGTTCCGACTTCCTCGGGAATGACGACGGCACCCTCGCCGACGTGCGCGAGTTCTCCCTCCGCCGCCGACCCGGCAAGGCGATGAACCGCCTCTACGTCGCCGAGCACGCCTTCACCGTCACCGGCGGCTCCGCCGACCACCGCCTCCGCGTCGCCGAGTCCCTCCTCCCGCACGTCGCCGCCGAGATCGGTCGCGAGATCCTCAAGTGCGGACGGGACGTCGGCCTCCGCGAACTGGTCGACGCCATGCCCCCCGCTCCCCACTGGAGCGACAAGCAGGCCGCATGGATCCGCGAGTGCGCCAAAGATCTCGTCGCCCACTCCTGCCACTGCGCCGTCGTTGCCGGTTTCGCCCAGCACGGTGCGACCCAGATCATCGCCCACGCCATCAATGCCGCCCTCGACAACTTGGGCAAGACCGTCATCCCGCGGCCCAGGCCCGGGTTCGGCCCGTCCGACCACATCCTCGGCTTGCCGAGAATGGCCGAGCGGCTAGCCGCCGGCGAAATCCACACCCTCTTCATCCTCGGCGCCAATCCGGCCTATACCGCGCCCGCCGACATGAACTTCGGCGATCTGCTCAAGAAAGTGAAAACCATCGTCCACCACGGCCTGTACGTGGACGAGACCGCCGAGGCCGCACACTGGCACCTCCCCGCGGCCCACTTCATCGAGGCCTGGGGCGATACGATCGCGGCAGACCATTCCTACTGCTCTATCCAGCCCATGATCCTCCCGCTGTTCGGCGGTTGGTCGCAGCTCCAGCTCCTCGCCGCGCTCGCGGGAAAACCCTTCTCCGAAGGCCCCGAGGAAATCCAGGAAACTTTCCGCGCCAAGGCCCGCATGTCCCACGGCCCGGATTTCGATCGGGCGTGGACACGGTTCGTCCACGATGGGTTCGCCCGCCCGGATTTCCCGGCCACTGCGGCCCCGGCCCAATTCGACGCCGCCCGGGCCGCCGCCGCACTCCGGCTCAACATTCCCCGCGATCCCGCGCCCACCCCCGATGGCCTCGAGGTCGTCCTCGCCGCCGATTACCGCGTCGATGACGGCAGGTATATCAATAACGGATGGATGCAGGAATTCCCCGACCCGATCACGAAGTTGACCTGGGAGAACGCCGCGCTCATGAGCCCCGCCACCGCAAAGGCGCTCGGACTGCGCGTCCAGAAGCGCGGCGGCATCGTGAAGGACGGCGTCACCGTCGGCCAAGTCATCAAGATCACCGCCGGCGGCCGGACGATCGAGGCGCCGGTGCTCGAGGCCCCCGGCCACGCGGACAACTCCATCACCCTGCACCTCGGCTACGGCCACCGCGCCACCGGCAAGGTCGGCTCCGGCAGCGGCTTCGATGCCTACGCGCTCCGCACGACCAAGAACCCGCGCCTCCTGACCGGCGCGAAGATCGAGGCCACCGGACGCGTGCACCGCTTCGCGGTCACGCAGGAGCACCACTCCCTCGAGGGCCGCGACCACGCCCGCGAGGCGCCCCTCGAGCACTTCAAGAAGCACCCCGATTTCGCCAAGCATCTCGGCGTGCACAGCCCGCCGCTAAAAAACGCCTTCGACTCGAAGCCGTTCCTCACCGCGCCCCACCAGTGGGCCATGGCCGTCGACCTCTCCGCCTGCACCGGCTGCGGCACCTGCATGGTCGCCTGCCAGGCCGAGAACAACATCCCCATCGTCGGCGCCGAGCAGGTCCGCAATGGCCGCGAGATGCACTGGGTCCGCGTCGACCGCTATTTCACCAGCCACGAGGACTACAGCCCCGACCTCGGCACCGCCCCCTCCGATCCGGAGATGCTCGCGCAGCCCGTCATGTGCCAGCACTGCGAGAACGCCCCCTGCGAGGTCGTGTGCCCCGTCAATGCCACCGTCCATAACGACGAGGGCCTCAACGTCATGGCCTACAACCGCTGCATCGGCACGCGGTACTGCGCCAACAACTGCCCATACAAGGTCCGCCGATTCAACTATTTCGACTACAACCAGCGGCCCGTGCTCGAGCGCCACAAGTTCCTCGGTTTCGACATCGGCGGCCTCTACTTTGGCCCCACGCGCCCCAAGGGTTCGCCAGAGACCCTCAAGATGCAGAGAAACCCCAACGTCACCGTCCGCATGCGCGGCGTGATGGAGAAGTGCACCTTCTGCGTCCAGCGCCTCGAGGTCGCCAAGATCGACCAGAAGGTCAGGGCCGGCGCTTCGCCCGACATCACCGTCCCCGCGAATTCCATACAGACCGCCTGCCAGCAGGCCTGCCCCGCCGCCGCCATCTCCTTCGGCAACGAGGCCGACCCCAGAGACACGGTCGTCGGCCATCGCGCCGACCAGCGCTCCTACGAGGTCCTATCCTTCCTCAACACCCGGCCCCGCGTCTCCTACCTGGCGAAGATCCGCAACCCGAATCCCGCCATGCCCGATGCCGCCCACGTCGGCATGAGCGCCCTTCGCGAGGCGCACGACCACGGCGAAGAACCCGGCGCGAGCGCCGGGGCCCACGGCCACGAAAAGCCCGCCGGAGCCACCAAACCGCACGGGGGACACTGATCATGGCCGACGGCACCGCCATCCCAACGCACCCCGAGGCGCACCTCGTCGCCCGCCAGCCGCTCGTCCTCAACAGGCGGCCCATGGCGTGGATCACCGATCACGTCGCGCGCATCGTCGAGGACAAGTCCAAGATGTGGTGGTGGATCGCCACCCTCATCGCCGGCTCCATCGCCGCCCTCGTCCCCATCCAGTTGGTCTATCTCGTCTCCACCGGCGTCGGCGTCTGGGGCCTCAATCACCCCGTCGGCTGGGCCTGGGACATCACCAACTTCGTCTTCTGGATCGGCATCGGCCACGCCGGCACCCTCATCTCCGCCATCCTTTTCCTCACCCGCCAGAGATGGCGCACCTCCATCAACCGCTCCGCCGAGGCGATGACCATCTTCGCCGTTATCTGCGCCGGCATCTTCCCCGCCTTCCACGTCGGGCGCCTCTGGATGGTCTGGTTCCTCGCCCCCGCCCCCAACGCCAACGTCATCTGGCCCAATTTCAAGTCCCCGCTGCTCTGGGACGTCTTCGCGGTCTCCACCTACTTCACGGTCTCCCTGATATTCTGGTACATCGGCCTCATCCCCGATTTCGCGACCATCCGCGACCGCGCCAAAGACCCCATCCGCAAGTTCATCTATGGCCTGCTCGCGGTGGGATGGCGCGGCTCCAACCGCCAGTGGAGCCACTACGAGAAGGCCTACCTCGTCCTGGCCGGCATCTCCACCCCGCTGGTGCTCTCGGTCCACAGCGTCGTCTCCTTCGACTTCGCCACCTCCGTCATCCCCGGCTGGCACACCACCATATTCCCGCCCTATTTCGTCGCCGGGGCCATCTTCGGCGGTTTCGCCATGGTGCTCACCCTCCTGATCCCATGCCGCTGGCTCTTCGGCCTCCAGGACCTCGTCACCACCAAGCACATCGACAACATGTGCAAGATCGTCCTGCTCACGGGCACCATCGTCGGATACGCGTACATGATGGAGCTCTTCATCGCGTGGTACTCCGGCAACCCCTACGAGTGGCACGCCTTCCTCCGCAACCGCATCGCCGATCCGTACATCATCGGGCCAGCCGCGGGCGTGCCCCCCGCCCCCTACTGGTGGGCCTACTGGTCCATGATGTTCTGCAACGTCATCGTGCCCCAGTTCTTCTGGTTCAAGCCCTGCCGGCAGAACGCCTGGCTCGCCCTCATCCTCGTCATGGGGCCCAACATCGGCATGTGGTTCGAGCGCTTCGTCATCATCGTCACCTCCCTGCACCGCGACTTCATGCCGGGCGCGTGGGGCCACTTCGTGCCCACGATCAACGACATCCTCCTCTTCTCCGGCACCATCGGCCTCTTCGTCTTCCTCTTCCTCCTGTTCGTCCGTTTCTTCCCGATGATCACGATGTTCGAGGTCAAGGCCGTCCTCCCCGAGGCCGACCCGCACCATCACCCCGCGCCCCGCCCCGATGCGGGCCACAACGCCGGCGCCATCCAGGCCGATGTCCGCTCGATCCTCGGGGCCCGCGACGCGAAAGCGAAGGGGGGCCGCGCATGAGCCCCGCCCCGCAGCACCGCCTCTACGGATTCGCCGCGGAGTTCGCCTCCGCCGCGGACCTCTACCACGCGGCCGAAAAGGTTCGCGATAAGGGCTTCCGCCGGTGGGACGTCCACTCGCCCTACCCCATCCATGGCATGGACGACGCCATGGGCCTCGGCCGCTCCAGGGTCTCCCTCTTCTCCCTGCTCGGCGCAGCCACCGGCCTCTCTCTAGCGTTCCTCATGATCTGCCTCGCCGGCGACGACCACGGCATCGTCAGGGCCATCATGGGTAATTTCAACTACCCGATCATCGTCGCCGGCAAGACTCCCTTCGACATCGAGCCCTCCGTGCCCATCTTCTTCGAGTTGACCATCCTCCTGACGGCCTTCGGCACCGTGTTCGGCCTGCTCGCGCTCGGACGCATCCCCCAACTCCACCACCCCATGTTCAATTGGGATAGGTTTGACCGGGTGACCGACGACGGCTTCTTCATCGCGATCCGGGCCGACGACGCACTCTTCGACGAGGCCGAGACGCGGCAATTCCTGGAATCCATAGGCGGCACCGGCGTGTCGCGCGTCGAGGAGGACTGAACCCATGCGCGCGCTGCCCGTCATCAAGTGGTACCTCGCGGCCCTCGGCATCGCGGGCGTGGTGGGCCTCGCCATGCTCGGTTTGCGCGGCACCAGGAAGATCGACCCGCCCATCGAGATCTTCCCGGACATGGACCGCCAGGCGAAATACAAGTCACAGCAGCCCTCGCGCTTCTTCGCCGACGGGCGCGCCGACCGCCCGCCCATTCCCGGCACCGTCCCATTCGGCGTCCCCATCGATGACCCGTATCGCACGACCGGCAAGATGGGGGACCACTGGGGTGACGGGATACCCCTCAAGGTCGACCGCGCCCTCATCGATCGCGGCCAACAGCGCTACGCCATCAACTGCCTCCCCTGCCATGGCGCGCTCGCAGACGGAAAGGGCATCGTCCAGCAGTACAACTTCAACGTCATCGCCAGCCTGCACCAGCCGCGCATCCTCGAGATGGCCGACGGCGAGATCTTCAATACCATCACGCACGGCAAAGGCCAGATGGGCGCCTACCCCCACACTACGCCCGAAGACCGCTGGGCCATCATCGCCTACCTCCGCGTGCTTCAAAAGGCGCGCAACGCCACCATCGCCGACGTCCCCGCCGCCGAGCGCGCCCGACTCGAGGCCGCCAAGGGCGAGCCCACCCCCG
>JADLBR010000082.1 GCA_020847615.1 Verrucomicrobiia bacterium
CCGGCCAGATCGTCCGCTGGATCGATCTGACGGAACGCGCGGACAGCCCCTGGTACAACCTCGCGCTGAGTCCCTCCCCCGAGGACTTCGAGGCGGGCAAAGTCAGTCTCCCGCCCACCGGCGTCGTTCCCCTCCCGGGCAGGGCCGACGCCTGACCAGAAAATTCCCGTAGCCGAACGCCCGGGCCCATCGGTCACCCGATGGGCTGCTGCCTCCCCTCGGCCTTGTCCAGGTACCTGCGCAAGATCTCCAGCGCGGCCCCGTGGACCGCGCCGTTGGTCGCGAGCACGCCGGTGGGCGCCATCGCCAGCGGCCCTCCCCCGCACGTCGTGACCCTGCCCCCCGCCTCCTCGACAAAGAGCGCCCCCGCCGCGAAATCCCACGGGGAGAGCATGTACTCGAAATACGCCCCGAATCGACCGATCCCCACCCAGCAGAGGTCCAGCGAGGCGCAGCCCATCCGGCGCACGCCGTGCACCTCCTCGCGCAGGAAATCCCCCGCCGCCTCGAGCGTCGCCTCCATCATCGCGCCCCGGTCGTAGTAAAACCCGAGGCTCACGATGATCTCGTTGAGCGCCCCCTCGGTCCCGACACGCGCCCGGGTGCCGTTGGCGTACGCCCCCTCGCCCCGCCTCGCCGCGAACCACTCCCCGCTCACCGGATTGAACACGACCCCGCACATCGGGCGCCCGCGCCGACAGTACGCCACCGATACCGCAAACTGCGGCACCCCGTGCGCGAAGTTGTTCGTGCCGTCCAGCGGGTCGATCACCCACAGGTCCTCCGCGTCGCCATCCGCACGGTGCCCCTCCTCCGCCAAAATCGCGTGCCCGGGAAACGCCGCGCGCACCACCCCCACCACCGCCGCCTCTGCCTCGATGTCCGCGTCGGAGACCAAATTATAGCTCCCCTTGCTCCGGATCTCCACGCCCGTCCGGTGGTACTTCGACACCACCTCGCCCCCCGCGCGCGCCGCGGCCTCGGCCACCGACGCCACCTCCGACATGAACCCGGAATCCAGCGCGGATACGTCTTTGTCACTCATGCGAATGCCTCGTCCAATAGCCGTTTCCGGCGCCCGTGCGTAGGAAAAAGTCCACCCCGACCACCGGGAGGTAAGGGCGCGGAACAGCGCGGTCCAGCCAAACCACGATTCGTAGCCGAACGCCCGCGGCCGCCAACTCGCGTTCGATCAAACAGGAATCTCTCACGGAGACGCGGAGACACGGGGGGCGATGAGCACGCGATCGGCATTTCCGGACCGCCCGATGCGTGGATGTTCATGGCGTCCATGGCGGGCATGGCGCGAGAAGGTGCGAGGGTTTCGCGCCAAGGACGCCATGGTCGCCAAGGGGCTATCAGAAGCAGGGACCAAACCTCCGTGGCTCCGGGACTTTGTGCGAGGGGAATCCAGATCGAACCAGCCATCCGAGGCGGCGTTACGGGGCGCACGCCCGTGCCCGCACCGGGCCCCAAGGAAGCGACCCTGCGCTTGCCACGCCCATCCCGGCCGTCGCATCATGGGGCACATGAAACTTCTCCTCCTCGCCTCGCTTCTCGCGGCGGCCGCGATCGCGTCCGGCCAAGGTTTCGATCTCAAGGAAACCGACGCCTCCATCACCATCACCCGCGGCGGCACGCCCGTGCTCGTCTACCACAAGGCCGAGGATCCCGCGCCCGAGGGCGCCGACCCGGCCTTCAGGCGAAGCGGATTCATCCACCCGCTGTGCGCCCCATCCGGCGCGGTCCTCACCGGCATCCGCCCCGCGGATCACCTCCACCACATGGGCCTATGGCACGCCTGGGTCCACTGCGTGTTCAAGGGCCAGGAGACCGATTTCTGGAACCTCAAGGCCAAGACCGGCACCGTCCGCTTCGCCAAGACACTCTCCTGCGACAAGGCCGCCGACCACGCGGCATTCGCCGTGGAGCAGGAACAGGTCGCGCTCGGCAAGGACGGCTCCCAGACCGTCGTGCTCCGCGAGAAGTTATCGGTCCTCGCCCGCTTCGAGGGTGGCGCCCATGTCATCGACTACACGATCGCGCAAAAGAACGTCAGCGACGCCAGGCTGGAGCTGCCCGCCTATCGGTATGGCGGCGGCATCGCCCTCCGCGGCCCGTCCGGATGGAAACTCGACAACAGCGACTACCTCACCTCCGAGGGCAAGACCCGCGCCGATAGCCACCAGACGCGCGCCCGCTGGTGCGCCATGTTCGGCGCGACCGACAAGGGCGACGCCACCGTCGTCCTCCTCGGCCACCCCTCCAATCACGACGCCCCGCAGCGCCTCCGCACATGGAACAAGGAGCACGAAGGCGCCATCTTCTGCAACTTCGTCCCGATCCAGGAGACCGCCTGGGCCATCGAGCCCGGCCAGGAGATCACCCTCCGCTACCAGGTCGACACCCTCGACGGCAAGCCCGACGCCGCCCAACTCGATGCCCGCTGGAAGGCCTTCGCGGGAAAATAGCCCCGGTCGTCGCCTCACCGCTCGAGGATCTGGCATGGCTGGTTTCGGCCGGGCGCGCGCGCGTCGGGCGCGCCAGGCAACGTTGTCTGCTCACGCCTGCGACGCACCGCAAGTGGGCCGTCGCACAGGTTGCCCCACATCCGGGTGCTCCCGCAGCTTGCGCCCCACGAAATCGGCGACCTCGGGCGGCAACCCGGACGCCGCGGATTCAAACATGGCCAGCACCGCGCGCGGCTTGAACCAGTAGCTGGCCCCGAGCACGGGGGTCGCCTTGAAGGACGTGCCAGAGCCCTCGCCCGGATCGACGCGCCGATGGCTATAGCCCCTGTCCGCGTGCCATGTCAGGGCGCGCTCGATGCCCCCCTTGTCATACGAGAGCTGGAATCCGGCGGGCCCTCCCATTTCGTCCACCCAGAGGATCAGTTCCATCGCGTCGCACATGAACCATCGGCGCCGCGGCTCCCCCGCGATCTGTCGCACCGACAGGATCTCCGAAAACACCTTCATCCCACCAGCGCCGCCGCCCTCCGTCCGCTGACCACGGCGCCCTCGATGGTCGAGGGCAGGCCCGTGTCCGTCCAGTCGCCCGCGAGAAACAGATTGGGCCAGGCGGTCTCCGGCCCGGGCCGATGCGGCAGCATCTCGGGCCGGGCCTGGAGCGTCGCATCCCGCGCCTTGTACACGAACTCGTGGAGCACGCTCGCCTCCCGCGCCGCGGGCAAGAACCGCCGGCATTCCTCGACCGCCATGCGCACCAGATCATCCGATGGCGCGCCCACGTGGTCATAGGCGCCGCTGATCACCAGGGTCACCGATGGCCCGGACGGCTTCTCGAGGTCACAGACCGCGTTGCGGTTGAAGATCCAATGGATCGGCGAATCCAGCAGGCCCGCAAACGGTTCCGGGCACACCTCCCGGTCGAACCAGAGATGGATCCCCACGATGGGTGCCCCCCGCAATGGCTCGACCCGACGCCCCAGATCGGACCCGGACGGCAACAGCGCCCGCAGCGCCCCCCACGGCAGCGCCGAAACGACCGCGTCGGTCACCAATTCGCCCGCGCCATCCACCTCCACGCCCGCCACGCGCCCCTCGCGAATGACCAGCCTCCGCGCCGCCCGCCCGAGCCGCACCTCCCCACCGCACGCCGCAATGATGTCGATGGCACGGTCCACCAGCAATCGGCTGAGCCCCACACGCGAAAACAGCACCCGCGCATCCGACGCCCTCCCCACGAGAGCGCGGCGCACCACCTCCCCAAACAGCGCCGCCGAGGCCGACCCGACGGGCTCGTTGAGCGCCGCCGCGCAAAAGGGCCCCCACAGCGAGCGCACCGCGTTGTCCGATTGGCCGCACGCCTGCAGCCATTCCGCCGCGGTGGATGCCCTCCAGCGCTGCCCCGACCGATCGGCGACCGCCGCCACCAGCGGCTCCGCGGCGCGCAGCCGCTCCCGGGTCCCCAGCGCCGCGAAACCGAAGAGCGCCCGCGCCACGTGCAGGGGACACGGCCAACGCCGCGCGCGGAGCCGGGCCACGCCACCGCCCTCCGACAGAAAAGGCACATCCAGCCCACCCGGCTCGCGCAAGAACCCCCGCGACCCGATCGTGTCCAGAAACTCGAGCGTCTGGCGATAGCACCCCATCAGGACGTGCTGGCCGTTGTCCACGATGTCGCCCGTCCCCGCGTGGCGGAAGGAATGCGCGCGCCCGCCCGCCCAACCCAGGGCCTCCACCAAGGTCACGCGATGCCCCGCGCGCGCCAGATCCACCGCGGCCGCGAGGCCCGCAACCCCCGCGCCCAGGACAGCGACGCGGGCCGATGCCCGCGGCGCGGCGTGCCTCCGCCTCTCGCCCAGAATCGCACCGCACACCAGCCACGCCTTCCGCCAACCCGGCAACCGCCCGTCGTGCCGCCACACGTCAAACCCGCGCGCACGGATCCGCCGCAGCACGTCATAGTACACGCCCCGCATCACCTGCGCCGCCCGCATGGCCGGACGGTCCTCCGGATGCAACGCCCTCGCCGCCGCCGCATAGAAATGCTCCGACCGCTCGCCCATCAGCCGAAACGCGTGCAGCGCCCGCTCGTCGATGATCCCACGCTCCAGTTCGGCGCGCGAGTACCCCGCCCGCCGCAGGTCCTCCTCCGGCAGGTAGATCCTCCCGTTGGCGAGATCCTGCCGCACGTCCCGGAGGATGTTGGTGGTCTGCAGCGCCAGGCCCAGCAGTTCCGCGAATTGCCGCGCCGAGGTATGGCGGTAGCCGAAGATCTCGATGCTGGCCAACCCCACGCACGACGCCACCCGGTAGCAATACTGCCTCAATTGCTCCCAAGTCTCGTACCGCGGCGGCTCCACGTCCATCGACACGCCCGCGATGATCTCCAGCGGGTACTCCGGCGGTATCAGGTGGCGCCTCAGCACCGGTGCGAGCTCTTTGGCCAGCGGAGACTCCGGCACCCCCGTGTAGCAGAGCTCGATCTGCCGCCGCCACTCCCCCAGCCGCCGCAGCTTCTCCGCCTTTGGCAATCCCGCGTCATCCGCGATGTCATCCACCACGCGGCAGAAGGCATAGAAAACCGACATCGCCGAACGCCTCTGGGCATCCAGCGAGACGAACGAGAGCGCCAGGTTCGACCCGCTCCTGCGCGTGATGGCCTCGCCGCTCTCCGACGCCCCCATCACCATCCCCCCACTACCGCCTTCGCCAGCAGCCGCGCGAAGTCCGCACGCGAGAGCCGCGGACGCCGGTGGAGCGTGTCGAAACCCAGCCACTCGATCTTGCGCAGCAACTCCATTCCCCCGAGCCACGTCAGCCGCACCTCACGCCGCAGACCGCCCTCCAGCAGAGAGGGCAGGCGCCTCCCGGAATCAAACATCTCCCGCGCGCGCCTCACCTGAAACTGCATCAGCCTCAGGAAACCCTCGTCAAACCTCCGCCCCTTCAGGCCCTCCTCCGTCACCCCAAAGTTCTCCATCTCGTCCCGCGGCAGATAGATCCGATCCCTGTCGAGATCCGCGCTCAGGTCCTGGAAGAAATTCGTCAGCTGGAGCGCCGTGCAGATCCTGTCGCTGAGC
>JADLBR010000083.1 GCA_020847615.1 Verrucomicrobiia bacterium
GCCGTGGCTCGCTTTGGGCCGATGGGATCCCATCCCAGACATGGATGGCGCCCGCCCGCCGATCCGCGATGTAGAAATGCCTCTCGTCAAGCGCCACGCCCGTGACCTCGCCGAAACGCACGCTCCCAATGCCGCCAGAGAAGGTGACGTCGGGCGACTGCCCATCGAGCGGCAGCGATCGCCACACGTGGACCGTGCCCTTGCCAGCGAGCGCAAGCGTCGATCCGTGCAGCGCGTTATCCCAGGGGCCCTCCGGCAGATGGTACACAAGGTCCGGCCTTGCCCCGCTCTCGTCGGGCAGCCTGCGCCACACGAACATCTTCCGATCAAAGTCCGAGGTGGCAAAAAGGCTCTTCCCATCCGTCGCGAGGACCGGGTTCTGGATAAAGAAATTTTCGCCCCATGTGTCCTGTTCTGGGGTGTCGCTGCCGACGGCGAAGTCGGGTGGCTGATCGGGGCGCGCCGGGATCGAATTCCAGGCGAGCAGATTGTTGCCATTGTAGTTGCAGGCATAGAGCCGCCCGTTGGCCACGACCGCGTCGGGCCCGTCGCCATTCCGGTACATCGGGGGGCGCACGGTCACATCCGCGCCCGCCACCGCGCTCTCCGGCGGCCTGTCCCAGATATAGATCGACTGCATGCCCCCCAAGATCAGGCGGCCATCGGGCGCGAACGAGCCTTTCATCCACTCGCCCCAACGAAAGTCCGGCTCCGGCGTTTCGGGCGATGGAAAACGGCGCCACACCATCGTCGCGGGCCTGGAGATGTCGCCGTGGTTGTGGTCGCTGACCGCAAAGAAACTCTCGCCATCGCTCGTGATGTTGCGCGGGGTCCCCGCGCCATTTGGCCTCAGGATCGCGTCGGGCGGCTGGTTGTCGCGCCCCGGCACCGAGTCCCAGATCAGCACCGCCCCGCCGCGCGTCGCCACGACCGCGAGCTTCTTGCCGTCGGTCCACACGCCCCACGGCCACCCCATGCGCATTCCCGGCCTCGGCCCGCCGGCGCGCTGATCGGGCGCACCGCCATCCGCGATCGATCCCATCTCAAGGACCACATCCGCCGCCGCGCCGTTTTTCGCCGGGAAGGCATCCCATATCAGGACGCGATCATTCTCGGTGTCGGCGACCGCGATGCACCTCCCATCCGGCGTCGTGGCCACGTTGCCGGGCCAGTTCATCTGATGCCTCCCCGCGCCGGGCAGATTCCGCGCAAAATCGGGTTGCCCGAGGACGAGGTCGGCCGGGCTGTTCTTGTCCGGCGCGGACTTCCAGATCAGCACCCGGTTGTTCCACCGGTCCGCCACCAGCAGCATCTTCCCATCGGTCGCGAGGCCCGACGGATGGTTGAAAAGCAGCGGGCCCCCGGACTCGTTAAAGCCTCTCGCGCCCAAGACGATGTCGGCGTCCTGGCCGGTGACAAACGATCCCCCGGGCGCCGCCTTGGCCACCGCATACCGGGCGCCGGTCTCAGCCGCCCTGAGTTCGCCGCCAGCCCGGGGGCCCGCCCCCATCGGCGCGCCGGGCGCCTCCGGGGCCCCGGCGCGCCGACGCGACTCGCCCGTGATGACCACCAGCAGTCCGCCGTCGCGCGTCGGGACCGCGCCGGGATCCCCGCCCGAGATCTCTGGCGCGGGGATGGGATCCCACGATGTCCCCTCCCTGCTGGTTGCCATCCACACACTCCCGCGGCGTTGCCCATCGCGCGAGAGACCGGGATCGGCCGTGCCCACGAACGTGATCTTCTCGCCATCGGTGAATGCGTTCCCCAGCCAGCGGCATCCGCCCGCCACCTCGACGTCGTCGGCGCGGGTAAACTCGAGTCCGTCCTTGCTCGTCGCGTGATAGCCTATGCCGGCAGCCGGCCGCCTCGCCCCGCCCCCTTGGCCCTGTCCCGCCGCCGGCCCTAGCTGCGTGCCATTGTCGGGCGCGAACAGGTGAAACAGGCCCCGGTGCAGCACCGCGGCGCAGTCGATCACCGGCCTGCCCGCGACGCCAAAGCGCATGCCCGGCTCGAACGCGAAGGTCACGCCATCCCCCGATATCGCCGAGAATATGCCGGGCCGGTCCTCGTCGAATCGTCGCCCCTTGAGCGATGTGAAATACATCCTCACGCGCCCATCCGGCAAGACCACCAGCGTAGGATCGAAGGGGAAACGCATGCCGTCCGGCAACCCCTCCACACGGATCACCTGCGGGCCCGTCCATGTCCTGCCCTCGTCGCCCGAGAAGCGCACCGCCACCTTGTCGAAATTCGCCGGGTCGTTCTCCGGAAAGTGCTGGTGCGCCACGATCAGCCTCCCGTCTTTCATCCGGGCGATCGTCGGCACGCCCGCCCGCTCGAAAACGGCCGCGCGCGCCACCTCCCCGCGACGATCCACCCGATAGGCGATGACGTCGCGGTTCCACGGGCCATCGGCCCTTGCGTCGCCCGCCGGGGCCATGGGCTGGCCCACGACCGCCGGGGCGCCGCCGCGGAACTGTCGGGCCGGCGACGACTTGAAGTACATCTTGTAGCCGCCGCGCCACCGGATGACAAAGGGATCGGTGATCTGCTCGCCCTCCCCGGCCCGGATCCTCTCGCCCGCCTCGGCGGCCCATTGGATCCCGTCGTCCGACAGAAAACTGCGCACCGCGTTGCCGGAGGGCACGCGCTGCTCGAACGCGTAGAGCCGCAGGCGTCCGCCGGGCAATGAGACCGGCGCCGTCGTCCCCCAGTGCGGCGGACTCATGTCCCCCGCGTAGGCAAATGCCTCCCCGTCATCCGATGTCGCGATCACCGTGGCCCCGCCCCCAAACACGTACATGAACCACTTCCCACGGTGGAAGAACACGTCCGGATCCACCAGCGCCTCCCGGCGAAAGACCGCTCCCTTCTCACGAAACCGCACGCCATCATCGGAGATCGCGAGGTGGATCGCGTGCGGCCCCGGCGCCGCCGCGGGATCGCCGCGATGATCCGACGCGAGGTAGTACAGCCGGAACTTGCCCGAGGCATCCCTCAGGATCGACGGATCCACGGCCTTCAGCGCGCCCATGCCCTCGATCCGGAATCCCTCGACCCCCTCGAAACTCAATCCGTCATTCGACGCCGCGCACGCCACCGTCTCGGGCATGCCCGGCTGATCCGGGGGCTGGACAAAGTAGATCAGCACCCGCTTGTCGCCGTCGTTGATGGCGCACGGCACCGAGGCCGCCTCGATGCGGATGCCGGGATCGCGCGTCCATGCCAGACCATCCTGGCTCGTGGCGCTGTGGACGCTATGCGCATGCAGGGTGCCACCGACCGGCTGCCGCGCCTTGCGCTCGCCCACGGCCCCAGGCCCTTCCACCGGGACCTGCCCGGCAAGCGAACCGCAGACCAAACCGACGACGACGAGAGAGGCCATGTGCATCTTCATTCTAAAGGCCACCTTACCCCAACGATGTAAAGGGCGCATTCGGACAATGGCGGTGTTTTGTGAAGGAAATGTAAACGTGGCGCGGCCCCGCCCGGCCCCAATCTGGATTTTGCCTTCGGAATGGTGTATCGCTTCGCGCATGAACCACCCCGCCCTCACCCGCCGCGAAGTGATCCGCCTCGGAGCGTCCGCCGCCCCCCTCGCCATGATCCAGTCTTCCTGCGCCCCATCGCCCCCCGCCCCGACGATCGGCATCGCCACCCTCGGCTTTCGCGAGATGACCAACCGGCAGCTCGCCGAAGAACTGGCGCGCGAGGGCCTCCGCACCATCCAGCTCTTCCTCAGCCAGACGGACAGCAACTATTGGAAATACAATGGGCGCGCCGACCTCGCCGCCATGACCGACGAGCGGAGCAAGGCCATCGCCGACACGTACCGTTCCGCGGGCATCGCCATCCACAGCATCGGGGTCTACACCAACCTCATTCACCCCGACCCCGCCGAGCGCAGCGCCAACCTCGCCTACTTCGAATCCATGATGCGCGTCGGCGCCGCCATGGGATGCCACACCTTCATCAGCGAGGCCGGCCATTTCGAACCCGAGGGAACCGCCCCCAAAGTCCCGCACCACTTCCAGGAGGAGGTCTGGTCTCAGATGGTCGCCACCGGCAAAGAGCTCGCCGCCATCGCCGAACGCCACGGCGCCACCATCCTCCTCGAACCCTTCTTCCGAGGCTTCCTCGCCAGCGCCAAACGAACCCGCCTCTTCATCGAGGAAATCGCCTCCCCCCGCATCCGCGCCCTGCTCGACCCCGCCAACCTCCTCGAAATCAATGACCTCGAGGAGATGTTCTCTCAACTCGCCCCCTACATCGATTGCCTCCACGCCAAAGACCGCAAACTCCACGTCGACCGGGGCGTCCCCGCGGGCCAGGGCGACCTCGATTATCCCAAGTTCGTCGCCCTCGCCGCCAAGTGTGCCCCCAAGGCACCGCTCATCCTCGAATACGTCGGCCCAAATGACTACAAGCAGGCCCTCGCTCACCTCCAGGGCGCCCTCAAGCTCACTCGGACATAGCCTCCTCAGCCAAACCCTCGCCTCCCGCCACCAATCCGTCCCCCCACCCTCATTCTCTTCGCATCTGCGGGGCGCCCACTCAACCGCATCACAACCATCTGCATAATAACAGCTAACACATATTCAAACGATCTATGTGTTAGTCTAATCTTAATACTCGGATGACGTGGCTTAATTTTAGGATTCCAGCTCCCACGCTACCCTTTCTCGTCGGGGTCCGCCCACGTGCGGCAGTTCCGACGGGTGATGCATCATGGCCTGTGGAGTACAGAGACTTAACAAAGTGGTCGGCCGCGGCCCGGGCGGAATGCCGCTCGGGTGGGTCTGCCTGTGGTCGCTGTGCCTGATGGGTTCGCGGGGTGTTGCGTCCGATGGCGTCACCGAGGTCGTGAGGCGGTCGCTTGAGATCCCGCTGGCCATGGAGCCGATGTTGTCGCCCTCGACGACGCCCGAGTGGCTGCGGGGCTATCTGGGTGACGTCGAGATAGCGGCCGGGGGGGAGCGTCGCGGGGATGCGGCGACCGCAGCCGTCAACCAGCTGCGGCAGGCCTGGGCCGCCGGCAAGCGTGATGTCGCGGGCGAGATCCTCGCCTCGCTCGGCTCGCGGTGGGATGACCGCGCCGACTTCGTGCTGCTCGAGGCCGAGATCCGAAGGGCGACGAACGACAGCGCGGCGCTGCGACGCTGTCTCGAAAAACCCGCGTGGGCCAAGATGCGCGCCGCCCGTTGCGCCTACCGCCTGTGGCTGGCGCGCGAGCAACCCGACGCCCGAGATGCTCTCGAATCGGAGATCGTCCGCGAAACCGAGACCGAGACGGACGCCCGGCTGTTTGTCGGCGCACTCCTCGAGTCCTGGGGATTTCGCGCGGTCGCTGCCGAGATCTGGGTCCAGGTGGCCGCCTCGGACCATCCCGCCCACGACTACGCGCGGGCACATGTCACGGCCATGGCGATCCGGTCGGGTTACACACAACTGCTGCTGGGCCTCTGCGAGGCCTTGGCGCGGAAGGCCCCCGAGGACGCCGACGCGCGCTTCACCCGCGTCTATCTCAGCCTCCTCCTGCGGCACGAATCGCAGGCGGTCGTCAACGAGGCCAAGGCCCTGCGCGGCGCCCGGCCCGACAGCCCCGCCACCGCCGCCCTGCTGGCCTACGCCCTCCTGCGCGCCGGCGACAGGGATGCCGCTCTCCAAACCCTCGCCCCCGCGGATCTCTCGGCCCTCCAGAACCGCCCGGAGTCCCTCATCGGCGCGCTCGTCCTCGAATACGCCGACCCCGCCCGCGCGCGCGCGCTGGCCACCGCCAGCGCCGACTTCCTCAAGCTCCCCGAGGAGAAGATTCTCTACCGCAGCGTCCTCGAGCGCCTGCCCAAGGCCCCGGTGAACTAGATGAACCAGGCGACCCGCAGCCATCCGCCAGCCCCGCGCATCGCACGATGCGCCCGGGCCCTGATCGCCTGCATCCCATGGATCGCGCCCGCCTTCCCCACCCCGGCATCCGCCCAGAATCTCATCTGGGAAAACCAGGGGATGACCAACGCCTTCGGCATCGATAGCGGTCGGACGTTCAACTACAATGGGGCCCAGGTCACCCTCACCTGGTCCGTCACGACCAACGGTGGCGACACGATCATTCCCGCGTACGGCAGCAATTATGTGTCGTATCAGGCCGGCATGGAAGGAGGACACATCGGCCATGTCCTCATGGGCTTCGATATCTCCGACGATGACCCGCGGAGCTGGGTCGAGATGACGCTGAGCTTTTCGACGACGCAGACCAACCTGGCCTTCAGCGTCCTCGATATCGACACGGGCTCATGGGACGACGGCGTCCTCATCACGTACAACGGCGGCACCAACGTCCGCGCCAACACCAACCTCTGGTCCTACGCCCAGACCAACGCCAGCCTCCGCACCGTCGTGATTGACAACGAGACCGGCTTCACCGGCTGGGAGGGTGACCCAACCGCCGCCGCCACCAATCAGAACTACGGCAACGTCAATCTCAACTTCAACGGCGTGTCCGTCAACAGCATCACGATCCGCTTCTTCTCCACCGATGATGCCGAAAACGACCCCGGCTCCCAGAAGATCGGCATCTCCGACCTCTACGTCGTCCCCGAGCCGCCGGCGCTGCTGGCCGGCGCGCTCATCCCCCTCCTGCTCCTGCTCGCGCGCCGCCGCATGCGTCGCTGACCCCATAATTCGTAGCCGAACGCGTGAGCGCTTGGCCGCCGGTCGTCCGTGGCGATCGGCTTGCTCGAAATACCGTCGGCTCGCACATAGCGGCCTGGGGACGGTCCGCGCTCCACAGGCATTCGGCCGAAATCGGGAGATATCCTGGGCCACGGCGACGCCCGGTTTCGCGCGCAGCGCTATGGAGTGCGGTGCGTCCTCGCACCGCTTTGCGGTGAAGCAGGTGAGGATTTTTCATCCCCCGGTGGTGCCCCGCACGCAGGGCATGATGACTGACTCGAAAGTTCCCGTAGCCGAACGCGTAAGCGTTTGGCCGCCAAACGCCTGAGGCGATCGACTGCATTTTCCCAAGCCGGTGGTCCGGCGCCTGCCGGATGGAATCCAGCTCGTGAATAGGCAATGGCTGCACCTCCTCTAAACACACTTCTCTTGCGCCCGATGGCCGCTATCCTTGGGCCATGATGAGAACCTTCCTCCTCCTTTCCTCCGGATGCCTCCCATTCGCCGCCGCCGAATCCCGAGGCGCGACCGCGGAACCCGACGGCACCTTCGGGGCCGACGCGGCGTTCCTGCAGAAACACGCCGGCGCCCTCGTGCTCCGCTCGGGCGACGCCGCCGTCGCCGTCGTCCCCGGCTATCAGGGGCGCGTCATGACCGCCACCTACGCCGGCGACGCCGGGCCCTCGACCGGCTGGATCAACTACGACCTGATCCGCTCGGGGAGGAAGGAACAGCACATCCACGTCTTCGGGGGCGAGGAACGCATCTGGATCGGCCCCGAGGGCGGCCAGTTCTCGATCTATTTCGCGCCGAAGTCCGAATTCACCTTCGATCACTGGTTCGTGCCCGCTCCCATCGACACCGACGCGTTCAAGGTGGAGCAAAGCGACGCGGTCTCGGCGGCGTTCAGCCGTGAGTTCAAGCTGCGCAACTGGTCGGGTTTCGAGTTCGATGTCCGCGCCGAGCGCACGGTCCGACTGCTCGACCGCGCCGCCGCCGCGAAGGCCATCGGCGCCGAGATCCCGGCCGGGCTCAAAGTCGTGGCCTACGAGACCCGCAACGCGCTCGTCAATCGCGGGAAGGCGCCCTGGAAAAAGGACACCGGCCTGCTTTCGATATGGATGCTGGGCATGCTCAAGCACTCGCCCACCACCACGGTCTTCATCCCCGTGAAGTCCGGCGATGGCCCGGCGGTCAACACCGACTACTTTGGGGCCATCCCCGAGGCCCGGCTCCAGACGATCAATGGCGTGGTCTATTTCCGAGGCGACGGCAATTTCCGCAGCAAGATCGGCATCCCGCCCACGCGGTCCAAACATGTCGCCGGCAGCTTTGACCCCGCCGCGGGCCGCATCACCCTGATCGCCTGCGCGCCCCCAGCCCCCGGCCACGCGGGCTACGTCAACTCGGCCTGGAAACTCCAGGACAACCCATTCGGCGGAGACGCCCTCAACGCCTACAACGACGGGCCCCTCGACGGCGGCGGCCAACTCGGCCCCTTCTACGAACTGGAATCGTCCTCGCCCGCGTATGAGTTGGCCCCCGGCGCGCGCATGGAGCACACGCAGACCACCGTCCATATCGCCGGTGAGGCGACGGGCCTCGACGCCATCACTAGGGCGATCGCCGGCGCCGACACCGCCGCCATCGCCGCCGCACTGCCACCCGCCACGCCCCTGCCAAAGGACTGATTCGGAAATTGCCGCATCGCTTCCCGTAGCCGAACGCGTGAGCGTTTGGGCGCCAAAGCCTCACGGCTTCGGCTACATTCTCCCCGCCGGTGGTCCGGCGACTGCCGGATGGTATCTGGCTCGAAAATTGCCGCGGCGCATCCCGTAGCCGAACGCGTGAGCGTTTGGCCGCCAAGGCCTCACGGCCTCGGCTACATTTTCTGCCCCGGCGGTGGCCCGCCGCAATCGTCCCTCACTGCCCCCGTCGCCGCACCCATATCGGCGATGTCCAGGCGAGGTCACTCTCGCCGATCTGGGCACGCACGTAATAATATCCTGACGCGTCGGGTTTCAGATCGATGTCGGTATACTGGATGTGCGCCGAGCGCTCCCCCGGTTCCACGGCATAGACGAAAGCGCCATCCCGCACGACCTCGACGCGCCGTATGGCCGCCGGCGCATCGATCATGGCCTCCAGCCTCGGGGCCGCGTCCAACTCGATCTCCTCTCCGATCGGGCGGCCCGCGACCGTCGCCCTGATGGAAACGGCCACCGTCGACCCAAAGGCCCTCCGGTCGCGCAGTGCCCCGAGAATCCCCGCACGCGTGAATCCACCCTCGGCCGCGACGTACACGCCGGCGCGCGCCTCGTGCGTTTGCCCGTGGTCGCTCGACGCGATGATCCCGACGCGCACGCCCTTGGCCAGCGCATCCCACAGCATGTAGCCCTCGTCGTGGATCTGTGCCTCGCGCGGGCATCCCTGGAACTCATAGCTGCCCCGGGCCTGGAAGATCTCGGCGACCCTCTCGAATTCCCCGTTCCACTTCGCCCAATCCGTCCGCGAGGCGCCGTCGGCCAGCTGGTGCGGGATGGCCAGCGCGCCCGATCCGGCCAAGGCGGCAAACAGTTCCTCGGGCGCATCCTGCTCGAAGACCGGGCGGCCGCGGTCCGCGTACACGACGTTCTTGTGCCCACCCCGGTCCTTGTACCCGCCGCCGTGCTCGTACCCGTACAGGGCCACGAATCGCCCCGGGATCGAATACAGGTCGCAGTACTTCTGGGAGCGCCACCAGTCGTAGAGCTGGCGCGGGCGCTCCTCCCTATCCTGCCGGTGACGCAGGATGTCCTGGTCATGGTCGCTGATCGCGAGCCAATCCAGGCCGCATGCGTCTAGCGCATAGCGATACGCGTCCTGCAGCGAACCGTCGCGCCCGTTGGCGCAGCGGCTGATGTCGGTGTGCCGGTGCGTGTCGCCCAGCACCAGCCGGTAGTTCCTCCCCCCAACCCCCCACTCCCGGGGCAGCGACGCCAGTTCCGGATCGGGATCCACGGGTCCAATCTTCCCGAGATCCGGGGCATCGGCGAGACGCGGCGCCGAGGCATCGCGCCCAAAACCGGCGAGCGATGCGCGGGTCACGTCGTAATCCACCGGCTTGTATGGGAACTCACGCGTCCTGCGATCGGTGGCATAGCAGACGACCAGGTCGCCCCCATTGTCCACGTCCACCGCAGGGCGCACATCCTGTCGGCCATTGCTTCGCGCGAGCAGCAGGGGCTCGCACCACGCCGACCCATCGAACTGAACCGCGAACTCGTGCCACATCCCGTAGCTCTGCGCCCTGCCCCTCGGCGAAAGGAGCTTCGGCGCGACCCGGTTCTGATACCGGAAAATCACCCACACGCGGTCTTTCCCGTCGATCGCCACCTGCGGGTATTCCGAGTACTTCCGAAAGCCATCCGGAAGCGATGCCCCGAGTCCGGCCCCGGGTCGGCGGATGACGCCCCCCGACCAACACGCAAGATCCAGGCCGCGCTCCGAATGCAGCGAGGCGGCGCGGCCCGGGTGCTTTCCCCAGTTCTCGCACGCCACATCCCAGGCGATCCACACCCGGCCCGAGCGGTCGGACGCCACCGTGGCATGCGCCTCGCGCGCAGCCGTCGCGGCGATGGCAACCGCCCCTCCCTTCGCCTTCGCGGCCCCGCCCCCATCGATGGAGAACTCCCTGAGATACACATCGAAACTCCCATTCCGGTATGAGTCCCACGCCACCACGATGCGCCCATCGGGCGCCGCGCAGATCGACGGCTCCCAGTCGTCCGCGCCCGATTCGCTCACGTTGACCCGATCCACCAGCGCCTTCCCATCCCAGCGGCCCAACCACACCTCATAGTGCCGATCGTCCCCGACCGACTGCCACGCCACCCACGCCCGCCCCGCGCCATCGCGCGCCACCCGCGGCCAGAAATCGTTCCCTGGCCCGTCGGTCAGGCGCGCGATCTTGCCCTCGCGCCAACCGAAGAGATCCCACTGTTTGCCGTCACGCTCCGCCCAGACCACGCACAGCCGGCCTTCCCCGTCCACGACGCAGCGCGGGTCCAGGGCGTCGCCCCCAGGGCCGCGCACGACCTCCTCCTTACCCCCACGCCAGACCAAAATCGAATCGCGCTCCCCATCCCACGACACGTAGGCCACCGCCATGCCGCCATCAGGCAGCACCGCCACCGAGGGAAACTCCTCCGATGCCACATCGCCCGTCACCTGTTGCGCGCCCGGCAATAGCGCGAGCCTGACGCGCCCGCCCAGGACATCCATCGCCCGGGCGCCCGCCAGCTTGGCCAACCCCACGGCCTCGCTCCCCCAGCCCGTCTCGATGCGCAGTTCCGCGCCCTCGCTCCCCTCGACCTCCGCAAGCAACCCCTTCGGCAGGCTCGCGCGATACACCGTCTTCAGCCCCGCCGCCTTGCCGCTCGCCGCATCGTGCTCCATCTGAATCCGGAACTTCCCACCATCGATCACGTCGCCCCGGTCCAGCAACCACGGCATCAGCGCGAACGACCCGCCCCGGACATCGACCGACCCCTCCGCCATCGACCCGGCCCCGATCTTCTCCCCGTCAAACTGAACCTGCACCATCCACCGCTCGGCGCCCGCGGTCGCCGGGAAAAGTCCCGCTGCGAAAATCCAACACAGGCATCGCTGCGCCATCCGCGCGATGCATACCGAACGAACGCCATCCATGCTTTCAGCTTGAATCACCCGGCCAGATCAGTCCAGCCATCCGCTTGAACCCGACCCGGATTGCTCCATGATCCCTCCCGACCCCAACCGCCACACCACACATGAGAAACGACAAAGGCACCGCGTCCCATGAATTCGACATCGCGATCATCGGCGGAGGCAGCGGCGGGTTCGCCGCCGCCCGGACCGCATCCGCCCGCGGCGCGACCGTCGCCGTCATCGAGGGCGGATCCGAGGTCGGCGGCCTCTGCATCCTCCGCGGCTGCATGCCCACCAAGGCCCTCCTGGAATCCAGCCACCGCCTCCACGAGATTCATCGGGCGCGCGAGTTTGGCATCGCCGTCCCCAAGGCCCGGCCACTGCCCCCCGCGATCCTCCGCCGGAAGAACCGCTTCATCGCGGAGTTCGCCGACTACCGGCGCACCCAGCTGGAGGAAGGGAAATTCTCGTTCGTGAGGGGCCGCGCCCGATTCATCGCACGAAACGAGCTGGCGATAGATCCCGTTCCCGGCGCCCGCTCCCGAGCCGCGGGCAAGGCGATCCCCACCCCGCGCCACATCCGATTCCGCCGCTGCATCATCGCCACCGGCTCCGAGGTCACCTGGCCCGATGTCCCCGGTCTACGAGGGGCCGGTTGCCTGACCAGCGACGACGCCATCGCGCTCGCCCGCGTCCCACGCACGCTGATCGTATTGGGCGGCGGCTCTGTCGCCTGCGAGTTGGCCCAGCACTTCTCGCGCCTCGGATCGCGCGTGACACAGATCCAGCGAAGCCCCCATCTGCTATCCGACATGGACGCCGACATCGCCGACGCCTTGGCCGAGCAGTTCCGCTCGGAGGGCATCCGGCTGTTCACCGGCACCCGCCTCCTTCGCGCCGAGAAACTCGGTCGCGCGCGCCGCGTGACCTTCGAGCACGGCGGGAAGACCCGCGTCGCCTCCGCCGAAGCCATCCTCTGCGCCCTGGGTCGCAAGCCCGCCATCGCTTCGCTCGACCTGGGCGCCGCGGGCGTCCGCGCCGACCGAGGCGCCATCGCGGTCGATGGGTCCATGCGCACCAGCAACCCCGACATCTTCGCGATAGGAGACTGCAACGGCATCATCGAGGTCGTCCACATCGCCATACAGCAGGGCGAGATCGCCGGACGAAATGCCTCGGATGGGGGGAGCGCGACCTGGAACGCCCGCCTGAAGGCACACGTGGTCTTCACAGAACCCCAGATCGCCGCCTGCGGCGCAAGCGAAAAGGAACTCGCGGCCGCGGGCCGCCCCTTCCTCGCCGCCTCCTATCCCTTCGCCGACCACGGGAAGTCCATGATCCACGGCGCAACCCGCGGTTTCGTGAAAATCCTCTGCGACCCAGCCAGCGGCGAGATCCTCGGCGCGGCCATCGCGGGCCCCCACGGCGGCGAGCTGATCCATGAGATGATCGCCGCCATGCACTGGCGCGGCACCGTCGCCCAGTTGGCCGCCATGCCCCACTACCACCCCACCCTCGCCGAGATCCTCACCTACCCCGCGGAGGAATTGGCGGAGAAGGTGGCGCGGGGCTGATTCGAAAATTGCCGCGGCGCATCCCGCAGCCGAACGCGTAAGCGTTTGGCCGCCAAGGCCTCACGGCTTCGGCTACATTTTCGGCACCGGTGGTGCCCCGCTGTAGGGGGCATGGAATAACGCCGTGGCGGCGAGTGGCCTGCCCGCCTCGCGCAAACGAGCGAGCGGACGCACCGCTCGCTCACGCTCGCGGTTGCGTCTTCCCGCCGCGGGGCCTCACACTTTCCAGTTGCCGCGGTAGGGCCGCTTGAGCCACGAGACGTCACCCGTGCCACCGGCAAACTGAAACGCGGCGGGGTTCCATTTGATCTTCTGGCCGTGCTGGTAGCCGAGGTTGAGCAGGTGACAGCACGTGGCCGTTCGCGCGCCGATCTCGACGCGGGCGATCGGCTGTTTGCGGCTGCGGATGCACCCCAGGAAGTCGTCCTGGTGGTTATCGCTGGCGTACAGCTTCACCTTGGCGTCGGCCAAGAACTCCTTCTCGACTTTGGCCAATTGCGCCGCCAGCGAGGGGACATCCTCGCGGGATAGGAACTTCGCTTTCGTCTCGCCCCTGAGGTCGAACTGGATCTTGCCCCGGTTGACCATCACGGTGCCATCGGCACCGTGGAAAACCACGCCCTTCTCCCTCTCCGGGATATGGATCACGGGTATTCCACTGGCGTACTTCAATACTCCCCCGCTCTGCGCCGTCTGCCAGTCCTGCGGTGGCTCCATCTCCACAGGCCCTCCATTTTCGTCCTCCCCGAGGCCCCACTGCGCGATGTCGAGGTGGTGGGCCCCCCAATCCGTCACCATGCCGCCGCCGTACTCTCGGTAAAGACGCCAATTGGGAAAATTGTCGTGGATGCCGCGCGGACTGAGGATCGCATTGTAGGGCCGCTTCGGCGTCGGGCCCAGCCACCGGTCCCAATCCAGCCCTGGCTCCATCGCATCCTCGGGGAGATCGCACGGCTTCGGCGGACCCCCGAACCCGCACTCGATCTTCTCCAGCTTCCCGATGATGCCATTCCGCACCAGCTCGGCCGCCACCCGAAACTCCTTCATCGATCGCTGCATCGAGCCGGTCTGGAAAACGCGCTTGTTCTTCCCGACCGCCCCGATCACCGCAACCGCCTCGGCCACCGTCTGCGTCAACGGCTTTTCGCAGTACACGTCCTTGCCGGCGTTCAGCGCGGCGCAACAGATGATCGCGTGCCAGTGGTCCGGGGTCGCGATCACGATGGCGTCGATGTCCTTGCGCGCCACCACCTCCTCGAACTTGCCCGTCGCAATGCACCCCTTGAACCCCGAACCCGCCTGCTTCGCGTAATGCTCCTCCACGACCCTCTTGGCGTCCTCGCGGCGGGTCGCATCCACGTCGCACACCGCCACCACCTGCGTGTCCCGGCTCAAGAAACCCCGCAACAGGCCGCGGCTCTGCTTGCCCATGCCCACGAAGCCCATCGTGACCCTGCTGTTAGGGCCGGTCGCCGCCGACCAGATGTGGGACGGCAGGATGAAGGGAGCCGCCATGCCAGTGGCCGAGGCCAAGAAGCCCCGGCGGGTGATTCGAGCAGATCTATTCATAAGCCGGCAGTATGTGCCCAAGGCGGACCCGACGGCAAGCTCATCGCACAGGGCCTCATTCCTGACCCGAAAATGACCGCATCGCTTCCCGTAGCCGAACGCGTGAGCGTTTGGCCGCCAAAGCCTCACGGCTTCGGCTACATTCTCCCAAGCCGGACGACCAAACGCTCACGCGTTTGGCGACGAAACCGATGCGGCTACGCCCCCCACGGCGCGCGGGCCGCGTACGCGAGCAGCCGATTGGCCTCGCCGTCGCCGGGAAACTCCTCCCGGGAAGGATCCCATCGGACGGAGCGGCGGAGGGCCAAGGCGATGCCGCCCACGAGGACCGCGCTCATGCTGCGGTGCGCCGTCTCGGCATGACAGATCGTGGGACGGCGCGTCCGGATGCAATCGATAAAATTGTCCGCGTGCCCCTGCGGGCGGTTCACGCGCGTGTCGCCGGGGCCGAACCTCGCCCGGAGGATCCCGGACGGATACGACACGATGTTCTCGCGATCGACGGCGATCCGCCCCTTCGTGCCCACGAAACATGCGCCCCCCACGGAACCGACCCCCTCGCCCGGGTACGGCGCGGAGTGCACGACCACGCCATTCGGGTAGTGCAAGTGGACCGCGCCTCCCTCCCACTCCGCCTCCAGCGGGCCACTGCTGTCCGCGTCCAGGACCCACTGGATAATGTCATAATGGTGTGGGGACCAATTGACGTCCCCGACAAAGCAGCCCGGCAACGCATGCCCGGCAGACCCGCAATAGGGCTGCGCCGGCAGCGGCCCCAGCCACATGTCCCAGTCCAGTCCCCCGGGCACGGGTTTGGGTTCTCCCTCCGGAACACCCAGAGGATAGAGTGCCCCCGGTGGCCGATAGGCGTAGACCTCTCTCAGTTCGCCGATGTGCCCGTTGCGCACGAGCTCGCAGGCCATGCGGAACTTCCCGCCATACTCCGACCGCTGCTGCGTCCCCGCCTGGTACACGCGCCCGTGGCGCCGGATGGTCTCCACCATTTGCCGGCCCTCCCGCACCGTGATGCAGACCGGTTTCTCGCAATAGACATCCTTGCCCGCGCGCGCGGCCATCGTCGCCATCTTGCCGGCCCAGTGGTACGGGAGCGCCAGCAGCACGGCATCGATGTCGGGCCGCGCCAGCACCTCGCGAAAATCTCCATACGCCTCGACCGAGCGATAGCGCCCCGCGCCAAACTTCTGCGCGTAAACCCCGTTGCAGCGATCCCTCGCCTGCTCCCGCCTCTCCGTCCGCACGTCGCACACCGCAAGGACCTGCACCTCGTCCCGCGCGACGTATCCCCCCGGAACGTATGTCCACGCCCCGCCCAGAAGGTGCCCGCTCCCCTGCCCGCCCAGCCCGATGAACCCCATCCCGATCCGCCCGCTCGGAGGCGTCGCGCCACCCAGGCCAAGTGCCCGCCCGGGCGCCACCGAGAATAGCGCCGCGCCAGCGGCCCGGCCCAGCAGTTCACGCCGCTTCAGCACGTCCCCACTCAATCACGCCCGTATGAAGGGCACAACGCCATTTCGCGCAAAATCCTCACCATTTCGCGAATCGGGGAAGCGCGCCCCGGCCTCACTCATACCGCAGCGCATCGACCGGGCTCATGTCGGCGGCCCGCATCGCGGGATACAACCCGGACACGACCCCGACCCCGGCACTCACGATGAAGGCCAGCGCCACGTTTCCCGGAGGCATGAGGTTGGGCCAGCCCATCTGGCCCGCGACCACGGAAGACGCCACGAGGCCGAGGACCACCCCGATCAGACCCCCGCCCGTGCTCAGCGTGACCGCCTCGACCAGAAACTGCGCCATGATGTCGCGGCGGCGCGCTCCCAACGCCACCCTGACGCCGATCTCCCGCGTCCGCTCGGTCACGCTCACCAGCATCGTGTTCATGATGCCAACCCCGCCCACCAGCAGCGCCACCGCGGCAATGGTGCCCAGCAAAGCCTCCAACACCATCGTGACAAATCCCGCCGTCCTGATGATCATCTCGTTGGTCCTGATCACAAAGTCGTCGGGCTCTCCCTCCGGAACCGAATGGCGCTGGCGCAGCAACGAGCTGACCTCGGCCACGACATGCGGCACCATGTGCCGGCTCCGGGCCGCGACGTTTATCCGACGAAGCGAGTTCATTCCGAAGAGCCGACGCATCGCGGTCGTGTGGGGAACCAGCGCCAGATCGTCCTGATCCTCGCCCAGCATATTGGCGCCACGCTCCTCCAGAACCCCAGCCACCCTGAACGGGATCCCGCGCATGCGGACCATCCTGCCCACCGGCGCCTCTTCCCCGAACAGGCCGCGCGCCACCGTCTTGCCCAGGACAACCACGCAATTCGCGCGCGCGACGTCTTCCGCCGAGAACATCTCGCCCGACTCGATCCGCCAGTCGCGCAGGGCGACGTAGTCCTCGCCCTCGCCCAAGACCAGCGTCCTCCAGTTACGATGGCCCGAGACCAGCTGCGTCGACGCGCCGACCTCGGGGCTGACGTAGTCCACCCCCTGGATCTCGCGCCGTATCGCGCCCGCGTCCTCCGGGCACAGGGTCCCCGCCCCACCGATACCGCTGAAGACACCGCCCCGCACCACGCCACCGGGCGAGACCACCACCACGTTGTGCCCGAGGCTGGCGATGTGCCCCTGCACGACCAACCGGGCCGCGTTCCCCACTCCCACCATCGCGATCTCGGCCCCCGCCCCAATGATCACGCCCAGCATCGTCAGCAGCGTCCGCATCGGGCTGCGGCGCAGGGCGCGCATCGCAAAACGGATCGCCGCAACAAGCCGCATCATGACGGCCCGGGATGCGCCCAGGGCGCGCGGTACGGGCGCCGCAAGAGCCGCGTCGCCTCGGGATCGCCGACGACCTCGCGCTTCTGCGGGTCGTAGGTCAAGGAGCGCCCCACCCGCATCGCGACGTTGGCCAATATGCAGCTCGCCGTCGAGATGTGGCCCTCCTCGATGTCGGCCACGGGGCGCCCGCGCCTCTCAATCGCCGCAAGGAAATCCCGCATGTGCAGGCGCGTGGCGGGAGCCGCGTTCAGCTCGATCTTCTTTTCGGTGACATCCTCGGGATACTGCTCCTTCTCGTAGACGCACTCCTTGTGGATGGGTTTGCCGTCCCCCTTGGGGATGAAGTCGTACTTCATGGTGCTGGCCTTCAGCGTGCCCTTGTCGCCATAGAGGAAGAGCGCCCAAGGGTAGTCCGGGTCCGTCGGCGCCCCCCACGTGCGGTGCTGCCACACGACATTGATGCCGTCGTACTCGAATATGGCCGACTGGGTGTCCGTGATGTTCGACTTGCCCTCCTTCTGCACGAAGATCCCGCCCGATGAGCTGATCCTCCTGGGCCAGCCCAGGCCGAGCATCCAGCGGACGGTATCCAGCATGTGCACGCACATGTCCCCGACGATGCCGTTGCCATATTCCATGAACGTGCGCCACCACCGGACGTGCGGCAGCCCATCGTAGGGCCGGAGCGGCGCGGGCCCGGTCCACATCTCGTAGTCGAAGAAATCCGGCACGGGTTCCACCGGGGGATTTCCGTTGGCGCGCATCGGGAAATAGCAGCACACGTCCACGTGCCCGATCTTGCCCAGGAGCCCGGCCTCCACGATGTCCCGCTTCGCCTCGATCAGGTGCGGGGTGCTCTTGCGCTGGGTACCCACCTGGACCACGCGCCCGTGCTTCCGCGCCGCCGCGACCATCGCCTCGCCCTCCATCACGTCGACGCTGATCGGTTTCTGCACGTACACGTCGGCGCCGCTCTCCACCGCATCGATCATGTGCAGCGCGTGCCAGTGATCCGGGCTCCCGACCAGAACGATGTCGAGGTCCTTCTCCTTGAGCATCTCGCGGTGGTCGCCATAGGTGCGGGGCGCCTTCTTGGATCGCTGCCGACCGGCCACCATCTCCGCGGCCTCGGCCAGAAGCCTCTTGTCCGGGTCGCACAGCGAAACGACCTCGACCGGCGCCACCTGGATCAGCCGAAACAGATCGCTCTTGCCGTACCAGCCGGTGCCGATCAGGCCAACGCGATACGAGCGACCCTCCGCCGCACCCCACAGCGACGATGGGCGGCCTATCGAGAAGATCCCCCCTGCCGCCGCGGCGGCCGAGAGTTTCAGGAAGTCGCGACGGGTGGAGGATGCGTGCGTTTTCATAATCTGGCCCCAGTCTGGACGCCCGCCCAATCAAGTTGAAAGAAATTATTCGGGGGTGAAATCCACGATGACCGGAAGGTGATCCGACCCCACGTCCGGCCCATGCCGCCGCCCGTGGACCACGATGCCGCCGCGCAGCAAGCAGTGGTCGATCGGGATGGAAAACGGCCGGGCAAACACGGGCCACGTCCCCATCAGCCTCCGCCCCCTCGCGCTATCGTCGAGCCCCGCCGAGTCCATGAGGCGCCCGAAATGGTACGACCAGGGGGTGGCGTTCAAATCCCCGAGCACCACGAGCGGGCCTTCCATGCCGCGAAGTTGCCGGGCCAGTTCGGACAGATGCCCGTTGCGCAAGGCCCACATCCGCCGGCCCATGGGCGGCGGGGCATGTGTCCCGAAGATCCAGACCCGCCCCTGACCCGCGCTCACCCGCGCCAGGACCGACGGAAGGCCCGCCTCACCCAAGACCACCACCCGGGCGTCCGCCCACGGCAGGCGGCTGAAGAGCGCGATGCCAAAATTGTCGCCCCTTGGTTCGGTGAGCTGATTGGGGAAGCGCGCCAGCTCCGGCTTCAATCTCTCGAGCCACCGGCGGTCCACCTCGAGCAACAGGAGGATATCGGGCCGCTCGATCCGGATGGCGGCCGCGACGCGCGACGCATCGCCGAACGATGTGTTGACGTTGATCATCATCGCCCGGGTGGCGCCATCCGGGGCCGGGCCATGGCGCGGGGGTATCGCGTCGATGAGATAGGGCTTCAGCGGGGCGAGATTCACCACGGCCAACCCGCCGGCGCCAAGCGCAAAAAGCCACCGGCGCTCCAAGGCATGGGCGATGGCCAGCAGCGCGAATATGGCCACGTAGAGGGCCCTGAAGTGCGCGCACCCGTCGAGCCACCACGCGTACTCGCCGTACCAGCCCGCCACCGTCGCGAGCAGGGCCAGAAAGCCCGCGGCGGCCAGCAGCCCGCGAAAACTGAAGCCCGACTCAAAAAATCGACCCACGCCTAAAACCTTTCGCAAATTCTCGCGCAACCAACCGCCCGGCGCTAGCGTCAATATTCGAATGAGATCCAGTCCACGCCTCCTTGCCCGCGCTTCCCTCTTCGCGGCCCTCGTTGCCTCCGCCCCCCTGACCGCGCAGGATTCCACGCCCCGGCCCCAGGGTCGCCCCCCGGCCATCGAAGCCCGGCTGCGGGACGCCCTCGAGCGGTTCCCCCAAGCCGACGCCAATAAGGATGGCACGCTCACGATGGAGGAAGGCCTCGCCTTCCTGGCGCTGCGCAAAGGCCCCCGCTCCGGCACCGGAGACGCGAACCCGGCCGGCGCGGAAGGACCCGCGCCCACGTTATCCGACATCGCCTACGGCCCCCACGACCGCAACCGCCTCGATTTCTGGAGGGCCAAGGCCGACGGCCCAGCGCCCCTCGTCGTGTTCATCCACGGTGGCGGCTTCGTGGGCGGCGACAAATCGAAGTGGCGCGGCTCCGGCGCTCTCAGGTCGATGCTGGACGCGGGCCTCGCATGCGCCGCCATCAATTACCGCTTCCGCGATGCCGCCCCCATCCAGGATATCCTCCGCGATTCCGCCCGCGCGGTCCAGTTCCTGCGCTCCAAGGCGCCGGAGTGGAATATCGACAAGGGTCGCGTAGCGGGCTGGGGCGGTTCGGCGGGGGCCGGCACATCGCTCTGGCTCGCGACCCGCGATGATCTCGCGAGACCGGATGGCGACGACCCCGTGCTCCGCGAGTCGAGCCGGCTCCAGGCGGCCGTGCTCCAGGCCACCCAGGCCACCTATAATCTCCCGCGGTGGGAATCCTTCGTCGGGCCGCCCAAGCCCGAGTGGCTCAATGGTCCCAACGAGCTGATCGAGTTCTACCACATGAAGTCCCGCGAGGAACTCGACTCGCCCAGGGGCCGCGCGATCCTGGACGATTGCGATATGCTCCGCTGGATCGGGCCGGGGGACGCGCCCGTTTTCATCATGGTCAACCAGCCCGATGGCGAGCCCAAGAGCCGCGGCCACTGGCTCCATCACCCGAAACACGCCGAGGAAATCAAGAAGGCCTGCGATGCCGCGGGCGTCCCATGCACCATCTCGCGCGGCGACGCCGATCAAGATCCCGCCAAATTCCTCCTGGAATGCCTCAACCGAAAGTCCTGAGCTGAAACTTCGAACCGCGGATAACACGGCAGCCGCAGATGTCTGCTTACAAGCAGAATGGCTCTCCAGGAAATCTGGTGAGCAATCGGGAACTCAGACCCCATGCCCCGCGCGGCGGGGCGCCACCGGGGGTGAAAATGTAGCCCATCTCGCGCAGAGATGGGAAATCCACGTCCTCCGCGGGCGTGGCTACGGATCCCAAGCAACCCAGCTGGTCCGGCGGCTTGGGAAAATGTAGCCGAAGCCGTGAGGCTTTGGCGGCCAAACGCTCACGCGTTCGGCTACGAGAGGAGATGCGGCCATTTTCGAGTCAGCGCCATTCCGTTCCCGGCCCTTCCTGATTTCGTGAGTTCCAGATGAAACGGCCGAGCTCCCGTTTGGCCATCGTTCTATCGACAGCCACAATTCTTCCGCAAAATGCTTGTAGCCGACGTGAGGGGGCGGATGCGAAGAAGAGGACGTTTCCCCATGAATGATCCGGCGCGCGCTCGAATCAGGTCAGCCCCGCCACGCGCCCGGCTCACCGCATCCCCAGGGCCTCCCGCAGCACCGGCTCGAAGGCGTCGGCCTGCCGCATGAAGCCCAGGTCGTTCGGATGGGACGCGTCCGTCGCACCCTCGGCGTCGTCTCCCAACAGATGGTCGCCGGGTATGTAGTACAGGCCGCCGACGCCCGCCGCCCTCAACTCGTCAAAGGCCTTCTTCAGGGCCGCGTGATTGTCCGCGTGAAATTTCTGCCGCGATGGGCGGACCCACGTGTTGGTGAAGAGCCTATCCTCCACCAGGATGATCGGCACGCCCGGACGACCCGCGCGCAGTTGCCGCACCAGGGGCGCCGCCCGCTCCGAGACCGACTTCGCGTCCATGTTCGGGAGGCAATCGACCACGAATGCCGCCGCGTCCAACTCGCACATCAATTCCCCAACCGCCGCGTCCATCCGGCCGTTGCCCGAAAACCCGAGGTTGATCACCGGCCGGTCCAGCCGCCTGCCCAGGATCGCCGTGTGCACCATGCCGGGGCGCGACGCGCTCGCGCCATGCGTGATCGATGTCCCGTAGAAAACGATCGGTTTCTCTCTCCTGGGCGCAAGCCCCTCGAACTTCGCGCCGGAAGGCACCCCGATCTCCAGCGACTCCACCCCGTTGTACAAGGGCAGGTACGCCGCATACTCCCGCTCGCCGGGCGCCAGATCCGTCACGACCGCCGCCTCCATCAGCTGCTTGTCGGGCTTGGTGACGTATACCCACCGCCACCCCCCCTGCCCATCCCGCGCGTAAAGGTCCAGCCCGCTCACGCCCGTGGCCGGCATGTGCGGCATCCCGAGCTTGTCCTTCAGGAGCTTGTAGCGCGCATAGATCGCCACCCCATCCGTCCGGAACCGCACCATCATCCCGGCGCTGTCACGGCTCAATCCCCACACCGCCCCCGTCACCTTCCCCTCCGCCTTGGCCGGCAACCGGTCAAACCAGCGCGTCCGCTCCTGATCTTCCCACCCGCGACCCTCGACTCCCCATCCCGTCACGTCATGCCACGCCACATCCGCGGGCACGGGCGGCTCCTTCGATGGCGCCGGGGCCACCGGCTTCGTCGGCGCACCCGACTGCGCCCAACTCAGAGAACAGTGAACCAGAAACACCATGCCCAAAAGTACGATTCTCATGCCCCACACCATTACCAAGAAATCCACCGACAGACCAGTTCCTAGGAGTTTGCCGGACTCCGTCCGGAAAATTCGCGCGGAAATTTCCCATCGCCGACCGTAGCCGAACGCGTGAGCGTTTGGCCGCCAAAGCCTCACGGCTTCGGCTACACTTTCCCAGGCCGGCGGTCCGGCTACTGCAGGATGGAATCTGACCTGACTCGAAAATCGCCGCAGCGCATCCCGTAGCCGAACGCGTAAGCGTTTGGCCGCCAAGGCCTCACGGCCTCGGCTACATTTTCTGACCCGGTGGTGCCCCGTCTGCGGGGCACGGGGTCTAGCTCGAAAATTCCAGATGTAGCCACGGCCGCCAGGCCGTGGACCCGGGCCGCGCGGCCCCTCCGTGGCCGGAGGGGCTACATTTTCACCCCCGGTGGCCCGGCGGTTGCCGGATGACGTCTGGCTCGAAAACTCGCAGCCACGGTCGCCAGATCCCGCCGCTTCACCGCCCCCATTTTCCCCTTCCCACCCATACCTAAAAAATCTAAACAAACTGGGCTGGGCCGACGCCCGGCTCACGCGGGCGGCGTGGTGCCGCCACCGAAAGGAGACTGCGATGTCCGAGAACACGTCCGCCGGATTGCCGATGACCGCGAAGTGGGATCCCGAGCGCCTCAAGCGCGAGAACGAGGCGCTGATCGAGCTGGAGAAGAAGCCATTCCGGGAGAAGATCAAGGGATACTACAAGCTGACGGGCCCGGCGTGGATGCAGAGCGCGATGACGCTGGGCGCCGGGAGCGCCGCGGCGTCGGTGGTCGCGGGGGCCTTCTACGGCTACCAGCTCCTGTGGGTGCAGCCGATCGCGATGTTCCTGGGCATCTGCATGATGGCGGCCCTGGGCAACATCACCCTGACCAAGGGCGAGCGGGCCTACGAGATCGTGCGGCGCGAGATCCATCCGTCGGTGGCATTCCTCTGGGCGCTCGCGACGGTGGTGGCGACGGTCGTCTGGCATTTCGGCCAGTACGCGCTGCTGGGCGGGGCGGCGACTGATCTGGCCAACGTGGTGACAGGCGCGGGTGCGGATGCCCCGCTCTCCAAGTCGGCGGAGACGGCCGTCCGCTTTGGCGCGGGATTCCTGATCCTCGGGATCAACATCGCCTTGACGTGGAACTACGGGTCCAAGCCGACGGGCATCAAGGCATACGAGAGTTTCATCGTGTGGATGATCCGGTTGGTGATGCTCGCGTTCCTGATCGTCGTGGCCATGCAGACCGCGCGGGGTGCGATCGATTGGGGGGCGGTCTTCCGGGGCTTCTTTGTTCCCTCGATCCCGAGCCAACCGGGCTCGCTGACCACGACCCTTGGCGCGATCGGCGCGGCGGTGGGCATCAACATGACCTTCCTGTACCCGTACTCGATCCTCGCGAAAGGCTGGGGTGCCCACCACAAGGGGCTGGCGCGCTTCGACCTCACGACATCGCTGCTGATCCCCTACACGATCCTCACCTCCCTCATCATCATCGGCATGGCGGCAACCATCCACCAGGCGCCCTTCGGCACGATCCTGGCGAGCCAGCCGACGCCGGGTTCGCTCAAGCCGATCGAGGCGGCGCAGGCGCTCAAGGACGTCCTGGGAGGTCCACTGGGCCGCATCGTTTTCGACCTGGGCTTCATGGGCATGTGCTGCGGCGCCATCAGCGCGCACATGGTCTGCTGCGGGTTCACGGTCTGCGAGATGTTCGGGCTCAAGTACACGACTTGGCGGTACCGCATGTTCACGCTGACCCCCTCAATCGGGATCCTGGGCGTGATGATCCAGCAACCCATCTGGCTGCCGGTCATCGCCTCGGCCATTGCCTTCACGATGCTGCCCATCGCCTACATCAGTTTCTTCTACCTCAACAACAAGAAGTCTTACATGGGCGACGCCGTCCCCAAAGGGACGAAGGGCAGGATCTGGAATATCCTGCTCCTGATCGCCGTGCTGATGTCAGTCGTGGGGGCGGGCATCCAGATCAAGAGCCGAGTCATCGACAAGATCTTCCAGGCCAAGCCCGCGGCCTCGGCGACCAAGTAGCGGCGACACGCCAGACTGGTGTGCGACATGAGATCGTCTCGCGCGTCCCTCGCGACAGCGGCGGCGGCCCTCCTGTGCGCGGCGGCCAGCGCCGCGCCATCGGCGCGCCTCAAGGTCTCCGACAACCACCGTTTTCTCATCACCGGGGAGGGAAAGCCATTTTTCTACCTGGGTGACACGGCGTGGGAGCTGTTCCACTGCCTCACGCGCGAAGAGGCGGACCTGTACCTCCGCACGCGCGCGGAGCAGCGGTTCACCGTGATCCAGGCCGTCGCCCTCGCCGAATTCGACGGCCTCCGCACCCCCAACGCCTACGGGCACCTGCCGCTTGTCGATGGCGACCCGGGGCGCCCCGTCGAGGAATACTTCCTGCACGTCGACTGGATCGTGCGGCGCGCGAACGAACTGGGTCTCTGGGTGGGGATGCTCCCCACCTGGGGTGACAAGTGGAACAAGCGATGGGGCAAGGGGCCAGAGATTTTCACGCCCGAGAACGCCCGCGCCTACGGCGCGTGGATCGCCGGGCGCTACCGGGACGCCATGGTCATCTGGATCCTCGGCGGCGATCGCGCCATCGAGAGCGATGCGCACCGAGCGATCATCGCCGCCATGGCGGCGGGCCTCCGCGAGGGCGACGGCGGATCCCACCTCATCACCTTCCACCCGATGGGAGGCCGCCACTCCTCGGAATTCGTGCACCAGGAGCCCTGGCTCGATTTCAACATGATCCAGAGCGGCCACGCCGAGAAGAACATCGCCAATTACGAGAAGATCGCGCGCGATTACGCCCTCACACCCACCAAGCCCTGCATGGACGCCGAACCCTGCTACGAGAACCACCCCGTCCGAAAGAAGAAGGAACAGGGCTGGTTCGACGAGTGGGATGCGCGCAAACTGTGCTACTGGGCGCTCTTCGCGGGCGCCCACGGCCACACCTACGGTTGCCATGACATCTGGGCGTTCCACGACCCGGCGAAGGAGCGACGCTTCGTCGACCAGCGCACCCCGTGGCAGCAGGCCATCCGGCTGCCGGGCGCCAACCAGATGCGCCACGCGCGCTCCCTCATGGAATCGCGACCGTTCCTGACCCGCATCCCGGACCAGTCGCTGATCGTCGGCGGGGCGCTCTCGGGCGCCGATCATCTCCAGGCCACGCGCGACGCCCGCGGCGCCTACGCCTTCGTCTATTCCCCATCCGGAAAGCCCTTCACCGTCGACCTCTCCAAATTGTCCGGGGCCCGCATCCGCGCAACCTGGTTCGATCCCAGAAATGGCGAGTCTTCGCCGGCCGGCGAGTTCCCCGGTGCGGAGAGCCGCCGGTTCGCGCCGCCCTCATCCGGAGACGGTCACGATTGGGTGCTCGTTCTCGACGATGCGGCCGCCGGATCCTCCGCGCGCTTGGCCTCGCGCCACGCGTCCTCGAGCTGCTCGATCCCGCAATCCGCCATGCGTAGGCCCTGAGCCTTGAAGGCCTTCTCCATGGCCCGGAATCGGCGCTCGAATTTCGCCGCGGCGTGCCGCAGGGCCGATTCGGCCTCCACGCCGGCGGCGCGCGCCAAGTTGACCGCCGAGAACAGCAGGTCGCCCACCTCATCCTCAACCCGGGCCCGGTCCCCCGAGGCCAGTTCCCGCGAGATCTCGTCGATCTCCTCCTTCACCTTGTCGATCACCCCGGCGGCGTCCGGCCAATCGAATCCGACGCGCGCCGCCTTCTTCTGGACCTCCTCCGCGCGCATCAGGGCGGGGAGTCCGGCCGGAACGCCATCCAGCGCGCTCTCCCTCTCGGGCTTTTCGCCCGCCTTCGCCCGCTGCCAGTGATCCAGGACATCCGCGACGGTATCGAGCCGGACCGACCTCTCGTCGCCACCCCTCTGGGGATAGGGGGCAAACACGTGGGGATGCCTCGAGATGAGCTTGTATGCGATGGAATTCGCCACGCCCACGATATCGAAATTCCCCGCCTCCTCGGCGATCCTCGCGTGCATGAATACCTGCAAGAGCACATCCCCGAGCTCTTCCCGGATGGCTTCGGGGTCGTCCGAGTCGATCGCCTCGATCAGCTCGTAGCACTCCTCGATGAGGCCCTCGCGCAAAGTCCGGTGCGTCTGCGCGCGATCCCAGGGGCACCCCCCCTCGGATCGCAGGGTCCTCACCACCGCCCGCAGCCTGTCCAACGGCCAGAGCATCATTCCCCCAGCAGGAGACCCCGCGCGCGCCGGCTGATGTCCTCCCGCGCCATGTCCACCCCGGCCAATTTGTAGTACAGCAGGCCGAGGTACTCGCGAATCGCCACGTGCGACATCTGGAGCGCGTCGGGCGCGGGCAGCAGCCCGAACAACCCCGGCTCGATGCGCTCGTGGGTCATGTAGTCCACCGGGAACGCGATCACGTCGAATCCCCCCTGCCGGAAAAGGAGCTCCGCCCGGGGCATGTGCCACGCCGTGGTGACGAGGATGATGCGCGCCACCTTGACCCTCTCGTTCAACTCAAGCAACCGCGAGACCTCGCCCTCCGTATTCGGCGCGCCGATCAGCTCCACGATGGCGTCGGGCCGCACGCCGCGGCGGGCCGCGGCCACCTTCAGGATAGAGGATTCCGAATACTCCTCCTCGGACCAGGGCAACCGCCCCCCCGTGAAGATGAGCAGCGGCGCCTTCCTCGCATGCCACAGGGCCACGCCCTCCTCGAACCTGTCCACGGCGCTGCCCCACTCGGAGTGCTCCGCAGTGTTCCGCGCGCCGGCGAGGATGCCCCCCAGCACCACCACCGCGTCCGCCGCGGGACAGTCATCCATCCGGAGCCTGGGGAACGCGTCCTCCAGCGGCTTCAGCAGGCACTCGGCGAAGTAACCCGTGCTCGACAGGAACAGCCAGGCGAACGCCGCCAGCCCCCACGCGCGGCTGCGCAAGAGGACCGACACCAGCAGCAGCGAGAGCCCCAGGCCCAGCGGCAGCACGAGCTGCGGCGCCAGCTTGAATACGTACATCTTCAGGGCCTCTTCCATCGGAGGCGCTCCCGACTCAGGCCGAGGCCCCCCCGGCGTGCGTGACCAGCAGCGACAGGTCCCGCCCATGGCGCTCGCGGTACGCGGCCGACAGCCCGCGGCAAAACGCCCCGGCGTCCGCCTCGCGCACCAGATTCACGGTCGCCCCACCAAATCCCCCGCCGCTCAGCCGCGCCCCGAGGCAAAGCCCCGTCGCGCGCGCGGCCCCCACCAGAAAGTCCAGCTCCTCGCACGAGTTCTCGAAATTCGCCCTCGAGCTCTCGTGCGACTCAAACATCAGGCGCCCCAGCCCGGCCACGTCGCCGTTGGCCAGCGCCTCGCGGCCCGCCGCCACGCGCGCGTTCTCCCCGACCACGTGCCGGGCTCGCATCAGCGGCTTGAGGCCGAGAGATCCCGCGGCCGCCTCCAGCCCCTCGGGCGTCACATCGCGCAGCGCCTCGACCCCCAGGTCCCGCGCGGCGGCCTCGCACGAGGCCCGGCGCTCGTTGTACTCACCGGCCACCAGCGCGTGCTTCACGCCGCTGTCCGCGATCACGAAGACGTGGCCCTCGGGCGCCGGCAATAGCGCCACCTCGAGGCTCCGGCAATCGATCGACACGATCTTGCCCGCCCGGCCAAAGAGCGAGGTGATCTGGTCCAGCAGGCCGCACCTCACCCCGGCGAACTCGTGCTCCGCCGCCTGCCCGATCTTGGCCAACTCCATGTCCGGAAGATCCGTGCCCCACAGCCTCTGGAGGAATTTCGCCATCGCGCATTCCAGCGCCGCGCTGCTGCTCAGCCCCGCACCGGAGGGCAGATCGCTGCTGTCGGTCGCCTCGAAGCCCGGGCCATCTAGGCCGCGCCGGCGAAACTGCGCCACCACGCCCACGAGATAATTTGCCCACGGCCTCTCGCGGCTCGGGGCCAGGTCGTCGAGGTTCGCCTCGTGCACCCCGGGAAACGCCGCGCTCCGCAAAATGATCCGCCGGTCCGCCCTCGCCGCCCCCCGGATCGTCACCCCGCGCTCGACCGCAAAGGCCAAGACCAGGCCCCCGTTGTAATCGGTGTGATTGCCCAGCAGCTCGACGCGGCCCGGAGAGAATGCCTCCACCATCGCGGCACCGTAGCAGTCCGCCCGCGTTTGGGAAGCCCGGGTGACCGGCCCGGCCCAATCAGTACACGTCGCGCTGGTACCGCCGCACCTTCTTCATCGCCTCGAGATATTCGCCCGCCGCATCCTCGTCGCGACCGCCGTGATCGCGAACAATCTGCCGCAGGGCCGCGTCCACTTCCGCCGCCATCCTCGAGGCATCGCCGCAGACATAGAAATGCGCGCCGCGCTCCAGCCACGACCAGATCTCGGCCCCCGCCTCCAGCATGAGGTGCTGCACGTAAACCTTCCGCGGCCCTTCCCGCGACCACGCCAGGCTCAGCCTGCTCAAGAGCCCCTTGTCCCGCATCGCCTCAAACTCCGGGCCATACAAGAAATCGGTCGCGCCCCGCTGGTCGCCGAAGAACAGCCAGTTATCGCCCCTCTGCCCGAGCGCCTCCCTCTCCTGCAAGAACGCCCGGAAAGGCGCCACCCCCGTGCCCGGCCCCACCATGATCATCGGCGCGGCCCCATCTTCTGGCATCCGAAATTTAGAGCGGTGCAGGAAGATGGGCGCGAACCCGCCCTCGCCAATCCTCTCGGCAAGGTAGGTCGAGGCCACCCCCAGGCGCGATCGCCCCCGGTGCTCGTACCGCACCACCGCCACCGTCAGGTGCGCCCGGCCGGGGTTGGCCTTCGGGCTCGACGCGATCGAGTACAGGCGCGGGCGCATCCGCCTCAGGCACGCCACGAACTCCTGGGCCGAAAGCCTCATCCCGGGATGATCCAAAATCAGGTCGATGCTGTCCCGCCCGTCCGCGTAGGCCTCCAGGGCCTTCTGGTTCCCCGGCAGCGCAAGCTCACCCAATCTCGCGTCGCCCGACCGCTCCGCGACCGCCTTCACGAGGTTCGGCGGCACGTTGTTCAGCTCGTAACGCCTCAGCAGGGCGGCCCGCAGCGGGAGCGTCCCCCACTGCGCGTCCGCCACGGTCTCTTCCCCGTTGCTCCCCAGCGCCTCGAGCGCCAGATCCACCAGCTCCACGTCATTGGTCGGAAATACCCCCAGCGAATCCCCGCACTCGTATCCGATCCCGGACCCCTCCAACAACAGCTCGATGTGCCGCGTCTCCTTCGCAGAACCCGGCCCGTTCAGATTCACGTTCCGCAACACCGGAGCCATGAAAGGGTGGTTCCTCGAATACACCACCCCGGCCGCCTCGCTCTCCTCAACCGCCATAAATCCTTCTTCCTCCTATCGGTTCACAGCCGCTTCATCTAGCGCCCTTTGCGCCATTGTCCAACTCCCCATGCCCATACCGCTCGCGCCTTATTTCCCCCATGTGCCCCCCATAAGATTATTCGCTTTATTGATTTTTTTTAATCCCTCGCTTGGACCCCGCCTAACATCCTGCCGGTTATCCGGTTCAACATTGCCGAAAATTCCGGTCGAAAAAGAACACGTGATCGCAATATGTTCTAAATCAATAATTAACATTGATTAATCGTTGCGCTGATGGAGGGGGTCTGCGCCGGTGGATTCCCTTGACCCGACCCCGATTGCCGCTAATCCGACACGCTTCTGCATGCAAACAGTGACACGAGTCGGGTTGATGGCCGTTGCCGCGTTGGGACTGACCCTTTCCCACGCGCAGGCATCGCGCGCCCCTGGAAGTGCCTTGGCCCGCATCACGTTCTACTCGGGCGACCGCGATTCGGGGGGGCCCGTCGCCTCCACCGGGGTCCGTCTTGAGGAGGGCAAACACGTTGCCGTGGATCCCTCGGTCATCCCGTACGGCAGCGAGGTGACCATACCCGGCCTGGGTTCCTACCGGGCCGTGGATACGGGTTCCGCCGTCGTCGCTCGGACCGCCGCCCGCCGATCGTCCGGTGGCGACTCCGCCAAGGCCGCGGCACTCGTGATCGATGTCTTTGTCTCGAAACGCCAAAAGGTGCATCAGATGGCGGCCGCGTTCCCGATGTACGCCAAGGTCTCTTGGCGCACGCCCACCAAGGGATCGTCGGATCGCCGGGCTTCGGTTGCCCCCTCGGCGCGGACCCAGGCCACGGCCAAGTCATCCGGGTCCCCGCTCTCCAAGCAGACCGCGCAAGCACGGCCCGATCGAAAAGTCACGGTCGGCGTCTCGTCCAAGGGATAATCCCATCCAAGCATTGCGGCCCCGCCGCATAACTCCTTTGCTCGCAGACAGAAGACGGTCTTGCCAGTGGAGGTCTCCCGCCTCGGGAGGGGGCAGCACAACCCCAAGACCGGGGGAATGTTCGTAGTGCTGCCTTCAGGCAGCCCCGAACCTCCAAGAGTCTCCACATGCATCATGCGGCGCGACCTCGAATCAGGTCCGCCTGTCGGACTTGGCGAAATCCGATGGGCTGTTAGGTTA
>JADLBR010000084.1 GCA_020847615.1 Verrucomicrobiia bacterium
CGTCCACAGTCCCCGCGCTCATGCGATGCCACGCCCCCAAGCATAGCGGGTTCTGCATGTAGTAAAAGCGGTTACCTCGCGCCGTGGCCCACGGGTCCTGGGGCAAGAGACCCTCGCCGATGAGGCATTCGATCAGGTCCTGGTCGCTTGCCGGCGGGATCCGGTACACCGATGCATTTCCCAGAACCGGATCCCGCGCCCGGTGGCGGGCGCGCGTTTCCCCGGTGACGCGGAAACCGGGCTCGCCGGTGTCGCGCAATGCCCGGAGGCCGCTCTCGTAGGCATCGAACCAACGCGGGTCGGCGATCGAGGCAAACGCCGGGCAGCCCTGCAGGACAAAGGTCTTTCCCGCGGTGTCCCGGGCGAGCTCGTCGAGGCCGGCATAGAAGAGCATGTCCGAATCCACGTGCCAGATCTGCCCGAAGGGCGCGCCCCCCGCCAGGCGCCTGAGCACCGGCCATCGAAGCAGGCAGGCGGCCTCGAAGGGCGAGAACCGCCGGGCGATGTCGGCATACTCTTCGGATGCCTCGCGGAAGAGCGAGCGCGCGTCACTGACCCGGGCACCGGCCCCGGTGGCGCGCCGCTCCAGGATGCCGCATTGGCGGTCCGACGCAGCCAGCACCGCGATGGTGAGGCCCCGCCCCGACCCGCGGTGGGCGAGGGAATCCAGCATCGCGAGGGTCACATCCGTGGCGGACCCGGAAACGCCGTCGGGCTCCCAGTGCAGCGTGTGGAATCGGGGGGGATCAGCGGCGCGTGCCGGTGCGGGGGCGAAGCGCTCTGGCCCACTCTCGGTTCTCACGTCGTTTTCCTGGTGCCGGCGTAGAACAGCTCATGCCAGTCGAGGTGCTCGCCTGCGTCGGTGCGGGTGGAGTGCCTCGGGACGACTCGGGAGAAGAGCTCATCGAAATTGGATTGGAGAAAATCGAGGAGCACCCGGCGGTCGACCTTCAGCGGATGGGCGGCGTCATATTGGCGGGCCAGCGAATCGGCCATCGGGGCCGCGTCGTACAGGGCGTCCATGAATACGAACGCGGCGCCCGGCTCGCACGCCGCCAGGATGTTGCCGAAAACGCGCCTCCCGTCGAAGCAGTGCTCGAGAACATTGATCATGACGACGAGATCGAATCGCGACCTGGGAACGTAGGTCTCGATGGGCGCGGGCTCGAGTGCGGCGACTGGGATGCACCGCCCCATGGCGCGCTGGGCCGCCCGATAGCACCTCGGAAGGAGCTTTCGGGCAATGCGGCCGGCGACGCCGGTCGGCCCGAGGTCGAGCATGCGCTCGTCGTAATAGCAGTAGGGGTGCGAGAGATAGGACCGGACCAGCGGATCCAGGAGCGTGCACCGTCCGATCTTGCACGTGCGGCCGATGAGGCGGAGGTTCGTGAAGGGGCCGCAGCCGATCTCGAGCGCGTGTCGAAAACTGCGCCCGCGGAGCGCCTCGAAGGAACGAAACGAGAGGAGGTGCTGGCGGTTGCGGTCGTCTTGGGCCCCGATGCCGCGCCGCATCCAGTGGGCTTGCTCCGCGCGCTGGGCCAGCGCCCAGCGCTCCGGGGAGACCGCGACCACGCCGCTGGCCGGGTCCAGGAACGGGAGGTCGTTGCGCTCGGCCAGGTGTCGCTGGGCCTCGGCGCCCTCGAGGACCCTGATGTCCTCATCGATAAAGATGTGTCTCATTTCACTGTGGGGAACCGTCGGCGGATGTGCCTACGCGTCGGTCCTGGCGGCGGGTCGGACGAATTGCCTGAGGCGGACGAATCCCGGGACGACCACGAAAGCGGCATGCGCGACGACGTATGCCCCCAGGATCCCCGCGGCCCCGAACCTGGCGCCGACGAGCGGCCAAATGATGACCGCGGCCAGCATGGCCGGGACCGCCTGATAGACCTGGAAGCGCATCCATCCGAGGCCATGGTAAAACATGGCGAGGCACCCTGCAATGCAGTTGGTCACCGCCCATATGGCGAACCAGAGCCGGAGCGCGGGAGAGGGCAGGACGGTCTCGTGCAGCCACACCGCGATGAGTTTGTCCGAGAGGCCCAGGAGGACCAGCGACGCGATCGCGGAGGCGGATGCGGTGAACGCGAGGGACCACGCGAGCGTCTTTTTTGTCCAACGGGTGTCGCCGCGGACGCAGGCATCGCGGTAGGCGGGCCACAGCGGGGTCAGCATGAGCGAGAAGAACTGTGGGAGGAGGCCGAAGAGGCGGAATCCGACGGCGTATTCGGCGGCCGCGCGTGGGCCCGCGTAGTGAGAGATGACGGCGCCGTGCGTCTGGAACGACACGACGTATGCCATCGTCAGGATAAAGAATCCGGCGGAGAGCCGGATGAGGCGGGGCGCGGTCCGGGCCATCGCCGCGCGGTCCAGCTGGATCAGCCATGGTTTTTCCCGGATCAGGAGGAGCGCGTTGAGCGACGGCGGCAGCAGGCCGAAGCCGATGGTCCAAGCGATCGTTGCCACGATATCGGCCCCCGCCCGCTTCGCGATGGCCAGTCCGAGAAGTGCGGCCAGTGCGCCGCTGGCCTCCCAGAGGCTATTTCGGTAGCCCTCCTGACAGGCTATCCGACTTCGGGCGAAGAGGCCGGTGATGAGCGTCAGGGCCCCTCCGATGGCCAAGACCCGGAAGACGGCGGCCGCCTTCGCCGTATCGCGGGCATCGAGCGATAGCACCGCGGACCACGGGACCAGGCCCGAGGCAACGCAGCATACCGCCGCCACGACGGTCGTGAAGCAGGCGACGGCGACCAGGGCCGAGGTGAAGTGGATCCCTGCCTGCCGCCTGTCATCGCGTCCGAGCGCCTCGGCGATGAGGCTTGTCAGGCTCGAGGAGAGGCCCAGGTCCGCGAGGAATACGAACGAGGAGACGGAGACGATGGCCATCCACATGCCATACTGGCCGACGCCCAGATGGCCGATGGCCAAAGGCACCTGGGCCAGCAGGGCGGCGGCCTGTACGGCGCGGGCGGCGAGCCCCGCCCCGAAGGTCATGATCACGCGGTTCGCGCGGTCATCCACCAACCATGGCAGGCGAGTTTTCAAAGCGGCTGCGGGGCCAAGTGCGGCTATGGGTTCGGGGTCGCCGGTGGGGCGGTTCGGCCCGGCGGCTGTTGCGGGCCCGGCCGGGGACCGCCGTGACCTGGCACGAGCAGGGGGAATACGGCGTCGGCCAGCGGCGCGACAATGGCCCTGTTGCCGCGGGCATCGAGGTGGACGGGATCGGCCTCGAGGTAGGGGGGTGGCGCCAGGGGGCGGAGGGCGTCGCGGGCATCGACGACGGGCACGCCCAGCGCGCGGGCGACATCGCCCTTGATGCGCAGGGTGCGCGGTGCCTCGGCGCCCCCCAGTTCGTCGAGCGTGGGAAGGAAGAGCAGGACGGGCCTGATGCCGTTGGATATGGCGATCTGGCAGAAGGCGGCGATCTCCTCGCGGAATCGGGCATCGGGGTCCGCCCTCTGCTGCTCTTTGAAAAGGCCGTCCTGCTCGGGCACGACGGGGATAAACTTGGTCCGGTGGCGCTCGTAGAACGAGCGGAGTCGCACCTCGATCAGCCAGTGGTAGAGGGCCGAGCGGCGGAGCAGGTTCTTGAGGCGCACGCGGCGCATGAAGGCGCGGGCGAATTCGGGGCTGGCGTGCTCGGAGAACTGGGTCCAGAGGTTGGCGCCCTCCAGGACGGCGACGTCGGGCCTGTAACGGAGGCCGTGTTCCTGGAGAAAGACCTTCATCTGCGCGAACGACCACGCGTTGACGCCCGCGTTGATGACCTCGACGCGAGCCTCGTTGCCGAACCGGGCCTGCAGGGCTTCCTGCAAAAGGGCCGAGTAGGTCTCCCCATCGGACAGGCCCCAGCCGAAGGTCCTGGAATCGCCCAGGGACAGGACCCGGATCGTGCCCGGTGGTTTCTCCTCCGCGAACTCAGGGCCGCGGGTGCCGCGGGAGTTGATGTGGACCGGCTTTCGGTCGACCTTGGTCAGGCAGTCCTGGTTGGGCGAGAGCCGCCAGAAGAGCTTGGGGTCGGGCTGGTAGATCTCGAGGCGCCCGTATCCCGCGCACCGGAGGATCAGTTCGATGGCCAGGAGCGCCGCCGCCGGCGAGCCGACACAGAGCAGGGCGTTGAGGGCCCAATGCGTTTTGTGGCGGCGGTGCTCGGGCATGATGATCAAGTGAAAGGTCCCGGGCTCGTCCCGCGCTGGCGTCCGGCGGGACGGGGGCCGCCGCGCGTCAGGCCGGGTCCTTTTTCCAAGAATGCTGACACGCGGGGGACGAGAGGGCAAGGTGTAAGGCGCGATGGTCTTGCAAACGGACCTCGCGCCGATACCCTGTGGGCCGTCATTGGATCGCACGTGCCGCCGGTTCGCACAAAGAGTCTCGGGGAATTGGTCGCCCATACCAGGGGGCTGCCCGAGGGGTCATTTTTCTTGGAGCACTCGCGCGATAAAGAGATCCAGTACATCGAGCGCAGCTACTTGCGCTGGCGGGATATCCTGAAGATCCTCGAGGCGCGGCTGCCGAATTCGCGGGAGCTCTCCTGCCTGGACGTGGGCTGCTCCCCTTTCACTTTCTGGCTGAAGGACTACTTCCGTCAGGTCAGCGCGCTGGATCTCAGCGGAGCATTCCGCGGGCGCTGCGAGGCCATGGGCATCGCGCTTCACGCCGGGGGCGTCACGTCGGACGAGGCGTTCGCCGGAATGCCGGAGGTGGACTGCGTGATCTGTCTTGAGGTGTTGGAACACCTGCACGCCAATCCGGTCAAGGTGCTGGCGCGGCTGCGCTCGGCGCTCCGGGGCGGGGGCCCGCTGATCCTGTCGACCCCCAACATGATGTGCTTCGCCAACCGGGGCCTGATGCTCCTGAATCGGAAACTGCGGCATTTCGCCTATCCGCCGTTCAGTTTTGATGACGAGGTGCACGGCTACGGCCATGACCGCGTCTACATGCCCGCGGAACTCAAGGAATATTTCGCCGCCGCGGGTTTCGAGCGGGTGGAGACCCTGTACCAGCCCCATGTCTTTGGCGTGTCGCATCACCCGGGGCGCATGCGGCGCCTGTGGGCATGGATGGTGATCTATCTCAAGCGGGCCATTCCCTCTTTTCGGGATGGCCTGGTGATGGTCGGCTGGAAAGGCCGGGAGTGAGCCACGTGGCCCGGAGCCTGCCGAACTCGGCCAGGGCCATGGCCACCGTCTGATCCATGTTGTGATAGCGATAGGTGGCTAGCCGTCCGACGAACGAGGTGCCGGGCTCGCGGGCGGCCAGCGCGGCGTAGCGGGCGTGCAAGGCGCGGGCGTCGGGGGCGGGGATCGGGTAATAGGGTTCCTTGCCGGGGCCGTAGTCGTCGGGGTACTCGCGCACGATGGTGGTGACGGGGATCTTCTGGCCGGTGGCGTGCTTGATCTCGACGACGCGGGTGAAGGGTTCGTCGCCGGGGTAGTTGACCTGCACGGCGGGCTGGGAGAATTCGCGCGGGAGCGTCTCGAGCTCGAAATGGAGCGTCCGGTAGGGCAGTGGCCCGAAGCGGTGCCCGAAGTACTCGTCGAGGGGGCCGGTGTAGACGAGGTGTTTCCATTTTGCCGTATTGCGGATGTCTCGGAAATCGACGCCAAGCCGCAGGTCGATATTGGGGTGGTCGAGCATGCGCCGGAACATGGCCGCGTAACCGTCCTTGGGCAGGGCCTGGAACTTTTCGGAAAGGTAGCGGTCGTCGCGGTTGGTGCGGATCGGGATGCGGGCGCAGACGGAGGGGTCCAGGTCTTTCGGGTCGCGGCGCCACTGCTTGCGGGTGTAGTTCTTGAAGAACATCTCGTAGAGCCGCGGCCCGACCTTGGAGAGGATGACCTCCTCGGAGTTCTTGGGATTCTCGATGGGGGCGCGCCATTGCGCGAGGGTGGCCTCCATCTCCTCGGGGGTGCTTGGACGGCCGAGGAGTTGCTCGAACGTGTTGAGGTTGATCGGGAACTGCCAATGGCGGCCCCCGGCGTAGGACAGCACCCTGTACTCCACGGGATGCCAGTCGGTGAAGCGGGAGAGGTATTCGACGATGCGGCTGGAGTTGGTTCGAAAATAATGCGGGCCGTAGGGGTGGATCAATACCCCGGCGCCATCGCGTCGGTCGAAGGCGTTGCCGCCCACGTGGTCGCGGCGGTCGATGACGGTGCAGCGCCGGTCCAGTCGCGAGGCGAGGCGCTCGGCCAGCACCGCCCCGGCGAAACCGGCGCCGACGATGAGGATGTCGAACTCGGGGTTCAAGGTGTGGGGTTCGGGGTGCGGGGTCGGAAACGAAAGGATGCAAAAGAACGGGGCTTTGGTCAAAGGGGCATTGGAGCCTTGGGATGGCTTGAGGTGGGTGGCGGGGGGGGTACAGTACAGCGGTGAAAAAAAAGAGGCCGCCCTGTTGAGAAGGTTGCGCAGCGTGCGCGGTCTCAGCGAAGAGGAAAGAATCCTGTTCGCGAGAAGCCTCTCCGCCACGCCGGACGAGCGCTGGCGCGCCCACGAGAACTTTCTCCGCTCGGCCGGCTTGCTCACGCGCTCGCAGAGAAAAAAGTACGGTTTCAGATAGCCGGGATGTCCGCCGCCATCCTGCAAGGGGTTCCGGCGACCACGATCGACACCGTCATCTGGGTGGACCTGCCCTCGCGCCAATATTTCTGGCTCCATGCGCTGGTTATGGCGATGGGCGGCAAACCCCTCGCCAAGACGGTTGTTGCGCTCTCGGATGACACGCTGGTCAACTTTCTCTTCAGTGTCACTGGGCTGGGCTCGTTCGAGCGAGAGTGGGGGCGGGCGCTGCGCCTGCGGTGGCTGGGGACGACGGTCGCCGTGATGCCGTTGCGATCGATCATTGTCAGCAAGCGAGCCATCCGGAGGGAGAAAGACATCGCGCACCTCCCCCTGCTGGAGAGGACCGCCCGGCTCGCGAGGCTTCGGCGTCGCCTGGGCGATGGGGCCTAGCAGCCTGTCGGACTTAGCCAAGTCCGACAAGGCTGCTAGAAAGCAAAACCGCCTGATTTCTAGATAGTTACAATGGATTGGGTCTGGGTGTAGCACCGCTCGTGAGCCAATGTCTGGCACCGGGATGCTCTTCCGTAAGTTCCTTGCTATTAGATCGAAGGCGGTTTTGCCAGAGGAATCTGTCGGAGAAAGTCCGACAGATTCCTAGGGATCGGCGCGCGGCGTTGCGCGACGGGCGGCGGCATCGTATTATGAATCGATGCCCCTGTATCAGTACGAGCTAGCGGAGGGCGACTGCAAGATCTGCGGGGGGCATTTTGAATTGATGCGCCCGGCGGATCGCCCGGAACTGACGCATTGCCCGATCTGCAGGAAGGCGGTGAGGCGGGTGCTGGGCGGGTTCAACACCCCGAAGGTCGCCAAGCCGCTCTCGGTGTCTGACGCCAAGGGGGCGGGATTCACCGTCCTCAAGCGCGTGGACAAGGGCGTGTACGAGAGGCAGTAGCGGAACTCCCTGCCCCGGGGCGGTGGTCTGGCGCTTCGCATCGGCGCGGCACTCCTCGTAGCGACCCTCGAGGCCGCGCGCGCAGCGGAAGACATCCAGCGTGTCCCGCGAGCATCGACACGCCATCCGTTTTTGACTATCGTGGCGCGCATGGTCGGTTCGGTGACGCGCAGGGGATTTATCGGGCTTGGGCTGGGTTCGGCGGCCGGGGCGTTCGGTGGCTGTGGGTCGGGGGGGCCGATGGTCATCGACACGCACACGCACTTCTACGACCCGGCGCGCCCCGGCGGGGTCCCGTGGCCCCCCAAGGACAACGCGGTGCTGTACCGGACGATCCTCCCGCCCGACTACCCGTTGCGCCGTGGTCCCCATCGCGCCGCGGGCACGGTGGTCGTCGAGGCCAGCCCCCTGGTCGAAGACAACCAGTGGATCCTCGATCTCGCGGCCCGGCACAAGTTTATCCGGGGCTTCGTCGGCAACCTCCCCATCGGCACCCCGGCCTTTGCCGGGCTGCTGGACCGTTTCGCAAAGAACCCGCTGTTCCGGGGCATCCGGATACGCGGCATGAAACTCGATGGCGCGCTCGAGGATGACGCGCTCCTCGGTGACCTGAAATGTCTGGCGGACCACGATCTCTCACTCGATCTCGTGGGGCAGGACGCGGTGCCGTTCGCCGAGGGCATCGCGGACCGTTTCCGGATGCTGCGCATCGTGCTGGATCACCTCCCGGGCCTGAGGCTGGATGGGGGGCCTGTCGACAAGGGCTGGGCCGACGCCATGGCATCGATCGCCACCCGCAGGAACATCTTCATCAAGGTCTCGGGCCTCGTGGAGGCGACCGGAAAGCGCGATGGCACCGCGCCCGGCGATCCCGGGTTCTATCGCCCCGCGTTGGACCTGATCTGGCACGTGTTTGGTCCCGACCGCCTGCTCTATGGATCCAATTGGCCGGTCTCCGAGATGTACGCCCCCCTGGCAACGGTCCACCGGATCGCGCTCGAGTACTTTACGGCGCGCGGCCAGGATGCCGTCGAGAAGGTTTTCTCCGGCACGGCCAAGAAGGTCTATCGCTGGGTGGCGCGCTGAGCGCGCGCGGAGGGCCGGGGTCTTTGGATTTGTGTCGACCTTGACCGGGCCGGACCGGGGCGACAAGCTGGGGGCAAGCGGCTCGATGGACGCGACCCAAGAGATCTGGCTGAACGGGGATTTTGTGCCGTGGGGCGAGGCGAGGGTGCACGTGCTGGCGCACACGCTGCACTATGGGGCGGGGGCGTTCGAAGGGGTGCGGGCGTATCGGGCGGAGGGGGGCACGGCGATCTTCCGGCTCGACGCGCACCTGGACCGGCTTTTCTACTCGGCGGCCTCGATCCAGATGCCCATGCGTTTTGACAGGGCGGCCCTGCGCGCGGCGGCGATCGAGCTGGTGCGGCGCAATCGTCTGGAGGAGGGGTACCTCAGGCCGATCGCGCTTTTTGGGTATGGTGTGATGTGCGTCAGTCCGGAGCGCGCGCCGGTGGACGTGGCCATCGCGTGCTGGCCGTGGGGCGCGTACCTGCCGCACGAGATGGTGGATCTCAAGATCAGCCGGTATCCGCGGATTCCCCCGAACGCGACCGTGGCCGACGCGAAGCTCACGGGCAATTACCTGAACGGCATCCTGGCGGTGAACGAGATCCGCGGCACGAGGTATCACGAGGTGTTGCTGTTGGATGCGTGCGGCAACGTCGCCGAGGGTTCCGGGGAGAACGTCTTTTTCGTGAAGGGCGGGGCGCTGCACACGCCGAGGCTGGGTGCGATCCTTCCCGGAATAACGCGCGCCACGGTGATGGAGATCGCGAGGGACGAGGGCATCGAGGTCGTCGAGCGGGACATTCGGCCCGGCGAGGCGCTCGCCGCCGACGAGGCATTCTTCACGGGCACCGCGGCCGAGGTGACGCCCATACGGTCCATCGATGACCGGGTGATCGGCGGGGGCGAGGTGGGGCCGATCACGCGGCGGCTGCGCGGCATCTACCTCGACGCGGTGCGGGGCCGGGAGGCGAGGTATCGGAGATTTCTGACCGCGGTGGGCTGAGGGGCAAAGATGTTTCGGTGCGCTCTGGTCTTTCTGTTGTGCGCGAGGGTCGCGTCCGGGGTCGCGGGCGATGTGCCGAAGGAGGTGCGGGCGGCGACGCTCGGGTTTGACGCGGAGGACGCCACGCGGGCGCTGCAGGCGGCCATCGATTCTGGCGCGGCGCGGGTGGTCGTGGAGAACACGGGCAAGCCCTGGGTCATCGGCGAGACCATACGCCTGGGCGGCGATCAGGAGATCGTGTTTGGCGAAGGCGTGGAGGTCGTGGCCAGGGCGGGGGCGTTCAGGGGCAAGTCCGAGGTGCTATTCGGGGCGGACGGCAAGCGGAACATCGTGCTCTCTGGGCGAGGTGCGGTGCTGCGGATGCGCAAGGTCGATTATCAGGGGGAGGCGTACGAGAAATCGGAGTGGAGGCACGCGCTGGCGTTGCGCGCCTGCACGAACGTGACGGTGACGGGCCTGACGTTGGCCGAGAGCGGCGGGGACGGGATCTATCTGGGTGCGGGGAAGGGCGGGGAGCCTTGTCTGGGGGTCACGATCAGGGGCGTGGTGTGCCTCGACAACCACCGGCAGGGCATCAGCGTCATCAGCGCCGAAGACCTGCTGATCGAGGGCTGCGCGCTGAAGGGAACGCGCGGGACGCCGCCCCAGGCGGGTATCGACTTTGAGCCGAACCGGCCGAACGAGCGGCTGGTGAATATCGTGATGCGGCGATGCGTGACCGAGGGCAATGCCGGGGGCGGGTACCTCTTCGCGCTGCAGCAATTGCGCGGCGCGTCGGCGCCGATCTCGATCCGGCTGGAGGGCTGCGCGGCCCGCGGGGACGAGCGCGGGGCGGTGCGGTTCCACGTCGTCAACGCGGAGGGCGCCGATGCCCTGAAAGGAAAGTGCGATTTCGTGGATTGCAGTTTTGGGGCCGCGGGGCCGCCGCTCGTCTCGATCTCGGGCAACGCGCCCGACGGGTTGGCGATCCGATTTGAGCGCTGCGCTCTGGACGCGACCGCGCTGAAGGATGCGGCGCGCCTGCCGGTTGAATTCGGCGTGCGCGCGAGCGACGTGGGGCCGATCGGGGGCGTGACTTTCGTCGACTGCCTGATCGAGGACCCGATCGAGCGCGCGCCGCTCGGGTATGCGGGAGGGCGATTCGGGTGGGGCATCGATGCCGTCGCCGGAAACCTGAGCGTGAAACGCGGTGCCGCGCGCACGGATCATGTCCTGGACGCGGCGACGTTGGCCAAATGGATCCCCGCGGCGCGATTCCGTCGATTCGCTCGGACGGCCCATGTCCCGGGAGACATGAGGCCCCTCGTTTCGGGCGAGTTTCGCGCGGGGCAGGGGACGCCGGCGCGCGTCCGGGGCAAGGTGTCGTATCTGCTGTGGGCCGAGAAGGGCGATGAGGTGGTGATCGCGGGGAAGGTGTTGCCCGTGGGCCGCGGCGAGGCGGGGGCCCTGGAGCTGGCCCTGACGGCCCCCTCGGGCAAGGCGATGAAGGGGATCGAGATCCCGTTCGCGGGTTCCCCGGAATCGCGTTTCGTGGCGCCGGAGACGGGCGCGTACAAGCTGGCGTGCGCGAGGATGCACGCCGGGTCGACGCTGGAACTCGATTCGCAGACCCATCGCCTCTGTCTCTTCGCGGCGGGTGAACCCATCGGCCTATTCCGTTCCCTGGCGCCGCTCTATTTCGCGGTGCCAGGGGGGACGTTGGCCTTTGGGCTCCGTGTCGCGGGGGCGGGTGGCGCCGAGAAGGTGGGGGTCGAGGTGGTCGATCCGACCGGACGGGTCGTCGCATCGCGGGATGCCCTTGCCGAGATGGAGCAGTTCGTGTTCGAGGGCGATGGCGGGGTCCGGGCGGGCACGTGGGAAGTGCGCTTCAAGAAACCCGCCGATGGCGTGCTCGAGGATTTCTCCATCGTGGTGGAGGGCATTCCCTCGGTTTTCGCGTGGCGCAGGGAGGCGCTCGTGGGGCCGGGCGCGGGCGCCGACAGGTGAGTCGGGCGCCCTCCGGCAGCCTCCGGACCATCGGCGCCGAAAATGTGGCCGATCGCCTCGGGCGATTGGCGGCCAAACGCTCACGCGTTCGGCTACGGGAGGCGCTGCGGCAATTTTCGAGTCAGACATCATGCCCCGCAGACGGGGCACCGCCGGGGTAGAAAATGTAGCCGATCGCCTCGGGCGATTGGCGGCCAAACGCTTACGCGTTCGGCTACGGGGAGCGATGCGGCTATTTTCAAGTCAGACATCATGCCCGCCGCGGCGGGCACCACCGGCGGGGAAAATTTTGCTATAGTCGATGTGCTTCGATGCAGGCGACGTCGGCGTTTCGCTTGGTGCCGCGAGCCTGAGAGTCAGACTGACGC
>JADLBR010000085.1 GCA_020847615.1 Verrucomicrobiia bacterium
ACCGGAGACCTCGATCTGGGCACGGGCGCAGTGAGCATGGGCGCCAACAGGACGGCCACCATCAGCGGCGGCACCCTCACCCTCGGCGGCGCCATCGACGATGGGGCGGCCTCGCGCAGCCTGACCAAGGCGGGGGCCGGCGCGCTGGTCCTGAACGGCCTCAACACCTTCGACGGACAGGTGCTGATCAATCAGGGAATCCTTTCCGTCAACACCATCAGCAACGCGGGCAGCGCGAGCGGCCTGGGCGACGCCACGGGCGCCAACTCCGTGATCCGCATGGGGAACAACACCACCACGGGCACGCTGCGATACACGGGCGCGGGCGACGCGACCGACCGCCAGGTCCAGATCGGTTCCGGAACCGTAGGCCAAGCGGGCGGCGCGACGATCGACGCCTCCGGCGCCAACGGCGGGACCGGGCTGAAGTTCACCAACACCTCTTTCAATGCGGCGTATGCCACCGCGACCGGCGCGCGGACCCTGACCCTGACGGGTTCAAACACCGACACCAACGAGATCCAGGGCATCATCGCCGACAACAACACCGGACTGGGAGGCACCGTCGCCGTCCTCAAGAGCGACGTGGGCCTCTGGCTGCTATCGGGCACCAACACCTACCCCGGCAACACCACCGTGCGCGAGGGCACGCTCGCGCTCGGCGCCAACGACGTGATCCCCGGGGCTCTGGTGATGGGCAACAACAACGGCGGCACCGCGACGTTCGATCTGGCGGGTCACACGAACACGATGACCGGGGCCAACGCCCTGCAGCTGGGCCTGAATGCCACCACGGTCGGTGGCGCGACGCACGATGTCATCGACTCTGTCGGGGGAGGCCTGCTGAAGCTCGCGGGCGACGTGAAATATGAGCAGGGCAGTCTGGGCCTCCGCAATGCGCAAGCCACGATCTCTGCCGATCTGGATCTCAACGGCGCCACCCGCACCTTCAACATCGAGAACGCGACTGTCACAGACGATGTGGTCGTCGTCGGCACAATCACGAACAGCGGGGGCTCCCCCGCCGGGATCACCAAGACCGGCGCCGGAAGCAAGCTGGTGCTATCTGGCGCCAACACCTACGACGGGGCGACGACGATCACCGCCGGAACGCTCGAGCTGCAGAATGCCTCCGCGGCCGGCACCGGGACCATCATCCTCGACGGCGGCACCCTCCAGCTCGCCCGAAACGGCGGGACGGTGTTCGGCAACGATATCGCCGTCAGCAACAGCAGCACCCTCACCGTGGCTCGCCTCGCGACCGGCAATGCCGTGACCCACACTTTTTCGGACTTCACGCTCGCGGATGGCGTGACGCTCACGGTCAGCCAGGACGGGACGCTCTTCAACAACAACCAGGGCTACACGATACGAGGGAACGACCTCACCCTGCTGGGCGACGGCACGCTGGATATCCGCGAGGGCAAGGGGAGCGCCGATGGCACATTGACGGTGACCAACGTGCTCGCGGGAGGCGCGGGCCAGGACCTGATCGTCAAGGGCAATGACCCCAACCAGAGCCAGCTCTACGTCTACGGCGCGCTCCAGGTGGGCGGCGACCTCACGGTTGGCACGAACGCCCTCGTCCGCACCGCCGATGGCGCCACCAATGTCGCCGGCAACATCAACCTCCTGGGCGGTGTCTTGGGGGTGAACACGAATTTCGCGCGCCAGCTCGGCACCGGCGCTGGCCAAGTGCAGCTGACCGGCGACAGCACGTTCCAGTCGGGCTTCAGCGCCTACGACAACCCCATCGTCGTGCGCATCGAGGACGGCAGCAACAACCTGACCAACCTCATCTGGGGCACCGCCACCTTCAACCCCGGCATACTGCTGCTCAATCAGGATGACGCCAACACGAACATCGTGCTCCAGAACAGCATCGACCTGAATGTCGTCGGCGCCGGCGTGACCAACACCCGCCAGATCAACGCCCACAACAGCGTCGCAGCGATCGCGGGCGCGATCACGAACTCCGGCGATGGCGTTGCCAACTTCACGAAAAGCGGCGCCGGGACACTGTCGCTGGAGGGGCCCCTCGGATGGAACGGCGAGACGCGCATCCTCAACGGGGGACTCCGTCTCACCAACGCGAACCAGTTGCCCTCGGGCAACCTTGCGATCACGCCAGACAACGCGGCCGCCGCCCTCGAGACCCAGGGCATCTTCACAAACGCCCTCGGCGCCGGGCCGGGCCAGGTCCAGATCGTGGGCACCGGCACCGGCACGGAGAACTCGCGCGCGGGGTTCAGCGCACGCGGAGGTGACCTGACGATCGACATCGGCGGAGACGGCACCGGAACCGGAGGACAGCTGCAGTGGAATTCGACCTACTTCGACCCGAACGGCGCGGTCACGAACAGCGGCGCCCTGCTCCTCAACAGGACCGTTGCCGATGGCACGCTGTATTTCCTGAATGACATGGACCTCAACGGCGAGGCGAATACGCCCTACCGGCGATTCGAGGTCAACGCCAGCACGGCGGTCCTTTCCGGGGACCTGACGAACGGCGGGGCGACCGCGATCGGCATCCAGAAGCTGGGCGACGGGACACTCATCCTGTCGGGCACCAACAGCTACGACGGGGGGACGCTCATCAGCTCCGGCGCGCTCAGGGCCCAGAACAACAGCGCCCTCGGCACGACGGCCGCCGGCACGGTCGTGTCGACCAATGAAGCCGCCGCCCTCGAACTGGCCGGCGGCATCACCATCGGGCCGGAGACCCTCACCATGGGCGGCAGCGGCATCTCCGGCACCGGTGCCCTGCGAAACATCTCCGGCAGCAACGTCTTCGGCGGCGACGTCCTTCTCATGGGCAACACGACGTTCGGCGCCGATGCCGGGACGCTGACGCTGGACGGCGCGACCATTGGGGCCGACACCACCGGGAACCGCGGCGTCACTTTCACCGGCGCCGGTGACTTCGTGGTGAACAGCCTCATCACCAACGTCGGAGACGGCGCCTTGACGAAGCTTGGGACGGGCACGCTCACCCTGGTGGGAGGCAGCCTCCACGGCGGCAACACGGTCATCCGGGATGGGACGCTCAAGCTCGGCGCCGACAACGTCCTCCCCACGGAGAGCACCTACGTGGCCAACCAGACCGGCGGCTCGGCCACGCTCGACGTCGCCGGCCGCACCGACGCCATCGGCGCCCTGGTCATCGGGCAGACCGCAACCGGGGCGGGCTCCTCGAATAACGTCATCGATTCCGTCGGCGGAGGCCTCCTGCGCTTGGGCGGGACCGTCACGTACAGCATCGGTTCCGCGGGCTTCACGAACGCGGGCTCCACCATCTCCGCGAACGTCGATCTCAACAACGCCACCCGGACCTTCGCGGTCAACGACAGCGCGCTGGCCGATCTGGACCTGGCGATCACGGGCTCGATCACCAACTCGGGCGCGACCGCGGCGGGGATCACCAAGACCGGCCTGGGGACGCTGGCCCTCGGCGGGACCGAGGCGAACACCTACAACGGCAATACGACGATCAGCGCCGGCATGGTGCTCCTCAACAAGTCCGCCGGCGTCAACGCCATCGCGGGCAACATCGTCATCGGCGATGGCGCCACGACCCCCGGGCTGGACATCCTCGCGCTGAACCAAAACAACCAGATCGACGACAGCTCGCTGCTGACGTTCAACGGCACGGGTGGCGACGCGGGCGTCTTTGCCCTCAATGGGTTCAACGAGACCGTCACCGGCATCGTCAGCACCGCCGGGGCCGGCGTCATCGTCAATGGCGGCGCCGCCAACTCGACGCTGACCGTCAACGACGGCAACGTGAACCGCGCCTACTCTGGCGAGATCCACGACGGCCCGGGCGCGGGCTCCCTGGCGCTGGTGAAACGGGGCGGCGGCACGCTGACCCTCTCTGGGTCGAATTCATTCAGCGGCGGGACCACGATCGCCGGGGGCGAGCTCAGGGCCTCTCACAATTCGGCGCTGGGCATCGGCGGCGTCCTGGTGACCAACTCAGGTGCGATGCTGGAACTTTCCGAGGGAATCACTCTCAACAATGCCCTCACCATTGGGAATCCCGGCAACGCCAAGACCCTCCGCACCGTGGCGGGCGTTACGAACGCCGAGTACGCGGGCACCATCACCATCCAGGAGACGACCCACGGCAACTTCATCGTCAATGCCCAGAACGACTTCGGCACGCTCCTCATCTCGGGCGCCATCGGCGGCAGCGCGGCCGGCGGCGTGACCAAGGGCGGCCCGGGCACCGTGGTGCTCTCGGCGAGCAACTCGTACACGGGCAAAACGACGATCAACGCCGGCGCCCTCTCGATCTCTAACGAGAATGCGCTGGGGAGCAACCCGGCGTCGTTCGCCGCGGACCAGCTGAAGCTCAACGGCGGCACCCTGCGCATGACGGAGGACATGTCGATCGATGACGCGAATCGCGGCATCATGGTCTCCAATGGCACGTTCGAGGTGGTGGCAAACAGGACGGCCGCGATCGAGAACGTGATCACGGGCAGCGGGCTGAACAAGGCGGGGGCGGGGATCCTGGCGCTGAACGCCGCCAACACGTACAGCGGCCTGACCGAGATCGCCGCGGGCGCCCTGCGCGTCAACGGTTCCCACTTCGGCGGCGATGGCTACACTGTCTATGACGGCGCGGTGCTCGGGGGCACCGGCATCATCGGTTCGGCGGTCCTAGTCCAGTCCAACGCGGTCATGGCCCCGGGCAATTCCATCGGGACCTTCACGACCACGAACAACTTCACGTTCTCCGCGGGCGGCGTGCTCCAGATCGAGCTGGATGGCGCGGGCCTAGGCTCCAGCGACATCCTCGCGGTCTCGGGAGCCCTGGATATCGCGGGGGCCTCCGTGACGTTCACGAACATCGGCTCGGCCCTCGACGATGACGCCTATATCTTCGCGCAGTACGGGTCGCTGGTCGGGATCGAGTTCTTGGACGTCTTCGCGCTCCCGGGTGGCTACATCATCGATTACAATTACCTGGGCGGAAACCAGATCGCCCTGGTGATCCCGGAACCGGCCCCGCTGTTCGTCCTCCTCCTTGGCGCCCTGGGCTTGACCCTGTGGGCGCGGCGGGGGAGGATGGGTTCGGTCAAGGGTGAGGAGAAGTGACCATGAGAAGCGCGCACAGAGGGTGGTTTGCCGGCGCGGTGCTGGCCGTCTCATGCGCGGCCCTCGCGCCCAGCGCCCGGGCCGTGGACGGAACCTGGATCGACAACACCGACACGCTCTGGACGAATCTCGCGGCGTGGTCGGGCGGCGCCGCCTACGCGGACGGCGTCGGGGCGACGGCCTGGTTCACCAACAACATCACGGCGCACCGCACGGTGACCATCGACACCAACATCACCCTCGGCACCTGGATCATCGCCGATGCGGTCGGGGGCACCGCCGCGCAGCAGCGCCAGAGGCGCGTCTTCAACCTCGCCGCCGGCGGCAGCCTGACCCTCGACGACACCGACGGCGCGGTCGACATCCAGATGACCTCCGGCTCCAACCACATCATCAACGCCGACTTTCAGATCAATGACAACCTGACCATCCAGAACACCGTCACCGCGATCGACCGATCGATGGTCATCAATGGCGTGATCTCCGATGGGGGCGCCGGCCTGTCCCTCACGAAGACGGGTGGCGGCGGCCTGATCCTGACCCGCACCAACACCTTCTCGGGCGGGCTCACCGTCAGCGGCGGCACGCTGTTCCTCCAGGGGGGCGACGACTCGCTGCACACCAACGGCGCCATCACCATGAGCAGCGGCACCCTGAACATGGGAGGTTTCAGCCAGTCGACGGACGGGGCCGTCACGTTCATCGGCGGCACCAGCACCAACGGGACCATCGTGAAGTCCGGCGGCGACTACGGCGCCCAGGGCGGGACCGTGGCGCTCGTGCTCGCGGGCAACGTCGGCCTCGCCAAGACCGGCACCGGCGCCATCAACTTCGACAGCAACAACACCTACGCGGGCAACACGCTGATCGACGGCGGCACCCTGCGGCTGCGGAATGCCGGCACGCTCGCCGGCACGACCAACATCGTGGTGCACGACAGCGTCCTCGAGATCAACAATTTCGCGGTCAACCAGCCCGGCCGCATCAACGACGCGGCCACGCTCGTGAGCCAGAGCGCGACGATCCGTTTCACCAACGACGCCGGCTCATCGGCCTACTCCGAGACCCTCGACCGCCTCGAGCTGCGCTCCGGCAACGCCCTGGTGCAGCTGACGCCGGCCGCGGGCGGCGGCTCCTCCGCCATGGTCTTCAGCAACGCGACATCGGCGATGACCCGCTCGGGCGGCGCCACCGCGCGCATCGAGGCCCCGGGGCTCGGTGCCAACGCCCAGAACGAATTGCTGCTCGCCTCGGCGCCCGAGGTGAAGAACGGCATCGTGCCCTGGCTCCTCGTCAAGGACGGCATCGGTGGCTTCAGCTCCGATTACAACCTGGCCACCACCAACACGGGTTCCGGCGGCCTCCTGGGCATCGCGCCGCTGCCGGGCCTCAGCTATGACACCGGCCTCGAGAGCGGCTGGGCGGCCACCGGCAACGCCCGCCCCCCCAGCGACCAGGCGCTCTCCGCGAACCGCTCCCTCAACGCGCTCGTGCTCGACGACGGCCTCGACATCCGCGGCGATGCCGGCGCCCAGGCGGACCGCATCCTCGACTTCAGCGGCGCCGGCGGCGCGGCCCTCATCGTGCAGACCGGCGGCAACAGCCTCATCGATCCCGGCGCCTTCAGCCCCTCCACCAATGACGTCATCCTCAACTTCGGCAACAACCAGGGCATCTTCAACACGATCGGCACGCTCACGATCAACCGCGCCAACAGCAACGAGCAGATCCGCGGCACCAACGGCTTCGTCAAGACGGGCCCCGGCACCCTGGTCATCGACGGGGCGAACCAGAAGAGCCAGGCCGACGCGCAGGCCATGGGCGGTGACTTCTACATCAACGAGGGCACCTTGGAGCTGCGGCGCGCCGGCTCCGGTGGCGGCACCCGCCTCGTGCTCGACGGCGGCACCCTGCGCCTCGCCAGTGGCGCCGACGCGAACTATGGCAACGACCTCTTTGTCAACGAGAGCGGCAGCGTGGTCGTCGCCCACACCAACGCGAGCACCGTCGCCCTCGACATGACCCTGAGCAACGTCACCATCGCCGCCGGCCGCACGCTCACCATCAACCGCGACGCCGCCAATTTTTCGGCCGCGAACCAGGCCTACCGCGTCGTCGCCCGCGACGTGGGCATCCTGGGCGACGCCACGATCGACGTGCGCACCGGCAAGGGCACGGGCGATGGCACGTTCACGGTGGACAGCGTCAGCGATGGCGGCAGCAACTACAACCTCGCCGTCATCGGCAACAACGTGATCCGATCGCAGCTGATCGTGAACAACACGATGGCCGTCAGCAACCTGACCATCGGCAACAATGCCCTGGTGCGGCTCAACGATGGTGCCACGAACGTCCTCGGCAACGTCGACCTCTTTGGCGGCCTGCTCGGCCTCAACCTCGACTTCGCGCGGGAGCTGGGCGAGGACCCGGGCCAAGTCCAGCTGACCGGCGACGCCGGACTCCAGGCGGGCTTCAGCGCCTTCGGCGCCCCGGTCCGCATCCGCATCGAGGACGGCGTCGGCGGCCTCACGAACCTCGTCTGGGGCGCGGCGCCGACCTTCAACCCCGGGATCCTCACGCTCCAGCAGGACGACGCCGATGCCCAGCTCACGTTTGAGAACAGCCTCGATCTCAACGCGGCGGTCTCCAACCTCGTCCGCCAGATCAACGTGCACGCCGACGTGGCGATCATCGGCGGGACCATCACGAACTCCGGGCCGTTCGTCGCGGATTTCGTCAAGGGCGGCGCCGGTACGCTCTGGCTCACCAACGGCTTCCATTGGAACGGGGCGACCCGCATTTCGGGGGGCATCTTGCGCATCCCCGATCCCACGAATCTCCCGACGGGCAACCTGCTCTTGAACCCGGCCAATGCCGTCGGTGTCCTGGAATCGACCGGTCTGATGACCCGGGCCCTGGGCACCAACGCCAACGAGATCAGCATCGTCGGCGGCGGCAACGCCGGCCAGAACTCGCGCCCCGGGTTCAGCGCCTTCGGCGGCGACCTGACCGTCGACATCGGAGGCGACGGGACTGGCACGGGCACGCAACTGGTGTGGAACAGCGAGAATTTCGATCCCGTGGGCCCCTCCACGAACAACGGCGCCCTGCTGCTGAATACCGCCAATGCCACGGGCACCCTGCGCCTCCTGAACGACATGGACCTCAATGGCGAGGCGGGGCTGAGTTCCCCGGTCCGGCGGATCGAGGTCAACGGGAGCACCGCCATCCTCTCCGGCGACATCACCAACAGCCAGGCCGGGGTGAACGCCATCGGCCTCCTGAAGCGCGGCACGGGGGTCCTGTCGCTCGAGGGCCTCAACACCTACGACGGCCCGACCACGGTCTCCGCGGGCACCCTGCTCGTCAACGGTGCCCACACCGGCGGCGCGGCCTTCGACGTCCTCGGCGGCGCGGCGCTCGGCGGCACCGGGCTCATCGGCGCCCCGATCCTCGTCAACAGCAACGCCGTCATCGCCCCGGGCAACTTCGGCATCGGCACCCTGAACGTGCAGGGCGATGTGGACATCGAGGGCATCCTCGCCATCGAGGTCGATGCCTCCGGCGGCGGATTCGTCGACCTGCTCACGGTCACGGGGATCCTCGACATCTCGCTCGCGACGCTGGGTTTCGCCACCAACGGCATCACCCTCGACGACACGGCCTACATCTTCGCGACCTACGGCTCGCTGGTGACCAACGGCATCTCCGGCGGCTTCCTCGATATCCCCCTGCTGCCCGACGGTTACCAGATCGATTACAACTACCTCGGCGGAAACCAGATCGCCCTCGTGATCCCGGAGCCGACGACCTGGGCGCTCATGATCGTCGGCGGCCTCGCGCTGCTGGCCGCGCGGCGCCGCCGAAGCTAGGAGTTTGCCGGACGAAGTCCGACAAACGCTTAGCTGTATCCCATCCGGCAGCCGCCGGACCACCGGCTTGGGAAAATGTAGCCGATCGCCTAGGGCGATTGGCGGCCAAACGCTGACGCGTTCGGCTACGGGATGCGAAGCGGCATTTTCCGAGACTTCCAAGTTCGGAATACTCCGATGCGTGTCACAACAGCCACGTCATCAGCAGGTTGGGCGGACACCGCCCAAAGGCAGCACTACGAACCGAAGACCACGGGGATGTTTGTAGTGGTGCCTTCAGGCACTCCGCGACCCACCAGAAGTTTCCATATGAATGATGCGGCGCGTCCCCGCGCCCGGCGGCGGGACTGCCTCGAAAATTCCAGACGTGGCCACGGCCGCCAGGCCGTGGAGCCGCGGCGCCCGGCCCCTCCGTTGGCCGGAGGGGCTACATCTGCCGCCACCGAGCTACAGCCGGGACTCGTCGCAATACTCCACCAGATGATTCCGGATCTCGCGCGCCGTGCGCCAGGCGTCCTCGCTGATGCCGTGCGCCGCATTGCCCAGGGCGCTGCTGAGGGCGCCCACCCCGGACACGAGCGTGGTGCCCGCGCTGCCGATCGCGCCGGGTTCCGCGTTGCTGCCGCCGGTCGTCCCGAATCTCAGGAAGGGCTCTTTCCTCGAGATCGCCAGATCGTAGACCTCCACCTGGGTCTCCATCTTCGTGGCGCCCAGGCCAAAGCCGATGGTCGCCCGAAGCGCGCGGCTGCCCTGATTCACCCGCACGAATCGCCCGGTGACCAGCCAGCCGGCCCCCGGCAGCCGCGCCGGCGCCGCCACCGTGGGCGCGACCTCGGGCAACCGCTCCACGAGCTTCTCCTGCAGCATCTGGGCTGTGGCCTGCCGGAAGGCGGCCAGCTCCTCGCCCTCCCGGTCCACGTTGAAGCTCGCCCCCCGGCTGTCGAAAGGCGCGACGTAGATCATCGGGGGCTTGGCCGTCGGCCTGAATCGCCCCGCCTCGGGATCGCGCACGCTCACCGACGCGCACCCCGCCAGTCCCAGGGCCAGCGTTAAGATCGCAAGAACAACCGGGGCGGGGCGCGTCCTCATCGGCCCCAACGCTAGCAGCCCGCCCGCCTTTGAAAAGCCCGGCGCACAACCCGGGCATCGGCGCGCTCCGCGGGATGCCGTGGGATTAGGAAATATTATGCACGTTTTCCTTGCGGCTAATGTCGGGCGATGCCAGGATGCACCGATTTTGAACTTCGGAAGGAACTCATGGCTCTCGGGAATCGAATCTGGTGTGCCCTCGCGCTCCCCGTTGCGCTGGGCCTCTTGGCGCCGGCGGATTGCGGGGCGCAGCAGAATCCGCTGATCGAGGGCGCGCAGCGCACGCAGCAGCAGGCCCCGGGCGCGCCCTCCGCGCCATCGCGGCTGCCGGGCATCCTCGAGGAGCCCACGCCCGCCTTCCTGGGGGAGGGCGAGGAGGACTTTGGCACCCAGATGATCATGCGCCCGGTGCCCCGCAAGCCGTGGTTCAAGGCGCGGCTCGACTGGCAGGGCTTCTACAGCTCCAACATCCTCGCGCAGCACGATGACGAGATCGACGATTTCCAGATGGTCTCCACGGCGGAGTTCTCCATCGCCCCCCCGTGGAGCGAGAGGCTGCGCCCGCGCGCCGGCTTCCGCCACCAGTTCTTCAATTTCCTGGGCAACGGGGAATTCGATTTCGACGCGCAGACGATCTTCACCGACCTCGATTGGGAGTTCGCGAAGGGCTGGGAGGCGTCCCTGGGCTACGAGTACACCCGGCTGCTGAGCGCGCCCCTGGACCGGGAGGAGTTCTTCGACGAGCAGGTCGCGCGCCTGTCGCTATCGCGGGTCTTCGAGATCAACGAGCGCATGTTCCTCGCGCTCGCGTACGAGTGCGCCGCGCGTTTCACGAACCCTCAGCCCTTCAGCCGCGACGAGCACTCCCTGACCGCGAGCTACACCCAGTTCCTCACCGATCGCCTCATCTGGCAGGCCTACTACCGCTTCCAGTACGAGGACTACTTCGACAACGGGGACCGCAACGACTTCCAGCACATCGCCGGCACCATGCTCGCCTACCACTTCAACAGCTGGTCCAGCGCCGGCGTCCAGATGTCCTACCTCGTCAACGATTCCGACCAGGGCGAACTCTCCGATTACGAGATCTGGAATGGCGGCGTCGCGCTCAACGCCACGCTCCGGTTTTGACCCCGACCCCCAAAAAAGAAGCCGGGCCGCATAAATTGGGAGGGGGTGCGGCCCGGCTTTGATTGGGCGACCACCTTTGCGGGGTCGCCCGTCTTGGGGGGGTGATCTTTCTCTCTACAGCCTACAAATTAGTAACTCCTTTTCGAAAATCAACTCTTTTGGCAGGTGATCGTAAAGCTTCAAGAACAAAGCCTCATGCAGCAAGGTCTCTTGTCTCCATCGCTCCCTATCAATTTCCATGGCTTCTTGCCACTTTTCCTTGGAGAAGTCAAGCCCCGCCCAATCGACGTCCTCGTAGCGGGGGACCCAGCCGAGGGGTGATTCGACGGCCATGGCGTGGCCGCGGGCGCGCTCCACGACCCACTTGAGGATGCGCATGTTCTCGCCGAAGCCGGGCCAGATGAACTTCCCGTCGGCGTTCTTGCGGAACCAGTTGACGTGGAAGATCCTGGGTGGGCTGTTCAGGCGGCGACCCATCTTGATCCAGTGGCGGAAGTAGTCGCCCACGTGGTAGCCGCAGAAGGGGAGCATGGCGAAGGGGTCGCGGCGGACCTCACCGATCTTTCCGGCGGCGGCGGCGGTCATTTCGGAGCCCATCGTGGCTCCGAGGTAAACCCCGTGGTGCCAGTTGAAGGCCTGGAAGACCAGGGGGACGTCGGTGCTGCGGCGACCGCCGAAGATGAAGGCGCTGATGGGCACGCCCTTCGGGTCCTCCCAGGCCGGGTCGATGCAGGGGCACTGGGACGCCGGGGCGGTGAACCGGGCGTTCGGATGGGCGGCGGGCTTGCCGCAATCGGGGGTCCACTCCTCGCCCAGCCAGCTGGTGAGCTTGGGCGGGGGCTCGGCGGTCATGTCCTGCCACCAGACGTCCCCGTCGGGCGTCAGGGCGCAGTTGGTGAAGATGGTGTTCTTGGCGATGGACGCCATCGCGTTGGGATTGGATTTCATCGAGGTGCCCGGGGCGACGCCGAAATAGCCGGCCTCCGGGTTGATGGCGTAGAGGCGCCCATCGGGACCGGGCTTGATCCAGGCGATGTCGTCGCCGACGGTCCACACCTTCCAGCCCTTGTCCTGGAAGGGCTTCGGCGGGATGAGCATGGCGAAGTTGGTCTTGCCGCAGGCGCTGGGGAAGGCGGCGGCGACGTAGGTCTTCTCGCCGTTGGGGGCCTCGACGCCGAGGATGAGCATGTGCTCGGCCATCCACCCCTCGTCGCGGGCCATGCAGGAGGCGATGCGGAGCGCGAAGCACTTCTTGCCCAGCAGGGCGTTGCCGCCGTAGCCGGAGCCGAAGGACCAGATCGAGCGCTCCTCGGGGTAGTGGACGATGTACTTCTGATCCTTGTTGCAGGGCCAGGGCACGTCCTTCTGCCCCTTGGCGAGCGGCGCGCCGACGGAATGGACGCAGGGCACGAACTCGCCGCCATTCTTGTCGATGAGGTCGAGCACCTTCTGCCCCACGCGCGTCATGATGTGCATGTTGACCACGACGTAGGGGGAATCGGTGAGCTCCACGCCGATGTGCGCGATGTGCGAGCCGATCGGGCCCATGCTGAAGGGGATGACGTACATCGTCCGGCCCTTCATGCAGCCGGTGAAGAGCTTGTTGAGGGTGGCCTTCATCTCCTTCGGATCGACCCAGTTGTTGGTCGGCCCGGCGTCGTCCTTGCTGACGCTGCAGATGAAGGTCCGGTCCTCGACGCGCGCGACGTCGCCGGGATCCGAGAGGCACAGGTAGCTATTCGGGCGCTTCTGCTCGTTGAGCTTCCGGAAGGTGCCGCCCTTGACCATGATGTCGCACATGTGGTCGTACTCAGCCTTCGATCCGTCGCACCAGTAGATGGCGTCGGGCTGGGTGAGCTTCGCGATCTCCTCGACCCAGCGGATGAGTTTCTCGCTCTTGGTCTTTCCGGGCTTGGTCTCCATGGGTGCTCCTGGGGTGTTGGGTTGATGTGCTGCGGTGCCGCCATACGAGTAGGGACAGGGCCGAAAGAGTCCAGCGAATTATTCGAAAATCTTATGCGCGCACCCCCGGCTTGGCTCATACGATTTGGCATTTGCGGCGGGAGGGAACCCGTCCAGACTGGGCGCCCATGGAAACGACCCCTGGCCCCCCGGATCACCCCTGCACGCGGCGCGCGTTCATCGCGGCGGCGGGCGCGGCGGCGGCCGCGTGGGCCGCGCCCTGCCCCGCGGCGACGGAGGACCCGCTCGCCGCGGCCGAGGATCGGATCGCGCGGCACCGAAAGGGATCCGCGTCGCTGCGGCTCGCGGGTCCCGACGGGAGGCCCCTCCCCGTGGGCACCGCGGTCCGGGTCGAGCAGAGGCGCCACCATTTCCTCTTTGGCTGCAACATATTCAAACTGCACCGCTGCCGGACGCCCGAGGAGGGCGCCCGCTACGCGGAGCGCTTTGCGGCGCTGCTGAATTTCGCGACCCTGCCGTTCTACTGGTGGATGTACGAGCGCCGCCGCGGCGAGACCATCGAGGCGACCATCGCGGAGAACGCCGCCTGGTGCCGCGGGCATGGCATCACCACCAAGGGCCACCCCCTCGCCTGGAACTTCGTGGACCCCCCGTGGATGAAGGATATCCCGCAGGAGGATGTCATGCGCCTCCAGATGGGGCGCGTCAGCCAGTGTGTCTCGCGATTCAAGGGGGAGATCGACATCTGGGACGTGGTCAACGAGGCCACGCACTACGACCGGGCCGAGCTGCTGCACGATTCGCCGAAGCTCTCCGAGGCGATCCGCCAGGCCGGCGTCGGCGAGTACGTGCGGCGGGCCTTCCGGGCCGCCCGGGAGGCGCACCCCGGCGCCATGCTCCTGATCAACGACTATCGCACCGATCCCAAATACCAGACGAGCGTCCTGGACGAGCTGGCCGACGACGGGAAGCGGCCCCTGTACGACGCCATCGGCATCCAGTCGCACATGCACGGGGGACCGTGGCCCGCCGCGAAAACGTGGGAGGTCTGCGACCGGTTCGCCAAGTACGGGAAACCGCTGCACTTCACCGAGACGACCCTCGTCTCGGGGCCCAAGGCGCCGGTGGGCTGGTTCACCACCGCCGAGGGCGAGGCGAGGCAGGCCGAGCAGGTCCGCGATTTCTACACCCTCCTGTTCTCGCACCCCGCCGTGCGCGCGATCACCTGGTGGGACCTCGCCGATCAGGGCGCATGGCAGCAGGCCCCCGCCGGGCTGATCCGCGACGACATGTCCCCGAAGCCCGCCTACGACGTTCTGATGGAGCTTATCAAGGGCACGTGGTGGACCCGCGCCGAGGCGAAGGCGGCGCCCGATGGCACCGCCACCTTCGATGGCTTCTTCGGCGACTACGAGGTCGCCGCCGAGATCGCCGGCCGCCGCCTGACCGCCCGTTTCACCCACGCGAAAGCCGGGGAAAGGCACGAGATCCAATTCTCGTAGCCGAACGCGCCAGCGTTTGGCCCCGGCGCCCCAACTCTCCGGGAGTTCCTCCCGCAGGGGCGCAGGGACGCCGAGGGGGAGCGCCACGATACCTTATGCGGTATCATAAATACCGCAAATCAGGCTTGCATTGGCGCGGGGGTTCGGTATTTTCTAAACAGTATCCATGATACCGCTGCTCATATCATGAAAATGGCTCACCAGAGGGCGACCCGCGTGCATCTCGGGGAGCTGGCCACAGTCCGTGCGGGCTTACCGTTAAGGAAGGCGGTCGCTGCGGTTGCTGACGGATCGCATTTCCTGCTGCAGATCCGGGATTTTGGTCCAGATCGCAGGACGATCTATGGCGAGGGGATGGTACGCGTCTCTCCCGAATCCATCGGCAAGGGAGGGGAACTGCGTGAGGGCGACATCGTTTTTTTGGCCAAGGGAACGCGGAACTTCAGTTGTGTGGTCCGGGCGTTGCCCGGCCCAGCGGTCGCGGCCCCCCATTTCTTCATCCTGCGGGTTCGAGGCCAAGTCCTGCCCGAGTATCTGGCGTGGTTCCTGAACCAGGATGCGCCGCGGCGACAATTCACGCGGCTGGCGGGTGCCGGGGCGCGGGTTCCGGTCGTGCGCCGCGAGGTGTTGGAAAACATCGAAGTGCCGCTGCCCGATCTGGCGACCCAGCGGCGGATCGTGGAATTCGACGCCCTGATGCGCCGGCAGTTGGCGCTATTGAACGAACTCGCGGAAAAGAAACGGACGCTTGCGGCGCTCGCGGGCATGTGGGCCGCGACCCACGCGAAGGACCAGGAGAACACCCATGAATGACCAGCAGATCAAAACGGAGATTTTCAATGTCGTCTGGAGCGCGTGCGACACGTTCCGGGGCGTGATCGATCCGGGCCACTACAAGGACTACATCCTGACGATGCTGTTCGTGAAATACCTGAGCGACGTGCGGAAATCGAAGTTCGCCCAGCACGAGAAGGCGTACAAGGGGGACGCCGTCCGCGTCGAGCGCGCCATGGCGCGCGAGCGCTTCGTGGTGCCGGGGGACTGCACGTTCGACCACCTGTATTCCCATCGCGACGACAACGACATCGGCCAGCTCATCAACACCGTGCTGGAGAAGATCGAGGACGCGAACAAGGCGAAGCTGCACAACGTCTTCCGCAATATCGATTTCAACAGCGAGGCCAACCTCGGCAAGACCCGCCAGCGCAACGGGCGGCTCAAGACCCTGCTGGAGGATTTTGCCGATCCGAAGCTCGATCTCCGGCCCGAGCGCGTGGGGCACATGGACATCATCGGCGACGTGTACGAGTACCTCATCGCGCGCTTCGCGGCGCAGGCCGGGAAGAAAGCCGGCGAGTTCTACACCCCGGCCGAGGTCTCCGAGACCCTGGCGCGGCTCGTCGCCCCGCGCGACGGCGACCGCATCTGCGATCCCACCTGCGGTTCCGGCTCGCTCCTGATCCGCGCCGCCAAGCAGATCGACTCGAAGAACTTCTCTCTCTTCGGCCAGGAGATGAACGGCAGCACCTGGGCCCTTTGCAAGATGAACATGTTCCTCCACGAGGTGGACGCCGCCCGCATCGAGTGGGAAGACACCATCCGCCACCCGCAGTTGGTGGAGAACGATGCGCTGATGAAGTTCGACGTGGTGATCGCCAATCCGCCCTTCAGCCTCGACAAATGGGGTCAGGAGATCGCCGCGGGCGACCGATTCGAGCGTTTCTCCCGCGGCATCCCGCCCAAGAGCAAGGGCGACTGGGCCTTCATCAGTCACATGATCGCCACGGCCATCGAGGGCAAGGGGCGCGTCGGCGTCGTCGTGCCCCACGGGGTCCTCTTCCGCGGCGGGCAGGAGGGTGCGATCCGCAAGGCCGCGATCGAGGAGAACCTCCTCGCCGGCGTCGTCGGCCTCCCCGCCAACCTGTTCTACGGCGCGGGCATCCCCGCCGCGCTCATGGTCTTCGACAAGGCCCGCAAACCCCGCGGCAAGGACCCCGTCCTCTTCATCGACGCCTCCCGCGAATTCGAGCAGGGCACCAACCAGAACCGCCTCCGCCAGCAGGACATCGAGAAAATCGTCGAGACTTTCCGCAAGCGGAAGCCCATCGAGAAGTATTCCCACCTCGCGCCGTTCGACCAGATCGCCGAGAACGACTTCAACCTCAACATCCCCCGCTACGTCGATACCTTCGAGCCCGAACCCGAGGTCGATCTCAGGGCCGTCCGCCAAGACATCGCCCGCATCCAGAAGGAACTCGCCGAGGTCGAGGCGAAGATGGAAGGTTATCTGAAGGAACTGGGGATCGCCGAGGGAGGCCCCCGATGAACGGCGGCGAACTCATCCTCTACACCTCCGAGGACGGACGCGCCCGCATCCACCTCCGCGCCGAGGGCGGGACCGTGTGGCTCACCCAGGCGGAAATTGCCCAACTGTTCGACACGACCCCCCAGGCGATCACCCAACACATTCGCGCGATTTATCAGGAAGGCGAAATCCCGGAGGAGGCAACTTGTAAGCGTTCGTTACAAGTTCGGGAGGAGGGCCAACGCAAGGTCACGCGGCGGCTCAAGTCGTACAACCTGCAGCTGATCCTCGCGATCGGCTACCGGGTCCGGTCGGAGCGCGGCACGCAGTTTCGGCAGTGGGCCACCCGCCACCTGGCCGAGTACCTCGTCAAGGGCTTCGTCATGAACGACGAGCGGCTCAAGGATCCCGGCGGCTGGGACTACTTCGACGAGTTGCTCGAGCGCATCCGGGCCATCCGCGCGTCGGAGAAGCGTTTCTACCAGAAGATCCGCGACATCTACACCACCGCGGTGGATTACGATGCCCGCAGCGAGGCCGCGCAACTGTTCTTCAAGAAGGTGCAGAACAAGATGCTCTGGGCGGTCACCGGGCGCACCGCCGCCGAATTGATCGCCGACCGCGCGAATCCCGGGGCCCCCAACATGGGCCTCACCGCGTGGAAGGGCACCGCCGTCCGCAAGGCCGATGTCGCCATCGCCAAGAACTACCTCGCCAAGGACGAGATCGCCGAACTCGACCGCATCGTCACCATGTACCTCGACTTCGCCGAGGATCAGGCCAGGCGCCGCAGGGGCATGACCATGGCCGACTGGGACCAGCGCCTCGACGCCTTCCTCTCCTTCAACGAGCGCGAGTTGCTCACCCACCCCGGCACCGTCAGCGCCGGGGTCGCCGCCCGGCTCGCCGACGAACGCTACGAGCTGTTCGATACCCGCCGCCGCGAGGCCGCACGCCTCCAGGCCGACGCCGAGGACATCCGGGCCATCGAGGATATCGAGCGGGCCGCGCGGGAACCGGAACCCCCGAAGAAGCCATGAGCGACGCCCACGGAATGCCGATCCCGGTCGCGGCTCCGCCGCACGCGAAAGCGGTGTCGCCGCTGCGCTCTGCCACCGCACTCCAAAAACTATCGCCCCAGCCCGAATCACGCGAAGCGTCTTGGAGTGCGGCAGTGCACTGCCGCTTTTCCGGGAATCCCGCTCCCGGCGATACCCACTCATACACCTGTTCCCTTCCGCCGGTTGACAATCCCCGCATGTCGGGCCTACGCTCTCCCCAGCACACCCGCCAGGCCTCTGCTCGCATGCCCAATCATGGCGGGTTTTTTCTGCCCCCGGGGATCAGCTCGCAACCGCGCCCGGGAGGGACGCCGGCCCCGGCGTCCGCGCCCCACCGGTCGCACGGCACCCGCGCCAACCCGGCCCGCGAGGCCGCGGGCCCTCCCCAACCTCGCCCCACCCACCCCCTCCCATGAATGACCCCAACGCCAATCGCCCAGGCTACAAGAAAACCGAAGTGGGGTGGATTCCGGTGGAGTGGAAGGTGTCTCAAATCGGCGCGGTGTGTGAGCAGCCGCGATCGGGATACAGTGCGAATGCCGCCGACTTCCCCGCGTCTGAGGATTCTGTCGGAGTCTTGAAGCTAAGTTGTATCGATGCCGGTCGGTTTCGTTCGGAGTGTAATAAGGCTGTCGTTTCGCGAAGCGAGCAAGCAAGACTCACTACGCCGGTCACCGCGAATTCCATTATCATCAGCAGGTCCAATACGGAGGAACTGGTCGGCGTTGCAACGTTTGTTGCGGCAGACCACGCTAACCTGTTCTTGTCCGACCTCATGTGGCAACTGATTCCTCGCGCTGGCATGGGATCTTCGATGCGCTGGTTTGCGTTCTTGCTCGGCTCTCGGCCTCTGCGGAATCGGATTGTGGCTTCCGCAAATGGCACGAGCGGCAGCATGAAGAAGATCACAAAGCCATCCTTGATGGCCTTGCCGATACCGTTGCCCCCTCAGGGAGAACGCGAGAAAATCGCCTCCATCCTCTCCACCTGCGACGACGTGATCGAGCGGACGCGGGAACTGATCGCCGCCAAGCGGGAGCAGAAGAAGGGGCTGATGCAGCAACTGCTCACCGGGAAGCGGAGGTTGAGGGGGTATAGAGACCCCTGGAGTCAACCCTACTTGGGCGACCTGGCTGAAGACGTTGCTCGACGCAACAACGGGAAGCTGGGCAAGGATCGCCTATATGCGGTCACGAAGGCCGAGGGCCTTGTTCCGATGAGGGCCCACGTCATGGGTGAGAGCGTAGAACGATGCAAGGTGGTCGAGCGCGATTGGTTCGCCTACAACCCGATGCGCATCAATGTCGGGTCTCTGGCACTTTGGGAGGGACCCGACGAGGTCATGGTCAGCGGCGACTACGTCGTATTCCGGTGCTTTGATCGGAAACTGGCCCCCCCGTATTTCAATCACCTTCGCCGAACCGGACGATGGGAGCACTTTGTCCGGAACAGCGGCAACGGCAGCGTCCGCATCCGGTTGTATTTTGACGACATCGCGGAGTTCCGCTTCCCGTGTCCGGGAATAGACGAACAACGCGCCATCGCCTCGGTCCTCACCGCGGCGGACGCCGAGATCGCGGCGCTCGAGCGCAAGCTTACTGCATTGCGGGAGCAGAAGCGCGGGCTGATGCAGCGGTTGCTGACGGGGGCGATCCGGGTGGGGGTGGGGCGATGAGGCGTTATCCCGAATGTAACCCATCTGGCCACAGATGGGATCGTTCGGCCCAGGCGCCGCTCCACGGTCTGGCGACCGTGGCTACGAGTGTTCGACCTGTCGGCGGCCCCACGGTCTGGCGACCGTGGCCACGGATCTTCGAGTTGTCCGAAAGAGACTCCCCGCGCCCCCGCGTCTCTGCGGGAGGCTCCCCTTTTCGTTCCAACGCGGGGGGCCACGCCGCATGAGCGCGCCCGAGACACCGAGCTATCTGGAGAAGGTGCAGAGCCAGTTGCCGGCGCTGCAATTGTTGCAGGAATTGGGGTGGGAGTACCTGACCCCGGAGCGCTGCGTCGAGCTGCGCGGGGGGCGGCTGGGGTCGGCGATCCTGGAGCCGATATTGGTGGATCACATCCGGGAGAATGGCCGTTTTGAATTCAAGGGGCGGGAGCATGCTTTCACGGAGAACGCGATCGCGGGCGCGGTGCAGGCGCTGAAGGCCTTTCGGGCGACGGGGGCGACGCACCAGAACGAGCAGGCCTATGACCTGCTGTGCTTGGGGACATCGGTGCCGCAGACCGTGGACGGCGACACCAAGAGCTTCACGGTGGATTACATCGACTGGCGGCGCCCGGGGCGCAACCGGTACCACTGCACCGCGGAGTTCAAGGTCGAGCGCATCGGGCTGCAGAAGCACTACGTCCCCGACATCGTGCTGTTCATCAATGGCATCCCCGTCGGGGTGATCGAGTGCAAGCGGAGCGCGTACGCGCAGGAGAAGAAGCAGCCCATCGACATCGCCATCGAGCAGTTGGACGGGTACCAGAAGAAGGACGGCATCCCGCAGCTGTTTTTGTATTCGCAGATCCTGCTGGCGCTGGCGCGGGACAAGGCGGAGTACGGGACGACGGGCACGCCGAGGAAATTCTGGACCGTGTGGCGGGAGGAGGGGCTGGATGATGCGGTGCGGGAGTTAATCCGGCGCCCGCTGCGGGAGGATGCGGGGCTGCTGGAGGGGCCGTTCGCGGAGGTGGCGGGGGCATTCCGCGCGCTGCACGCGGAGCGGCGGGAGCCCTACGAGCAGGACCGCGCGCTCTATGCCCTGTGCCGCCCGGAGCGGCTGCTGGAGCTGATGTACAAGTTCGTCGTCTTCGACAACGGGGAGAAGAAGATCGCGCGATACCAGCAGTATTTTGCGGTGGGGGACATCCTGGGGCGGGTCCGCGCCGCCGCGCCGGAGGGGCCGCGGCAGGGGGGCGTGGTCTGGCACACGCAGGGCAGCGGCAAATCCCTCACGATGGTCATGCTGGCGAAGTCCCTCGCGCTCGCGCCGGACATCCCGACCCCGAAGGTCGTACTCGTCACCGACCGGATCGACCTCGACGACCAGATCTGCGGGACCTTCCGCGCCTGCGGGCTCGAGCCCGAGCAGGCCGCCACCGGCGAGCATCTCGCCGAGCTGCTCATGGACAACAAGGCCCACGTGGTCACGACCCTCATCCACAAGTTCGCCGCCGCCGCCAACAACCGCCGCCTCAAGAGCGCCGACCGCAACACCTTCGTGCTCGTGGACGAGGGCCACCGCAGCAATTACGCGGAGCACCACGCCCGGATGAAATTGGCCCTCAAGGGCGCGTGCTTCATCGCGTTCACCGGCACCCCGCTGGCGAAATCCGCAAAGAAGAACACCTTCGTGACATTCGGCCCCCTGTTCCAACCGGCGTACACGATCGCGCGGGCGGTCGAGGACAAGGCGGTGACGCCGCTGCTGTACGAGGCGAGGCACGTGCCGCAGCCGGTGCAGCAGGAGGCCATCGACGGGTGGTTCGAACGGCTGACCCTCGGGCTGTCCGAGGCGCAGCGCGCCGACCTCAAGCGGAAGTTCTCCTCGGAGCGCCAGTTGAACATGGCCGCCCAGCGGGTGCGCATGATCGCGTGGGACGCCTCCCTGCACTACGGCGATGCCTATCAGGGCACGGGCATGAAGGGCCAGCTCGTCGCGCCCAACAAGGCCACCGCGCTGGCCTACAAGCGGTATTTCGACGAATTCGGGCGGGTGACGTCCGAGGTCCTGATCTCGGCACCCGCGGCGCGGGAGGGTGAGGACGACGCGGCCGAGGCCTCCGCCGAGGAGAGGGCCTTCTGGGAATCCATGATGGCCCGCTACGGTTCCGAGGCGAAGTACAACAAGCAGTTGATCAACGCGTTCAAGCACGGGGCCGAGCCCGAGATCATCATCGTGGTGGACAAGCTGCTCACGGGCTTCGACGCCCCCAGCAACGCGGTGCTCTACCTCGCACGCAAGCTCAAGGACCACACCCTGCTCCAGGCGATCGCGCGGGTGAACCGTCTCTTCGAGGGGAAGGAATACGGCCTGATCCTCGACTACAGCGGCGTGATCGAGGAGTTGGACGAAGCGATCGATTTCTACACCCGGCTCGCCGACTACGACCGCGACGACCTCGCGGACACCGTCACCTACATCGAGGACCACGCCGCCAGGCTCCCGCAACTGCACTCGGACGTGTGGGAGCTGTTCGCGCCCATCAAGGGTTCGAAAGACCCCGAGGTCTTCGAGCGGCACCTGCGCGACGAGGAGCGGCGCCACAAGTTCTACGACCGCTTCGGGCTATTCGCGCGCGCGCTGGCGATCGCGCTGGCCTCGACCCGGTTCCTCGCCGCGACGCCGCGCAAGGCGATCGATCGCTACAAGGCCGATCTGAAATTCTTCGGGAACCTGCGGGCGGCGGTGTCCCTGCGGTTCCAGGAGCGGGTCGATTTCTCGGAGTACGAGCCGAAGATCCGCAAGCTGCTGGACACGCACGTGGGGGCCGGGGAGGTCCGATCCCTCTGCGATCCCATCAACCTATTCGACGCGGCGGAGCGCCAGCGGGTGATGGATCAGCCCGCCCGCAGCGCCGAGGCCAAGGCCGACCTCATCGCCTCCGCGACGCAACGGGTGATCGAGCAGGAGATGGAAAAGGACCCCGCGTTCTATCGGCGATTCTCGAAGATGCTCCAGGAGGTCCTCGACGCCCTATACGAGAAACGGATGCAGGCCATCGAGGCATTGGAAAAGATCCAGGACATCGCCACGAAGGTCGCCACGCATACGGACGATTCGGTCCCGCCGGAACTCGCGGCAAACGACATGGCCCGCCGCTTCTACGGTGGGCTCAGGGAGGATGTGGTCGCGTATTCCGGCGGCAACCCGCAGCCCGCGACGCGGATCGCCATGGAGGTGGTCCGCCGCATCGGGCGGCACCTCATCCGCGACTGGCGGGACAACCCCGATGCCTTGAACCGGATGCGCGGCGCGATCGATGATCTCCTCTTTGAGGTCGCCAAGGAATGCGACATCGAACTGCCGCTCGAGGTCCACGACAAGATCATCGACCAGTGCATCGAGATCGCGATCGCCAACGACGATGGAAGCTACCCAACGGCTCCTTAGCTACGGCTCGCGCCAGATCCCGTATCGGCTCCGCATCGCGCCGCGGAGACGCCTCCGGATCGTCGTGCGGCCCGATCTCACGGTCCGCGTCGAGGCACCCGGCACCGCCAGCGAGGCTGAGATCCAAAACGCCCTCCGGGCCAAGGCCCCATGGATCGCCCGTCAGCTCGATGCGATGGACGCCTTCCAGCCCCTGCCGACACCCCACCGCTTTGTCAGCGGCGAAACCCTGGTGTACCTCGGCCGCCAATACCGCCTCCGGGTCGATATGGGGGAGAAGGTTCCGGCCAAGCTCCGCGGGCGCTTCCTTCACGTGACGGTGCCGGACCGGCAGGACCGCGCCGCCGTCCGCAGGGCCGTCGATGCCTGGTACCGGGAGCACGCCGGGGCGGTGTTCGGGCGATGCGTCGGGGGCTGCCTGAAGATCGCCTCGCGCCACGGCGTCGAAGCGCCCGCGCTCGCGATCCGCGCGATGCGCGCCCGGTGGGGCAGTTGCTCGCCTTCCGGGCGCATTACCTTGAACCTCCATCTGATCCAGGCTCCCGTGCACTGCATCGAGTACGTCGTGATGCACGAACTCTGCCACGTGGCCCACCACAACCACTCCCCCGCCTTCTATCGCCTCCTCACCCGCTGCATGCCCGATTGGGAGAAGCGGCGGACGGTCCTCCGGCGGATCGCCGTCAACAACCCGCCTGGAAAATCCGAATGAAACACCCATCGGCATGCCCCGCCTGCGAAGAACAGAAACGGGCCCCCCGCGCCGGGGCCCCGGCAGATCTTGTTTGACGCGGGGCGCCGGTGGGGGACGATCTCCAAAATGAATACGCAAATTGATGATTTGTCGTGCCGCGGTTTGGGGTCCGTCGGCTGGGACCGCCGGGGTTTCATCGGCCTGGGCCTGGGCGCCGGCGCGGCGATGCTGGGCCATGAGGCCCGCGCGGCCGTCGATCCGCCCGCGCCCGTCGCGCTCGGGGAGCGGCTGGAGCTCTTCATCGACCGCTTCTTGGTCGCGCGGCTGGACGGCGCCCGGCTGCGGCTCCACGAGCCGCGCGACGAGGGCGTGGCGCTGAAATTCGACGCCCCGTGGGAGGGCGCCTTCTCCGCGTACGCGACGATCATACGCGACGGCGACGTGCTGCGCGCGTACTATCGGGGATTGGGTGCGGCGGGGAAGGACGGACGCCGCGAGGAGACGACCTGTTGCGCGGAATCCCGCGACGGGATCGCGTGGGCCAAGCCCGAGCTCGGGTTTTTCGAGGTCGGTGGCACGAGGAAGAACAACGCGATCCTGGCGGACGCGCCGCCCTCGACGCACAACTTCTGCCCATTTCTCGACGCGCGGCCCGGCGTCGCCCGGGGCGAGCGCTACAAGGCTCTGGGCGGCACCATCGAGAGCGGCCTGTTGCCATGGGCGTCGGAGGACGGCCTGCGGTGGCGCAGGCTGCGCGATGCCCCCGTCCTCGACAAGGCCCTGGTCGGCTACCCGCACATGTTCGACTCGCAGAACGTGCCGTTCTGGTCCGCGCCCGAGGGGCGATACCTCTGCTATTACCGCGTGTTCAAGGACAAGATCAGGCGCATCGTGCGCAGCGAGAGCCCGGACTTCCTGCAATGGTCCAGGCCTGTGCTCATGGAGTACCGTAACCCGGACGGCCCGGCCCCCATCGAGCACCTCTACACGAACCAGACGCACCCCTACTTCAGGGCGCCCCACGTCTACGTGGCCATCGCCGCGCGGTTCATGCCCAAGCGCCAGGTCTTGACCGACGAGCAGGCCAAGGCCATCGGCGTCCATCCCTCGTATTTCAAGGATACCTCCGACGCCATTCTCATGACGACGCGCCCCGTGGAGGGGGCGGAGCACGCGGGGTATTACGACCGCGCGTTTCTGGAGGGCTTCATCCGCGGCGGCATCGGCGCGCAGAACTGGGTCTCGCGCACCAATTACCCCGCGCTGAACGTGGTGCAGACGGGGCCTTCGGAGATGTCGCTGTACGTCAACCAGGATTACGCTCAGCCGACGGCGCACCTCCGGCGGTACTCGATGCGGCTGGATGGCTTCGCCTCGCTCCACGCGGGATATGCCGGCGGCGAGATGCTCACGCGGCCATTCACCTTTTCCGGGGCCCGGCTGAGGATCAACTTCGCGACCTCGGCCGCGGGCGGCATCCGCATCGAGATGCAGGATCCCGGGGGCAAGGCGATCCAGGGATTCGCGCTGGAGGACTGCCAGGAACAGATCGGCAACGAGATCGCGCGCGAGGTCGCCTGGAAGGGCGGCGCCGGGATCGGCGCGCTCGCGGGCAAGACCGTGAGGATGCGCGTCGCGCTGAAGGACGCCGACCTGTACGCCTTCCGGTTCGGCGGCGCGTGACGGGGGTCCACGGTCTGACGGCCGTGGCTACATCTGGAATTTTCGAGCGAGATCCCATCCGGCAGCCGCCGGACCACCGGCTTGGGAAAATGTAGCCGATCGCCTAGCCTGCATATTTCACGCGCATGCGCGAAATATGCAGGCTCAAAGGACCCCGATGTCCCGATCGCGCCCCGAACTGATATTCCTATCGGTATGAGACTGATCCTGTGTGCCTCTTGGCTGGGTGCTCTCGTGGCGGCCCCGGTCGCCGGGCGGGCGGAGGCCCCGCCCCGGCCCAACATCCTCGTGGTCCTGACCGACGATGTCGGATGGGGCGATTTCTCCTGCTACAACCCGGAAAGCAAGCTGGTCACGCCGCATGTCGATCGGCTCGCGCGCGAGGGCATGCGCTTCACGAACGCGCACACGCCCGCGGCCCTGTGCTCGCCGACGCGGTATTCGATCGTCACGGGCAACTACCCCTGGCGGGGCCGCGCACCGGGCGGCACCTGGGGCTTCCACGTGCCATCGCAGATACTGCCCGGACAGAAAACGGTCGCCAACCTGCTGAAAGAGGCCGGCTATCGCACGGCGATGTTCGGCAAGCAGGGCTTCGGCGGCGAGCACGCCAAACTGGCCGACGGCAATCCCGACTTCACCCAACCCATGGCGGAGGGGCCCAGGGCCTGGGGCTTCGACTATAGCGCGATCATCCCGCGGGGGCATCAGGCGCAGCCGCTGCTATTCCTCGTGAACGAATTGCCGGAGGTCGGCGCCGAAAAGCTCGTGCAGGGCGATACGGTGCAGCGCGGGGTCCGCGTCGATTATTCGGAGCCGGGCTGGGATCACAGCGCGGTCGGACGGCGCCTGCTGGGACACGCCGAGAAGTTCCTGGATGGGCACCTGGAGCAGAACAGGGCATCGGACAAGGCGGCGCCATTCTTCATGCACTTCTGCACGGACGGGGCGCACTCGCCCTACGTGCCCCCGGCGACCGTCGCCGGGGTCCCGCTCAAGGGGCAGACGAAGATGACCGAGCACACCGACATGGTGCTGGAGACGGATGTCCTTCTGGGCGCGCTGATGGCGATGCTGGAGAAACGCGGCCTGCTGCAGGATACCCTCATCTGTTTTACGAGCGATAACGGCGGCCTCCCCTACGAGCGCAGTTTTGGCCACGACGCCGTGGGCGGCCTGCGCGGCAAGAAGAGCTTCATCTTCGAGGGGGGCCACCGCGTGCCATTCCTGATCCGGTGGCCGGACAAGGTCCCGCCGGGCACCGTGCGCGGGCAGCCGGTGGGCACCCACGACATCGTGCCCACGGCGCTGGAACTCGCAGGCGCGAAGATCCCCGAGGACCAGTGCCTCGATGCCGTCAGCCTCGCGCCCGTGCTGCTGGGGCGGCGGGACGACAGCCAGCCCGTGCGGCGGCACCTGCTGGTCGATTCATCGCCGGGGCGCGACGCCATGGACGACGGCGGTTTCACCGATGGGAGCGTCATCATGGATATGGATGGCGCCCGCAAGGCCGCCGCGAAACCCAAGGCCGCGGGGAAGGCGGGCGGGAAGGGCAAGGGCAAGGCGGCCCGCCGCCCGAATCCCGCGGAGCTGGCCGCGCTGCCGAGCCATGGCATCGCGCACGCGCTCTACGAGGGCGATTTCAAGCTCGTGATCGACATCCAAGACCAGCCCGCGGCGCTGTACGACCTGAAGGCTGATCTCGCCGAGCGGAGAAACCTCATCGGGGACGCCGCGCAGTCCGAACGCCTGGCGCGGATGACGGCCGCGTACCGCGAGATCCGCGCATCGAAGCGCAGCACCACCGCGATCCCCGCCGCCGGGCCGTAGGCGATCGCATCCAGAAGAGCTCGCCGGACGAAGTCCGACAAACACCTGGGTGTTAGCCAGAAACTTTCTTCAAGAACGCGTTTCACTTAAGCCGCCTGAAGGCGGCACTACGAGCCCAACGCCGCGGGAACGTCCGTAGTGCTGCCTTCAGGCAGCCGCTATCCATCAGAAGTTTCCACATGAATGATGCGGCGCTGCCTCGGAAATTGCCGCAACGCGTCCCGTAGCCGAACGCGCAAGCGCTTGGCCGCCAAGCGCCCGAGGCGATCGGCTGCATTTTCTACCCAGCTCGCACCCCGCCGTGCGTGGGCGCGGCCGCGCCGCCCGGTGTGCCCCGACGAGAAAGTCCTTGCCACGGCGCGTCGTTTCACCTTCCCTCGCCAGCGGGAAAGGAAGGGAAAGAACGATGCAAACGAATCGCACATCGTGGTGCGCCGCCATGTCTTTGCGCGGCGCGGTTATTGGGATTATCGCGCTCGGGTCTGCGGTGCCCTGGCGCGCGCGCGGCGAGACCATCGCCCGCGGCAGCTTCGAGGAACCGGGATCGCTGGGCGACATCGCCGGCACCGTGCAGCAGATCCCGTATGGCGGGACCGTGACCAACGAGCCGGGCCGCCAGAACGTCCGCTATCTCGCGGGTTCGGCCGGGGCCGGGCTGGAGCTGGGTTTCGCCACGGCGTGGCTGACCAATGCCAACAGCGCCGCCGATGGCGTCGGGCCGATCACCTCCTCGGGCGACACCTCCGACCTCATCGGGGTCACCGACCTCGCGCCGCCGGGCACCAACTTCGCCGATGGCTCGTTCGGTTTCATGATCGAGGACGCCGACGGCGAGATCACGCTGACCTTCGACGCCGTCGATCTCTCGACGCGCCGGGAACAGGCGCTATCGCTGGACGTCTTCCTCGCCAGCACCACCTGGGAGACGGCCGACTATTTGCGCGTCTCGGTCTCGGGCACCGATACGAACGCGATCCTCTTCGATACCGCGGGCCTGGACGTGGACGACCTCGCCATCGAGGGGAGGTGGAACCACATCGACGCCTCGCTCGAGGGCTTCGACCGCGCCGTGCTCCAGATCGCTTTCAGCTCCAACGCCTCCGACGAGCGACTCTGGATCGACAACATCGCATTCTCGGGCGTCGCCATCCCTGAGCCTTCGTCGGCGATGCTGCTGGTCGCCGGGGCACTGGTCATCGGTCCCGCCCTCCGGCGGATGCGTTTCAGGCTGGGAATCTGCCGCGACATCGTCGATAGTGGCCCGGGTCCCACGGGCCCGCACCTATGCGCAGCCTCTCGTTCCTCTGCCTCCTGATCGCGGCGGCCACGGCCGCTGCACAAGACACCCTCGTCATCGAGCCCGGCAAACACGCGCGGCGGAATTGTCCCATCGCCGTGGCGCTGCCCCCGGGCTCTCCCCTCGCGAAGGGCGCGGCGCAGGGCCTCCCCGTCAGCCTCGTCGCCGGCAAGGCGAGGATCTCCGCCGCCATATTGCCCCTCGGCGATGGCTTTGAGCTGCTCTTCGTGGCCGGCGAGCTCCCGGCCGGCGCCGGGCAGAAGCTCCAGATCGCCCGGGGGGCGGCGGACGCGTCCGATGCCATCGCGCTCGTCGCCGATGGCGAGCGGATCAAGGTCGCCGCCGGGGGACGCCCCCTGACCACGTATGACCCCTGCGTCGAACCCATGAGGCAGATCTGGCCCGTGCTTCATCCCCTCCATGGTCCCGGCGGCGCGATGCTCACCCGCGCGTTCCCGCTCGATGGCCCGGCCGAGGCGACGAACGACCACCCGCATCACCAGTCCGTCTGGACGGCGCACGGCGACGTCAATGGCATCAACTTCTGGCATCTGAAAGAGGGACACGGGCTGGTCAGGCAGCGCACTTGCGGGACGGCCCGCGCGCCCGCCGCCGCCCGGATCTCGGCCGCGCTCGATTGGTGCGACGCCTCCGGCAAGAAGGTGCTCGAGGAACAGCGCACGATCACGTTCTGGGCCACGCCCGACAGCGCCCGCATCATCGACTTCGACGCCACCTTCCGCGCCACCGAGGGCGACGTGAGATTTGGCGACACCAAGGAGGGCGGGCTCCTCGCCGTCCGCCTCGCCGACTCGATGCGCGAGAAGCAGAAGGAAGGCGCGCCGCCAGGCAAGATCGTCAACGCGGAGGGCGCCGTGGGCGAAAGCGCGGCGTGGGGCAAGCCGGCAGCCTGGTGCGACTACTCCGGCCCCGTCGGCGGGAAGACCGCCGGCGTCACCCTCTTCGCGCACCCGGAGAATTCACTGAAACCCATGCGCTGGCACGTTCGGAACTACGGGCTCATGACGGCAAACCCCTTCGGGCTCTCGGATTTCGCCAAGGACAAGACGAAGGACGGCAGCCAGGTCCTGAAACAGGGCCAGTCCTGGCGCATGCGCTTCCGGCTGCTCGCGCATGCCGGCGGCGCCGACGAGGCCCGGGTCGCCGATGTCCACCGGGATTACGTGGAGCCTCCTGCGGCAAACCTGCAATGAGCGGCGGCACCGTGACGGAGCGCCTCGACGCGCTCTACGAGTTCGATCGCGAGCCCGTGCGCGAGGATCACCTCAAGGGATTCTCGAGCTTCGCGGGGCTCTACGCGGGCGAGCACGTGGCCGGCACCGAGTTCATCATCGGCCCGCTGTTCGTGAGCCACGGGGTGACCGCGCCCGATTTCTTCCTCGGCCTGGCCGCCGGAAATTGCCTCGCGGTGCTCTGCTGGGCCCTCTGCTGCGCGCCGGTGGCCGTCCGCACGCGCCTGACCTTCTACTGGCAGTTGCGCCGCGTCTGCGGCCCGTGGCTGAATTTCGTCTACTGCATCGTCAACGCCCTGATGTGGTGCATCCTCGCGGGGGCGATGATCGGGGTGTCGGCCACCGCCGTGGGCCTGCCCCTCGGCATGCCGATGCCCCGGCTCACCGATCTCTACCCGACCAGCGCCGCCTGGGTCGCCGTGGTCTTCGGCGTGGGCGCGGTCGTTGTCGCGCTCGCGATCCTGGGGTTCGAGCGCATCGCGTGGTTCGGCAAGGTCTGCTCGCCGTGGATGTGCCTCGTCTTTGTGGCGGCGGCCCTGGCCGTCCTGCCCGGGCTCGGGTGCTCGTCGGCCGGAGATTTTTGGCGGGTGGCCAACGAGAGAATATGGACCGGCGTGCCGTTCGAGGGCCAGTCGAAGTTCACGTTCTGGCACGTGATGTTCTTTTCCTGGTTCTGCAATATCGCCTGGCACATCGGCATGGGGGACATGTCGATCCTGCGCTACGCGCGCAAATGGTGGTACGGCTTCGCGAGCCTCTTCGGCATGTTTTTCGGGCACTTCATCGCATGGATCGCCTCCGGCATCCTGTGCGCGGCCGCGCGCGGCGACGTGGCGCCGGGGCCGATCGCCTACGGCGGGGCGGGCGTCGCGGGCGCGGTGTGCGTGGTGATCGCCGGCTGGACGACCGCGAACCCAACGCTCTACCGCGCCGGCCTGGCGTTCCAGGTCGTCACGCCCAACTGGGCGCGGTGGAAGGTCACGCTCGCCGCGGGCATCGTCACCACCATCGCCGCCTGTTTCCCCGCCCTGGTCATGCGGCTGCTCGATTTCGTGGCGGTCTACGGGCTGATCCTCATGCCGATGGGCGTGGTCATCCTGGCCGATCACTGGATATTGCCGCGGCTGGGGCTGCGGCAGGAGGCCGCGGCCCGCGATGGCCTCAGTATCAACTGGGCGGCCGCCATCGCGTGGCTGGCCACCGTCGCGGTGTGCGCCGCCATGGGGATCGAGATCTTCTTCAAGTCTTTCCCCGGCATCCTGATTGCGCTGGTGCTGTATGTCGGCCTGAGCGCGCTGCTCCAGCGGCGCGCGCGCCCGGCTTCGGGAGGCCCGCGATGAAGGCCGGCGCCATCGTGGCCTCGGCCGTCGGCCTGCTTCTGACGATCGTGCCCTCAATCATGGTTTTCGCGGGCGCCCTGCCTTGGGAGACCCACGCGCATCTCATGACCGCCGGCATGGTGCTCTGGTTCGTGGCGGCACCGGTCTGGTTCAAGGAGTGACTCACATGAATGGACCATCGGCGGGCGGCGCATGTCCCCTCGGGCGCACACTCGATCCGGTGATGCGCGGCGCGCTCGAAGCCGGGATGCTGCGCTGCGAGCGCCAGCGGGCGCGCGTGATGGTGATCCTGCTGTTGGCCCTCTTGGGGATGGTGGCGTTCTTCCGGGTGGCCCCCTCTGTCTTGGGCGGCGACGCCCCCGCGCGCATGCGGCTGATAGCGATGCCGCTGTGCCTGTCGCTGCTCGCCTTCGCCGCTTACGAGGCCGCGGTATGGCGGTGGCTCGGGCGGCTGGCGACCTCTGGCCGGTCGCCCTCCGCCGCCTTCCGGTATGGCAATGCCGCGATCGAGGTCAGCTATCCCACCGTGATGCTGTTCGTCCTCGCCAGGCATCTCGGGCCGATCCCCGTGCTCAACGGCTCGATCATGCTGCTGTATTTCCCATTCATCACGCTCGCAGCCCTGACCCTCAACTGGCGGCTGTGCGCCTTTGCCGGAACGGTCGCGGCGGGAGGGTTCGCCATCGCGGTGATCCGCCTCATCGGCACCGCGGAGGCCGTGCCCGGATTGCCGGCGCTCACGATGCCCGGGCCGCACCTTCTCAAGGGCGTGAACATGATCATCGCGGGCCTGGTGGCCGGCTTCGTCGCCGGGCGCCTCAAGTCCCAGATGGAGCAGTCCCTCCGCACCGCCCGCGAGCGCGATCGCGCGATCGGCATCTTCGGCCAGCATGTCTCACCGCAGGTGGCCGAGCGGCTCCTCAATCAGCCCATCGAACTCTCCGGCGAGGAGCGCCATGTCTGCGTCATGTTCCTCGACATCCGCGGTTTCTCGGGCATCGCGGCCGAGCGCAGCGCGACCGAGGTCGTCGGATATCTCAACACCCTCTTCGATCCGATGATCACTTCCGTCAACGGCCATCGCGGCATCGTGAACAAATTCCTCGGCGACGGCTTCATGGCGGTCTTCGGGGCGCCCGTCGAGGATCCCGACCTGTGCCGGAACGCCGTGCGCTGCGCCCGCGAGATCCTCGGGCTGGTCGATGATCTCAACGCCCGGGGCGAGATCCCGCCGACGCGCATCGGGATCGGCCTCCACGCGGGACCCGCGGTCACGGGCAACGTGGGCTCCGAGCAACGCAAGGAATACACCATCATCGGCGATACCGTGAACGTCGCCGCCCGCGTCGAGCAGGCGACGAAACAATTCGCCGCGAGCCTGCTCGTCACCTCGGCGGTCATGGATGCGCTCGGGGAGTCGGCGGCCCAGGACCTTGGCGAAGTGCCTCTCCGGGGACAGCCGAAACCCGCGCGCCTCTTCATGCTGGCCTAGCAGCCGCTTGCGGAACTCCGCGGGCGAGGCACCGCAGGGGGTGAAAATGTAGCCGAAGCCGTGAGGCTTTGGCGGCCAAACGCTCGCGCGTTCGGCTACGGGATGCGCTGCGGCAACTTTCGAGTCAGCCCAGCAGCCGCTTGCGGAATTCCGCGGGCGAGGCACCCTCGGCGCGGCGGAATACCTTGCTCATGCGGGTGGCGCCCGAGAAGCCGGCGGCGTAGGCCACCTCCTTGAGTGGCATATCGGTCTCCGCCAGCAACCGCCTGGCGCGCTCGACGCGGCAGCGGATGATCTCGTCGAGGATCGTGTGACCGAGGACGCGCTGGAAGCGCCGTTCCAGGGAGCGCCGGGTGATCGGAAAATGCGCGGCGACATTGGCGACGGTGAGGTCGGGACGATCGTGGCCCCAGATGAAACGCACGGCCTCGGCGACGAGCCGGTCTTTCATCGGTTTGGCGAAGGGCGCCGTCGCGGGCCGGGGTGCCTCGGGTTCGCGCGGCGCGAGGATGCGCGCGAGAATCTCCGTGGCCATGGCCGCCAGCAGGAGGGGATTTTCCTCGCGGGTCAAACGGACGCGCCGCAACAGTCCCAGGCATGCCTTCCGGAGACCGCGGTCCGCGCCCACGTGGACGAGCGGGCGGTCGACCGACAAGAACCCTTGCGCGACCATCCGGTGCGCGATCTCGCCGTCCACGCCAATCCAGAGAGTCTCCCACGGCGATCCTTTCGTCGGGCGGTACCGGTGCCACACGCCCGGGAAGAGGATGATGACATCGCCCGCGCGGAGGGGGCGCGCGCCGGTCGCCGCCGACTCGAACTCGCCGGCGCCGCGGATCAGGTAGATGAATTGGAACTCGGGGAGGATGCGGCCCTGTTCCCAGCGGAAACGATACAGCCCGGGATGACCCGGCGCCGGACGGGTCCCGCTTCGCGGCACGCGCACGTGACCGCAGCCGGTCAGGTATAATCCCCAGCGCGCCGTCCGCTCGCTCACCGGCAGGTATCGGAAGACGTCCGCGGACCGCACGGCCATGTGATGATGTTCGTGGCAACCCCGCGGGGCGTCAACGCCGCTTGTCGTGCGTGAGCGGGCCATTTGCCTGCCCGAGCGCGGTCGCCTTGCCGGAGGCATCCAGCAACTCGAAGGCGGCGACCGTGATCTCGCCGGGGGCGTTGCCGGGGTCGAGTCGGAGGGCGAAGAGCTTCGCCGGGGAGATCGCGATCGCGTAGTCGTGGAAGGCGCCGTCGTGTTTCATCGGGAAAGAGACGGAATCCTCCTTCTTGAAATTGCCCTTGGGGCCGCCGATGAAATAGACGACGCCGGTGCCGCCGGCGGTGCTCTTGAGGCGCAGTCTTACGGTGAAGGGGCCTTTGGCGCCCGCGGGCAGGTCGCGCGTGCTGATCCACGCGTCGCCGCCGGTGGCGCGGATATGCAATGCGCCATCTCTTTCGGTGAGCTGCGCGTCCTTGCTGGCCTGCCAGCCGCCGGGGGATGCCTGCGTCGCCGCGCCCTTGGGTTTCTGTTTTCCCTCGAGTTCCGGGCGGTACTTCGCGGGGTCGAAAGCGGGGTTTGGGATGGGGACCACGGCCCCCGTGTCGGCCAGGAACTTCTCGATGAGCCCGTCGAGTTCCGCGACCATTTCTGGCCTTTGGGCCGCGAGGTTGTTTTTTTCTCCGAGGTCATCGCGCAGGTTGAAGAGCATGTGGCGATGCTCGCCGCCGTCGCCGCCGTGGAAAATCCGGATCAATTTCCAGTCGCCGCGGTGCGCGGAGACGGCGGGCGGGAGCCAGTCGGGCACGCCGGGATTGTGCGGGAAGTACTGGAAGACGGCATCGCGGGAAAGCGCGCCGCCCCTGAGCGCGGGGAGGATGCTGGCGCCGTCGAAGCGCTGGCCGGGGGCGGGCTGGAGCCCGAGGCCCTCGAGCAGCGTGGGGTAGTAATCCTCGCTCTGGATGATGGCGTCGCTGCGGGATCCGGGGGCGGTGATCCCGGGCCAGGCGACGACGCAGGGGACGCGCGTGCCGCCCTCGAACAGGGTGGCCTTGCCGCCGCGCAACGGGGCGTTGCTGGTCGGGGTGGTGCCATCGACCTCGTTGTACATGTTGCCGCCGTTGTCGGAGGTGAAGATGATGATGGTCCTGTCGGCCACGCCGAGCCGATCCAGCGCGTCCAGGAGCGTGCCTATGGCATCGTCGAGGCTCTCGACCATCGCCGCATAGGTCGGGCTCCGCTGCGGGTCGGCGGGGTTCACCCGCGCGCGATGTTTTTCGATCAGCGCCCTCTTCGCGTCAAAGGGCGCGTGCACGCTGAATTGCCAGTAGTTGACATAGAAGGGCGTATCCTTGCCGCGCGCCGCAACCTGCCTCTCCATCCAGCCGACGGCCTCCGCGGCCATGCGGTCCTCGATGTGTTCGCCGGGGGACTTCTCTTTGAAATCCTTGAACTTCCACGGCGCGACAAAGCTCCCCGCCGGCCCCGGGCCGGGATGATGCGGGATGTCCGAGTCGAATCCCTGCTGGAGCGGCGAATAAGGCTCGGGCCCCAGGTGCCACTTGCCGAAATGCGCGGTGGCGTAACCGGCGTCCTTCAGCGACTCGGCCAGTGTCCGGTACTCGGTCTTGAGCCTCGAGACGGGCGTGGGCTGTATGGCCTTCTGGTCTGGCGCGGCCGACTTGCCGGGTGTCGCCTCCAGCACGACCTGGGGCATGTGGCAGTTTGGCGTGGTGATGCCGGTGCGCGCGGGGCTAAGGCCGGTGAGAATGGCCGAGCGAGTGGGCGAGCAGAGCGGGCTGGCCGAGTACGCCCGCGCGAAGGTCATGCCGCGCTTCGCCAGGCGCTCGATGTTCGGCGTCTGGTAGAACCTGGTTGTCCCGTACAGGGTCGTGTCGCTCCAGCCGAGGTCATCGGCGAGGATGAATAGGATATTGGGCCTGCCCTGCTCCGATGCGCCGGGCGCCGGGAGGAACCACGGAAGACACAATAGGATCGGTAGCAGGGAGGGGACTTTGGGTTTCATGGCGATCTGGGGCCGGGCCTCCGGGGCGCGGGTGACGGTCATGATGCTGTGCCGAGGTGGGTCGATTGTCGATGCTCAATGACCCCCGCGGCGCCGCGGGATTGGCGCGCGACTTTCGCATCGATTGCACCGGGGCTCGGATGTGGACAACGCGGTAGCGAGCGCCTATGCGTGGGCTCATGCGGAGGGCCCGGATCGCGTTGCTGCGGGGCATATGCCAGACGCCGGCGTATGTGGCGCACGAGCGGGGGTTCTTCCGGGAAGAAGGGGTGGGCGTCGAGGTGGAGGTCGCCGCGACCGCGTGGCTCGTGCCGCACTGGCTCACGGCGGGCGAATGCGAGTTTGCGGTGATGCCTTGGACCCGGGTGGCGTCGGCCCCGGGGCTCCCGTTTGTGCTGCTCGCGGGCTCGGGACAGGAGGAGGCGGCGATCGTCCTCCGACCGGGTGTTACCGAGGCGGGCGTCCGCAGCGCGGTGATCCCGTTGCGCGGCGGGATCAAGGATCTGACCGCGATGGGCCTGATCCGGTCGCTGGGTTGGCGGGATGTCGAGATCATCCGACAGCCGTCCGGGGACGGAGCGATCATCGCGTTCTTCGGGCAGGGGGCCGACGCGGCCTCCATGGTCGAGCCATACGCCACAATGATGGAGTCGATGGGGGTCGGGCGCGTGATCCGTCGCACCGGCGATCTCTGGAAGGGCGCGCCGGGTTGCTCGCTTGCCACCACCGCGGCCTTCAGGGCGCAGAGCCCGGAGATCGTGGCGAGCGTCGTGCGCGCCTTCGTTCGCGGCGCGGCATTCGTTGCGGCGCATCCCGACGAGACCGCCTCCATCGCCGCGCGGTACATCGGCATCCACCCGCGGTTCATCCGGGAGGCGCTTGGGCGAAACTTGCCCTGCGTCGACGCGATCCGCCGCGATGATCCCATGCGGACCATCCTCCGGCTCATGGTCGAGCTCGGCTACATCGACACGATCCCGTCGGGCTTCATCGACCTGTCATTCCTGGATCGCGCCCAGGCGGAAAACCCGATAGGATAGCATGAACCGGCCGCGCGGGGCCGCGGATGCGGCCAGCGGCTCAAATCGCGCGGGGAGCGCGCCGAGGACGCTTTCGAAGAGCAGCGTCCCGGGGCCCGATGGTTCCCGGAGGATCACGAGCGCGCCGGGGCCAGCCGTCGCGGCGATCCGTTCCACGACCGCCCCGCGCGGGGCCGCGAAGACGGAGCAGCAGATGAGGTCGAAGCCCGCATAGTCAAAAGCGCGCGCGTCGCCGCCGACGATGCGGATGCGGTCCTGAAAGCCGCAAGCGCAGACCAGTTCGCGCGCCATCCGGAGCGCAGCGCTATCGTGATCGAGGCCGACGAGTTCCGGGATCGCCGTCTGGTCATGCAGGCAGAACAGGCTGTCCGGCACGGGCCCGCAACCGACCATGATGGCCCGCCGGCAGCCCGAGAAGTCACAGAGATCCAGGGTCTCGCCCATGCGGGCGTACGCGCCCCACGGCTGGGCGCGGAGGAGCGGCCCCGGCGAAGTGGGCGACTTCTGGCTCGAGAACTCCTTCATGAGCGAGGCATGGGTCCGCGACTCCATCGCCCAAGTGAATCGCAGGACGCGGGGCGCAAAGAAGGGACGGTTTGCCGCAACCTCGCCCATCCTCTCAATCTCCGCCCAGGCCATCGCATCGTCCGAAGCCCGGACGAATCCGAGAAACTCGTCCATGGTCGCGAGGAATGTGTCATCCCCGGGTTCCGCGGTGGATCGCTCGAGCGCTTCGCGGAACCCCCGGACCCGATCGAGGAGAAGCCGCGCGCGTGCCGCGATGGGGCGGGGCGCGTCGCCCATCATGCGTGGGGCCTCTGGCGATACGCGCCCGGCGAGCCGCTCGCGATCTGGCGGAAGATCTTGGCGAAGCACTGGCTTGATCCAAAGTCGCAGGCCCCGTCGGCCCGATGGGTGCGGACGTGGTCCCGACAGATCGGCGGCTGGGGGCGCATGGTCACCGGCCCACGCAACATATCGAGCGACTTCGCGCGGGGATCTCGCATAGGATATGACCGTTGCCGGGGAAATGTCCAGTCGCGGCGATCGGGAATTCCTCATCCACGAGTGCGCCGTCGATCCAGAGTTCCAATTTCGGGTCGCTCAGGGTGACGACGATTGCGCGCCAGTCGGTTGGGCCGACGCGGCCGATGAAAACAGGGCCGCCTTACCGCGGCAGCGCCACGGCCTCCGACACGCGCAGGGGCCGATCGTAGAGCCGGAGGCGGGTCACGCGGAAGCCCGGCCCTTGGCCGACGCTCAGGGTCCCGGGCCCCTCGCCAAATCCCATCATGCGTCGGGAAAATCGGCCCCAGCCGCGGTCGCCCGCCGCGCCGCCGTCGCAGAGTCGGCCATCGACCAGCGCCAGGATGAGATTGGGTCCGCCATCGACGATGAAACTGACATGGTGGTCGCGCCCGGTCGCCAAGAGCCCGGGGTCGGTGGCCCAGCCCTCAGGGCGATTCAGGCCGTCGTCCACATCGATCCGCAGCGCGCCACCGTCGGCGGTCGTCACGGCCCATCCGCGCCCCGCCTCGGTCCGGCAACTCGCCACTTGCTGGCCGGGATGAAGATCGTCGAACCGGACCACGAGGTCGACGGAAAAGCCGCCGTGCAACAGGTCGGGCAGTTGCACGGGTTTGGAGGCATTGCCCCGGCGACAGTCGCCCTCGTCCAGTGCGATGACCAGCCCCTCTTTGGGCGGATCCTTGCGCGCGCCCTGATTCCAGAGCCCGTCCAGCATTGTGGGATCCAATTGGAAGATGCGGGCGTCCTCCTTGTCGGTGGTCGTCACCCAGAAGCGTCCGCCCTCCTCGATGAAATCGGGATAGCTCATGCCGATCCCGCGGACGGGCAGATCGAATCCGTACATCAGCACCTCGGGCTGCGACCAGCGGATGATGCCATCCAGTTCTCTCCCTGCGGCAAGCCATACGACGTCGCGCGGGCGATAGATGGCGGTCGGCCCGTCCGGCCTCGAATTGTGGAACCAGAGCAGATAGCGCCCATCCGAGGTGCGGAACGGCCGACAACAGGCCAGGGGGTGCCTGATGGGCCGGCCGCCGGGCTCATAGGTCGCCGGTCCGCGCGCCGGCCAGGTGCGCCCGCCATCGCGGCTGTAGCCATGGCACGCGTGGCCCGCGGTGGTGCGCCAGATGCAGAAGAGGCCGCCGTTGGCCAGGGGCGTGATGATGTGCTCCTCCTGCATGTCGCTGTCGACATCGTTCGCGCGGATGCCCTCGTCGCCCGCCGGGAGCATCTCCCAGCGGATCTTCGCCGGGTCGCCCTCGGATTGGAGATTGTCGGACCGGAACACGAAGCCCTGGCCCCGGCCGCGGCCTTTCGGCGCGTACCGCGTGTAGGAGACGAGGACATCCTTCCCGACATCCATCGGCGGGCACACGCTCCAGCCGCCGGTGCCGCCGAATTCCCGGTCCAGGCCGATCTCGCGGACCGGCACCGGATATCGCTCCGGCGACCAGGTTTCCCCGAGGTCGTCCGAATACTTGAAAAAGAACCCGACGGGCGATCGTCGGTCGATCGGCTCGTTACGCAAATTGTAGAAAACGTAGACCCTGCCGGTGGGCGCGGCATACAGCGTGGCCCACGAGGGCTGGCGCATGCCATCCCGCGGCTCGATGGCGTAGCGCGGTTGCTCCCACGTCCGCCCATGGTCGCGGCTGCGCGTGACCACGAGGGTGCGGTCCTTGCCGCTTTCCGCGATGGCGCTGGTGGTGATGACGCAGAGCCACGAGCCGTCGCGGCACTTCACCACGTACGGCTGGTCGTTGTAGCCATTGCGGAAGATGAGCATGCCGTTCTCGAAGTGGCGCGGATCGGGTGTCTCCGCGTAGCGAAAATCCAGATAGCGTCCCAGTTCCTCCGCCTCCTCCGGGGAGGGCGCCCGATCGTAGATGATGAGCTCCGAGAGCATCCCATCGAAACGCGGCTTGCCGTCGGACCACCGCGCGTCGAGCGGGGGGATCTCGCGCGCGATCCGGGCGCGCGCGTCGCCCGCATCGCGGATGGCGGCGTACGCGGCACCCCCCGCCGGCGGTCGCCACCCGCCGAAGTCCAGGCCGGCGGATTCCCCGGCGAAGCTCACGGCGGGGCGGCCATTGATCTCCCTGGGGACGAGGACGGGGCGGCGCCGCGGGTCGGGTTGCGCCGCGCCGTGATCGCGCCCGCTCTCATCCGGCCATCGATCCAACCCGCGGCCGCCCTTTGGAGCGTCGAGGGATCCGGCGTTCAACCACAGCGCCATTCCCTTCGTGGGCGGTGCGGGCACCCGCTTCAGCCGATACTTCCTCGCGAGATACTCCTCGACTTGCAGCACTTCCACGGCGCTGAGCGGCCGATCGTACGCGATGATCTCGGCGACGCGTCCCCGGTAAAAGCGGCCCGGCTTGCCCGCCCTGGCATCGCCGCCCTGCCCGAGGGTGTACCCGGTGCCGGGAAATCCCGGCGGGTTCTTGTCGGCGATTGCCGCGGCCACGTCTTGGCCGCCCACCCGCACCCTCATCCCCCCGGGTGCGGGCGCATCGCGCAGGAACCCATAGATATGAAAACCCACCTGCGGAGATGGCGGCGTGGGCTCCATCAGTTGCCATGCCCTCTCGGGCGCGTAATACAGGCTGGCCACGAAGATGGGTTCGTGGTCTCCATTTCGGAACCCGAACGCATACTTGGTCGCGCCCCCGCGAAACGAGTCATCATCGCCGCCAAAGAGCGTGCGCCAGTAGCTGCCGCCCGGGGTCTGTGCCGCGTTCTCGGCCACGGCGTACACCGTCGCCCGCGGCCCGATCTTCAGCCAGGGCACATCGAGGAAATCATCTTTTCCGTCGAAATCTACGGCGGCTTGGCCGCCGATCGACGGGACCGAGCGGATCCAACGCGGGCGACGCCCCGCGGCGGGCTGCGCGGCGTTCCCCGGGGCGCCCGGCGCGCGATTCTCCCAAGTCGCGATGGCATCCGACCCATCCCTGTCGCCGGGCGCGTCGGCCCGCAACCAGAGCAGCAGCCCATCGGCCGGGATCTCGGCCGCCGCGCCGGCGCCGCCCGCGTTAGCGCCGCACCCCAACGAGGTCAAAACGCCCAGCGCGAGCGCGGACGCCCAACGCCCTCCACGACCCATCCGCCGGACCTGGCCCAACCAAAACAGCATAACGATGTGCATTCTTGCACCGCCCGGTGGCCGTTGGGTATGTCCCAAAACGCAAAATCTGTGCCCTTTTGCGAATGCCGTAGCCGATCTCACGCCCTGGCCACCCGCCAGCTTAGGGTCAGACATCATGCCCGGCGCGGCGGGCGCCACCGGGGCCGAAAATGTAGCCGAAGCCGTGAGGCCTTGGCGGCCAAACGCTTACGCGTTCGGCTACAGCAATTGCGTTCGGCTACGGGAGGTGCCGCGGCAATTTTTGAGCCGGCCCGCGGGCCGACCCCCTTTCGGCTTGCAATAAAACTAAAAAGACGTATATAGTTTTCATGGTTTTAACGGGTGCGGCCGGGTCGGCGCGCGGGCGCGTGGTGGAGTACGCGCGCGGTGTATTTCTCCGGGAGGGTTTCCGGCGGATCACGATGGACGAGATCGCGGCTGGGATGGGGATCAGCAAGCGGACGCTGTACGAGGCGGTGCCCTCGAAGGAGGCGCTGGTGGGCGAGGTGCTGGACGCGCAGATCGCGCGGGTGTCTGGTCTGGCGCAGCGCGTGGTGGGGGACCGGTCGCTGCCCTATCGGCGCAAGGTGGAGGAATTCCTGCTGGTGCTGGCGCGGGCGATCTCGGCGGTGAGCCCGGCATTCCTGGGCGACCTGAAGCGCCTGACTCCCGGGCTGTATGCGCGGTTCCAGCGAATGCGGGAGGAGAACGTGCTGCGGATTTTCAAGGGCATGATCGTCGAGGGGAAAGAATCGGGGCATCTGCGGGACGGCGTGGAGCCGGTGCTTGCGGCGGAGGCCTTTTTTCACGCGCTGCGCGGGCTGACCGATCCGGAGGTGATGGGGCGATTGCAGATCGTCCCGGAGATCGCCTTCCGGCACACGCTGGATCTATTCTTGCACGGGATGCTGCGCGGGAGCCCGGGCCGGGCGTCGCGTCAGAAGGCCCGGTCCAAAAGGGGGGAGGCGCGATGAGGGCGGGCAATGCGCGGGCGGGAACGGTGATGCCGGCGGCGGCCGTGGTTCTACTGTGCCTGTCGTCGTGCGATCGCCCGGCGACGGGCGACTACCAGGGCTATGTCGAGAACGAGTTCGTGCACGTGGCCTCGGCGGTGTCGGGGACGCTGGAGCAACTCGCGGTGCGGGAGGGGGCGCGGGTGTCCGCCGGGGATCCCCTGTTCGCGCTCGACCCGATCGTGCAGGCCTCCGACATCGAGGACCTCAGGCATCGCATCGCCGCGGCGGAGGCACGGCTCAAGGAGATGCAGATGGCGAGGCGCTCGGCGGTCCTGGGTGCCCTGGAGGCGCAACTCGAGGCGCGCAGGGCCGCCGAGGAGTTGGCGCGGCTGGAATTCGAGCGCAACAAGAAGTTGCTCGCGGAGAAGGTGGTCTCGGAGGCGACCTTCGACAATGTCCGGCTGGCCCTCGACGAAGCCAGGGAACGCACCACCGAGGCCGCCATGGAACTCCAGTTGGCCAAGGAGGGCGAGCGCGAGGAACTCGTCGATGCCGCACGGCAGGATCTCGATGCCATGAAGGCGCAGCTGGCCAGGCTGGAATGGTCCCTCGGCCAGACGCGCCGCGCGGCACCGGCGGATGCCACCGTGCAGGAGACGCTGTTCGAGCCGGGCGAGTGGGTCCCGGCCGGATCCCCCGTGGTGGTGCTGGCCCCCCCGAGAGGATGCGGGCGCGGTTCTTCGTGCCGGAGTCCGACCTCGCGCGGGTGCGGAAGGGCGACCCGGTGCGCGTGCTGACTTCGGGGATCGATGCCCCGGTCGAGGGGACCATCACGTTTGTGTCGGTCGAGGCGGAATTCACCCCGCCGGTCATCTATTCCGAGGAGAGCAAGGAGAAGTTGGTGTGGATGGTCGAGGCGGCTTTCGCGGATCCCGGGGCGGCGGCGCGCCTGCATCCGGGCCAGCCGATCACGGTCCGTCTCGCGCCCCGCGAATAGCCCCGAGGATCGAGGCCATGGAGAACCCGCAGCGAGACCGGACGAGCGCCGCGCCGCGCGAGCGCGAGGTGATCGTGGACGTGCGCGGCCTGACAAAGCGATTCGCGGATGTCCTCGCGGTGGACGGCGTCGACATGAAGATCCGCAGGGGGCAGGTCTACGGATTCCTCGGCCCGAACGGGAGCGGCAAGACGACTTTCATCCGCATGCTGTGCGGCCTGCTGGAGCCGACGGCCGGCGAGGGCACCTGCCTCGGGTACGACATCCTCACCCAGCAGCGCGAGATCAAACATCACGTCGGCTACATGACGCAGAGGTTCTCGCTGTACGAGGACCTCACCGTCAGGGAGAACCTCGATTTCACCGCCCGCCTCTACGGCGTCGCGGATCGGCCGCGCCGGGTGGCCCAGAGCCTGGAGGAACTCGGCCTCGCCGAGCGCCGAAACCAGCTCGCGGGAAATCTCTCGGGCGGTTGGAAGCAGCGGCTTTCGCTCGGCTGCGCCCTGCTCCACCAGCCTCGCCTCCTATTGCTCGACGAGCCCACCGCTGGCGTGGACCCGAAGGCGCGGCGCGATTTCTGGGAGCAGATCCAGACCATGGCCGAGAAGAATGGCCTCACGGTCCTGATCACGACCCACTACATGGACGAGGCCGAGCGCTGCCACGAGCTGTCCTACCTCGCGTACGGGAGGCTGCTGGTGCGCGGCACCCCGGCCGACCTGCTGCGCCATGCCGCGATCCGCGTCTGGGCGATCCGCGGGCCCGAGCTCAACGCGCTCGCGATCGCCCTCCGCGAGGGGGACGGGCTCGAGCAGGTCGTCGCCTTCGGGAACGCCCTCCACGTCGTCTCCGATGACCCCGCCCGGATCCGCGCCGCCCTCGGCCGCCACCTCACGCCGGCGCACACCGCCGAGGAGATCGAGCCGGGCCTCGACGACGTGTTTATCCACCTGATGGAAAAATCCTCCGACAATTTCTCATGAGACGCTCCCCCCAGGGCCGATTGGCCGCCGTGGTGCTGAAGGAATTCATCCAGATGCGGCGGGACAGGCTCACCTTCGCCATGATGGTCGGGATCCCGCTGATGCAGCTCATCCTTTTCGGGTTCGCCATCAACACCGATCCGAAACGCCTGCCCACCGGCATCGTCTCGGGCGACCACAGCCGTTACACGCGCGCCCTCGTCGCCGCCATGGCCAACAGCGGGTACTTCCGGATCGTCGACGACGACATGACCGAGGCGGAGGCCGACCGCGCCATCGAGCGCGGCAGCGTGCAGTTTGCGCTGACCATCCCCCCCGACTTCACGCGCAAACTGCTCCGGGGCGAGCGTCCGCGGTTTCTCGTGGAGGCGGATGGCACAGACCCCGCGGCGACCAGCAATGCGCTGCGGGCCCTGGAGGGCATCTCGCAGCGGATCTGGCAGAAGGAACTGCCGGGCGCCACGAGCCGGGTCGCCGGGGGGGCGCCCGCCGCCTCGCTGGCGATTCACGCCCGGTACAATCCCGAGGCCATCACGCAGTACAACATCGTCCCGGGGCTCATGGGCGTCGTGCTCACGATGACGATGGTCATCATCACCTCGCTGGCGATCACGCGGGAGAAGGAGCGCGGCACGATGGAGCACCTGCTCGGCACCCCGGTCCGGCCCGCGGAGGTCATGGTGGGCAAGATCGTGCCGTACATCGTCGTCGGCTACATCCAGGTCGTGCTCGTCCTGCTCGCCGCGGCGTTCCTGTTCCGCGTGCCGGTCCGCGGCAGCATCCCGCTCCTGCTCGCGTGCGCGCTCCTGTTCATCGTGGCGAATCTCAGCGTGGGTCTCACCTTCTCCACCGTGGCCAAGAACCAGCTCCAGGCGGTGCAGATGAGCTTCTTCTTCTTTCTGCCCAGCATCCTGCTCAGCGGGTTCATGTTTCCATTCCGCGGCATGCCGGGGTGGGCCCAGATGATCGGGAGCGCGCTGCCGCTGACGCACTTCCTCCGCATCGTCCGCGGCATCATGCTCAAGGGCAACGGATTTGCCGACGTCGCGCAGCACCTGGTGCCCATCGCCGCCTTCTGCGCGATCGCACTGGCCATCGGCATCCGGCGCTACCGGCAGACGCTGGATTAAAAGAGGCGCCGGCGGGATCGATGGGCGCGATTGCCCCCGGGGGCCCCAATCGCTAGGATGGCTTGGATGGCCCGCCCGCACCCGATGGCTCAGGCATGGCTCGTCGTCGGGCTGCTGTGGTTTGTCGCGTGCCTCAACTATCTGGACCGGGTCATGATCACCACGATGCGCGGCTCGCTCGTGGAGGCGATCCCGATGACGGAAGCGCAATTCGGCCTGCTCACCGCGGTCTTCCTCTGGGTCTACGGCCTCCTGAGCCCCTTCGCGGGATTTCTCGCCGACCGCTTCAGCCGGAGCCGCGCCATCATCGTGAGCCTGCTGGTCTGGTCGGCCCTCACGTGGCTCACGGGTCACGCGAGGACCTTCGAGCAACTCCTGGTGGCCAGGGCGCTGATGGGCATCAGCGAGGCGATCTACATCCCCGCGGCTCTCGCGCTGATCGCCGATTATCACCGCGGGAACACCCGGTCGCTTGCGACGGGCGTCCACATGACGGGCGTCAGCGTCGGCGCCGGCCTCGGCGGGCTTGGCGGCTGGCTCGCCGAGACGCGTGGGTGGAGCTACGCGTTCTACCTCTTCGGGATCATCGGCATCGCCTATGCCGTGCTGCTGCTATTCCTGCTGCGCGACGCGACGCGCGACAGCGCGGGTGCCCCGGTGTCGGCGGGAGCAGACCAGAGGGTGAATTTCTTTCGGGCTCTCGCCAGTCTATTTGGCCACGGGACGTTCTATCTGATGCTTGCCTACTGGGGC
>JADLBR010000086.1 GCA_020847615.1 Verrucomicrobiia bacterium
GCCCGGCAACGAAATCTTGCCGGTCATGCCCATGGTGGGGGCCTTCTGGACGCCCAATCCCAAAGATTCTGGCAGAGCCGGTTTCATCGGCGACGGCGCGGCTGGCGCCTTGAAGGGTTGAGCCGAAGCCACGAATGGCGCCCCGATCGGCTGCGGCATCGCGGGGACGGGTTCCACGGCGGCCGGGGGTGGAGGCTCGGCACCCATGGGAGCGGCTGCCCTCCGGAAGGGCTAGAAGCCCATCGGCTCGGCCTCGATCGGCGGTGGTGCCAGCGCCGGTGCTTCCGCCGCCAGAAAGGCCGGTGCCATCTCGACATCCATCGCCGGGGTCGGTTCGGCGGGTGCCGCCGGCTCCGCGACGGGGGCGCTCAGCCGCCCGGTGCGCCGGGCACGCGGTCCCGGTTGCTGAACCCGAAAGGGCGCCTCAATCGAGTCGAACTCCGCCGGTTGATCCGCAAGCGTCCCGCGCCTCCCCATGGCCTGCGGCGGAATCCGGGTGACGACCTCACCCAAAGGCAGCCGGATCGGACGATCCCAGTGCGTTGCCAATTGGTCGGGCGACTGCAGCATATCCGCCGGAATCTGCGGTTGCAGCACATCGAAGGTGAACTGCACCACCCCGGTCGGCAATTGCCTCAGCACCTGATCCAGCGGCACCGACACCGTCCCCCCGGCCACCGCAGGACGGGCCAGGAGTTGCCCCACGTCCGTGCTCAATACCTCGGGCGGCAGACTGCGCAGCACCATGCCCAGGGGAAGCATCAGTCGCTGGGCATCGCCCACGGCCGCATCCGTCTCCGCGGGCGCCTGCTGCGTCGGCGCCGGCGACAGCGCGAATCGCTGCGTCTCCTTCTTGGGCTTCGCCGGGGCCGCACCCGGCGGGGGAGCGCCGCCACCGGGACGCAACGAGATGCGCTGCGTGATCTGCACCGGAACACCAAGACCACCGTGCGTGCCACCCGCCGCACCCTGCGGCACCGCAGGGGCCTTCGGCATCCCGGCGCCAACCCCAAATCCCCCAGGCATTTGCGCGGCCCCACCCGGCATTCCGGGCCCCCTCGGGCGTATCAGCATCGTGGGCGCGGGCATCGACGGGCCCCCTGCAGGCGTAACCTCTTGCGCCGCAGGGCGCACGGGCGCACCCAGCGATGGGGGTGCCCCCGCCAGTTCTCCAGGAATCGACTCGCCTTCTCCCGGACGCTTGGACTTGAATATTCGATCTAGAAAACCCATGCTAGGAACTACTTGAGTGGTTGCGATGTTAACCGACTCGAACATACTGTAGGTGTTCCGACCACAAAGCGCAACTAGAAAGCAATGTCCCTGTCAGCCCTCTGAGACACCAACCCGCCGTGTTCCCCACCGAATCCAGCTCCGCGATCCAGAAGGGCTTCTTCGAGAAGATCCGCAACTTTCCCCCGTGCGACATCCTTCAGATGTGCTGCCTGAGCCGCCGCAGCGGCGAGATGCGTTTCGACTGCGAGGGCCGCAGCGGTTTTATCTATCTGGATCGGGGCGAGGTCATCCACGCGCAACTGGAGCACTCTTCGGGTCAATCGGCCGCCGCGGAGATCCTCTCCTGGTCGCCCGGAGAGTTTTCCTTCAGGGATGGGGTGGCGCCCAACCAGCGCACCCTGAAGGCCACCTGGGATCAGATGCTCGACGCGAGCCACCACCACCAGAGGACGGCCCTTGCGGAGGAGATCCCCCCGCCGCCGGGCTTCGAGGCGGTCGGGTCGGATGAGACGGCCGGCCCGGGTTCGCTGATCGACACCAACACCCAAGTCGCGAGACTGCTCATCTACGGCGAGAATATCGAGGGGCGCACCTACGATATCCACCTGCCCGCCGTCCATCTCGGGCGCGCGCCCACCAACGAGATTATCCTGCGCGACGCGAGCATCTCCGGGCGGCACTGCGTGTTCCTGTTCGCGGAGGGCAGGGTGCGGGTCCGCGACCTGAACTCCTCCAACGGCACCTTTGTCAACGGCCAGCAGGTGACCGAGGCCCAGCTGGAGATGAATGACATCATCAGGGTGGGAACGGCCCTGATCAAATTCGAGGTGGCGCTGAAGCGCCCGAAGCTTCGCATGGAATCGGACGCCACCCCGCATCGGGCCCCCGCGCATCAGACGCCGCACCGGGGCGGCGCCGCGGTCACCGCACACCTCGCCGCGCCACCGCCCCAGCCGGCCATCGAGGCCCCTCCCATGTCCCACTCCCCGCACATGAGCGGCCCCATTTCCTACGAGAGGATCGCGAAGCATCAGAGGCTACCCCGAACCGGGCCCAGGACCCCGGTCTGGCTGCTGATATTGGGCGCCGTGACCGTCCTCCTCGTGGCCTACCTCATCGTCGGAAGTCAGGATTGGGCGCCCGCGTGGTTGCGCCTCTGGTGACTGCCCCATGAACCCCCAAGGAGAACCCATCCTTCAGCGCAGCGCCGTCATGCGATCGACCGGCGTGCTCCCCGTCGCCGCGAAGGGCCGCCTCGGGGACATCGTCGGCGCGCACCCCTCGATGGTCAAGGTGTTCGAGCAGATCCGGCTCTGGGCGCCGACATCCGCCAACATCGTGATCGCCGGAGAGACCGGCGTCGGCAAGGAGCTCGTCGCGCACGCCATCCACAGCATTTCCGCGCGCGCCGCCAAGCCCTTCGTCGTGCTGGATTGCTCGACGCTCTCGAAGGAGCTGCTGGAGAGCGAGCTCTTCGGCCACGAGAAGGGCGCGTTCACCGGCGCGGTCAGCCTCCACCTGGGCCGATTCGAGCGCGCCAATGGCGGCACGCTGTTTATCGACGAGATCGCGAACATGTCGCCCGAGGTCCAGGCCAAGCTCCTCCGGGTCTTGCAGAATCGCACCTTCGAGCGCATAGGCGGCAACCGCGAGATCCGCGTCGATGTCCGGATCGTGGCCGCCAGCAACCGGTCCCTCCGCGACTGCGTGGCCGAGGGGACGTTCCGCGAGGATCTCCTGCATCGCCTCAATACCGGGGTGATCGAGGTTCCCCCTCTCCGCGACCGCGCCTCGGACATCCCGCTGCTCGCGACGGAATTTCTCCAGCAGTTCCGGGCGCAGTACCTCAAGGACATCGACGCCTTCACCCCCGAGGCCCTCATGGCGCTGACCCGCTACAAGTGGCCCGGCAACGTGCGCGAGCTCCGCAACGTCGTGGAGCGCTCCGTCATCCTGTGCGGCGAGCACTCCATCGGCACCGGCATCCTTCCGCCCCACATCATCGACATGGGCGCAGCCGCAGGGCGCCCGCCCGCGTCCCGGGCCCAGCCCGAGCCCTTGAGGTTCCGACCCCCGGCCAGCGGCGGCGCATCAGGGGACGCGCCCGGGGCCGAGGACTGGAATGATTCCGAGACGGCTCTGCGCACCCGCGCGAATCCCGCGGGCGGGCGTCTCTTCGAGGCGCTCGCGCGCCACGAGCAGAAGCTCATCGCCAGGACGTTGCGCGAGTTCCGCGGCAATGTCTTGCGAGCCGCGGCCCACCTGGGCGTGAGTCGCACCACGCTCTACAAGAAAATGCAAAGATACTCCATCGACGTCGGCTCGATCCGGCGCTAGGGCCATGGTAACAATCGCGGTCGTGGGTCGCCCCAATGTTGGTAAGTCATTGCTATTCAATCGTTTAGCAAGACGTGATGTGTCTCTGGTGCACGATCAGCCCGGGGTGACGCGCGACACCATCGCCACCCAATGCAGTTGGCGCGGGAACCGGGTGACCCTTGTCGACACCGGCGGCATCGGCGCCCCCGAGGGCGGCGCGCTGGACGCGATGGTCCGGCGCGAGGCGGAGTTTGCCATGGGCGCGGCCGACGTGCTGCTCTGGGTCGTGGATGCGCGCGAGGGACTGCATCCGCTGGACGCCTCACTCGCGAAGATTTTGAGGCGCACCAGCAAGCCCGTCGTGATCGCCGCCAACAAGGCGGACGAGTCCGAGGGCCTCTACCTCGATCACGAGTTCGCGCGCCTGGGCTACGGGGATCCGATCCGGGTCTCCGCGGCCCACGGCCACGGCATCCGAGATCTGGCCGACGCGGTCCTCGCCGCGGCACCTTGCAGGTCGGACGAGGCCATTCCCCCCGGCGGCGTGCGCGGGCTCCGCTGGGCCATCGTCGGTCGGCCCAACGTGGGCAAGTCCTCGCTGATCAATTGCCTGGTGGGCTCCTCGCGCACGCTGGTGTCCGAGGTGCCCGGCACCACGCGCGACGCGGTCGAAGTACCCATGCCCACGACGAGGGGTCCCGGCGGCGCGAGCATGCTCCTGGTCGATACGGCGGGCATGCGCAAACGGACCCGCATCAAAGACACCCTCGAGGCGCGCATGACCGCCCGCTCCGTGCACGCCATCAATCGCGCCGACCTCTGCGTGCTCGTCATCGATGCCACCGAGGGAGTCTTGGAGCAGGACAGGAAGATCGCGGGCGTCATCCAGGCCGCGTCCAAGCCCCTGATCATCGCGGTCAACAAGTGGGATATCCCCGAGGCCAAGCGCTGGCAACCACCCGTCCACGCGAGGGCGGTGCGGTCGGCCCCGTTCAAGCGGCGCTTCGAGGAGGCGGTGCGCGGGGCGCTGTTCTTCGTGGGCCATGCCCCCGTCGTCTTCGTCAGCGCCACCGAGGGCGCCGGCATGACCGCGCTCCTGGCGTGCGTCGGCCACACGGCCAAGACGCTGGCGACGCCCATCGCCACGCCGGCCCTCAACAAGACGGTCCAGGAGGTTCAGGCACATCGGCCCCCACCCACGCGCCAGGGACGCAATTTCCGGATCTACTACGTCGCCGCCCAGCAGGAACCCGGGTCGTGGCGTCCGCCGCGCATCATCGGCTTCTGCAACGACAGCCGCCTCATCGCGGACTCTTGGCTGGCCTACCTCGAAAGCCAGCTCCGCGCCAAGCTGCACCTCGAGGGTATTCCAATCCTCTGGAAATGGCGCGGACGAGAGGAGGGGCGCGGCCCAAGAAAGGAAAGGGCGCCCCAATCCCGGAAGCCCACGGCGTAGCCGCGCCCAACCGGAGACCCGGGTACCGTCGGGGGCCGCGACTCCCGCGGGAGTGCGGGGCGTCCCCTGGCCCACCGCTTAACCATATTGGATTCAGGCGGTTTCGCTTTCTAGCTACCGGTGGGACTTGGCAAAGCTCGACCGGCTGCTAGCGTGGAAAAGCCTCATGATCGCCACGGAACTATTCGCCAAGATGCCCGCGCCGCTCGCGCTCCAGATCCTCGAGCACGCTTACGGAACCGAGAAGTCCCTGTACCGCGAACTCTTGGCCAGGTTGGCCAAGGCCCGCCGCGTCCATCCCGCGGCCCTACAGAGAATCCCGCGCGCCGAGCGTCACCCCTGGATGATCGAGCTGCTCTCGGGCCCCGCGGCGATCGAGCCCGCGTACCAGTGTATCTCGGGATGGCTGATCGCCACCCAGGCACCCCTGCTCACTGATTTCTTGAACGCGCTGGGCATCGCCCACGACGGGCGCGGCTGCGCGGAGTCGTTCCCGGCCGAGCCACCCCCCGCGACGGCCATCCGGGACACCGTCGCCACTCTCGTGCAGCGGCACCCCAAAGACACCGTGATCCTCTACCTCCACGCTTTCAACAGCATGCCCGATACCCGTTGGCCCGAGCTGGACTCGCTGCTGCAGACCGATCCCGCGCTGCAATTCACCGGCGGGACCTCGCGCTGAAGAAGTGCAGCGCGGCGAAGATCGCGCACGCGGCCACCGCAATCCATCCCCAGGGCACGCGCCACTCCTCCCGGCGAGCACCCGTCGCCACCTCGATGATGGGGGTCCGCCGCTTGGGCTCTCCATCCGCGCCGGATTCCGCCAAGGCAAACTCGAGCCGCCAGCCCCCCTCAAGTCCCTTGAGGACAACAAACGCCCCTCGCCCATCGGGTGTGGGCTGCGGCAACTCCGGGCGGCGCGTCCACACGATCCCCGCCCCGCCCCCGGCCAGCGGACGAAAGCGCCTCTCCCAAAGATAGAGGTGCTCGACGGGCAGCTCTGCGGAGGCATCCCACTCGACCAGCACGGCACCGTCGCCTGTCAGGCCAGCGCGAAAATTTGGGGGCTCGAACACTGGCAGCGGATCCAGATCACAGGCCGGGCTCGCGGCCTCTGCCCGGCGCCCCTCGCCGGGTGCCGCGGCAACGCCCGGCGGGGACTCCGCGCCCGCGGCGGGACCAGCCATCGGCCGTCCCTCCGGCGAGGGTGCGATCCCCTCCGCCACCACCTGCGTGACCCCCGCGGGTCGCGCGGCCGACGGCATCACGTTGTGGGCCGCAAACATCACGCCCGCCGTCGTGGGACCCGCAAACACGACCTCCCCCGTGTGTGCGCCAAAGGCGCCCGGTCGGTATCGCACCTCCATCGACACCATGCCCCGTGGTGTGACGCGCAGCGATGCCAGTTCCGGACGAAATTCCCCGCTTCCGATCACCTCCCCCTCCCAGACCACGTCGCCACGGTTGCTCACCGTCAGGCGGGTCCCGAAACCGGCCACCATCCCCGTCACGGTGCCCATGTCAACCGACGGGCCTGGAACAATCCACAGGTCCGGTCCTATCTCCGCGCTGCCCACGAGCTGGCACCTCATCACGTTCGCACCCTCTCGCAAAACCACCCATCCCGAGGCCTCGCCCGGCGCGGCCGGACGGAACCCGATATGAACCTCCGCCTCCCCCTGCGGCGGGATCCGGACGCTCGGGGCGTCGGTCGCGAAGGCACCCGACACTTGCACTTCCGCCTGCCGCGCCGATCGCCCCCGATTCTGCACCCGCAGTGCCCGGCGCACGGTCTCCCCGACGCGCACACGCCCGAAATCGACTCGGTTCGTCGATGGCGCCAGCGCTTCCACGGCCTTCGCCTCGATCGTGTAATCGCGCACGAGATCCGGCTTCAGGATCAGCGGCGTCTCGTAAAAACCGGGAACATCCGGGTGAAACTGGTAGCGGACGGGCACGCGCGCCCCGGGTGCCAGATAGATCTGCCGACCGGCATCCTCCACATAGAATGGGCGCCAGGCCGCCACTTGAAA
>JADLBR010000087.1 GCA_020847615.1 Verrucomicrobiia bacterium
ACGAGGGACTTGCCGCCTACGAAGAACGTTTTAAACAGCGCCGCCTTCGGAACATCGCAAGCATCGCAAAGGAAATGGGTTACCTGATCGCACCCATCCCCGCTGCGGCATGAAGTTTCAGGTCAGCGGGAGATCCGGATGGTGGAGCGGCCGGTGGCATCCCGCTGGATCTGCGGCGGCGGCGGGGTCTGGGCCTGAACCGGGGGCGGGGCCGGGGAGGGCTGGGTGCCAGAGACGTTGCCGGCGCTGAATTCCTCTTTGATGACGGTGCCGCTGGCGGCATCGAGCCGGATGTGGCCGATCACGATCCTCTTGCGATCGACGAGGTAGACATCCCAGACGGCGAAGATCTCGCCCGCCTTTCGGTTCAAGACGTACTTGAGGCTGGCGGGCTTGATGCCGACGCGGGTCGAGCGCTCCGCGGCGAGGCGGCGCAAGGCGGATATCGAGACGCCGAGTTCCTGGGAGCGCAGGGTGTCGTAATTGCCCGTCGAGAAGGGCCACACGGTGCGCGGCGCCTCGGCCTGGACCTTTCCGTCCACGAGGGTCACGATGCGGCGCTCTGCCCCGAAGCCGCCGCCCAGGAAAACGAGATTCCATGTTTCGCCATCGACGGAGTCATCGATCGCGGCGCCCACGAAGGCGGGGCGCGGCCCGGAACCGAGCGAACCCGTGACGACGGCGATCGCCTCGGCGACCGTCTTCTGGGCCGTGGAAAGCTGGGCCGATGCGAATAGCGCGGCCAGGGCGGCGAGGGCGATGGCGCGCGACGCGGCGCGCCGACGTGGGCGTGCGTTCACCGCGGTTTGCTCTGGTAATTGGGTTTGCGCGCGGGGGCGGGTGCCTGTGCGGCGGGCGGGACGGGCTGCGCGGTCGCGTTCGTGGAAGTAGCGATCACGGGGACGCGATCCGCCGCGCGGCGCTGGCCCGGCGTCGCGATGAACTGGATGCCGGCGGCGGTGGCCCGGTCCATGTCGGCGCGCGCGAGCTGATACTGATAGCGCGCGTTGAGCTCGTTCAGCGCGGCCTGGGTCAACTGGACGCGGGCATCGAGCACGTCGAGCTGGGTGCCGGCGCCCGAATCGAAGCGGGAGCGCGCGAGCCGGAGCGATTCGGCCGCCAATTCGACGTTCTTCTCTTGGGAGCGTATGAACTCCAGCGACGCGATGTAGCGGGAGAAGGCGACGCGCGTATCGAGCTCGACCTGCCTGCGGTCGTCCTCGAATTGCAGTTCGGCGGAGCGGGTCAACTGGCGGCTCTGCCGCACCCGCCCGAGCGTCGCGAAACCGTCGAAGACATCCCACTGCCCCGCGACCCCCGCCGTGTAGCCCGAATCGGTCCGGTCCTGGGCGTCCCAGAAGGGATCATTCTGGAAGAGGTACGACGCGCGCGCATCGAAGCGGGGCAGCCATCCCGATCGGGCGATGACGTAGCCCTTGCGCTCCGCCTCGATGCGGTTCTGAAGCGCCTTGAGCAAGGGCCGATCCATGAGGGCGCGATGGATGCTCTCGGTCAAGTCGAGCTTCCCGTTGGCCCCCTGGAGCTCGCCGACCGGCTCGAAGGGCGTGAACTCCTCGCCCGTGCCCGGGACGTAGTCGACGGCCAGGATCTTGGCCAGGCGATCCAGCGAGTTGCGGTACGCGTTCTTGGCCTCGATCAGCTTGGGCAATTCGTTGAATACGGCGACCTCGGCGCGCAGGACGTTGAAGCGGGGCACCGTGCCCGCATCGAAACGGCGCGTCTGGTCCTGCAGGTCCTCGCGGAGCAGCGCGACGCTCTCCTCTTCGACGACGATGCGGCCGCGCTGGTAGAGCGCGTCGTAGAACAGCTGGCGGACGGCGAGGATCGTGTCCAGGCAGACCTCCTCAAAGTCGTGGGTGGAGGCCTCTTCGACCAGCTGCGCCTGGGCGATGCTGGCGCGGGTGGCCCAACCATCAAAGAGGTTCTTGGCGACGACGATCTCGACCTGCCAGGACTCGTTGGGCGCCTTGTCGGTGTTGGGTGGCGCGGGCCCCGTCCGGAGCGAACCCACGTCGAGATCGAACGGGATCGGCACCGGCCCGATGGGAGGCAGCAGCGTGAGGAGGCCCTGCGCGTTCACCGCGCTGCCGACGTCATCGGCCAGCGTGGTCGCCGGGGCGACGTCAGAGGCGGGGTTCAGGTACTCGTCGACGACATCGACGCCCATGGCGACGGAAACCTGCGGGAGGGCGGCGGCGCGCGCTTCGAGGACGACGCCGTTGAGCCTCTCGATCTCGGTGATGGCGCGGAGCACTTGGGGGTTGCGGGCGAGGGCGATAGCGATGGCCTGTTCCAGCGCCAGTTTGGTCTCGGCGTGGGCGGTGATGGCCAGCGCCGCGGAATCGGGCTTGGGCCGGAGCCAGCCACCGGACGATGCCGCGCCAGACGCCGCGACCCCGTCCTGCGGACCGACTGTGGCCAGCGCCGCAGGCGGGGTGGCGGAAGCCGTTCCATTGGTTTGACCATGCGAGGCGGTCAGGCTCGCCAGGACAGCCCATGCGGTGACAAGGGTCAGGGCCCCGACGCGCGACGCGACCGAATCTGCATGAGGAAACATGGGCCTGACGCTAGGGCAGCGCCCGGGGTTTGGCAAACGGGATATTGGACAGGCTATGCAAGCCCCTTGCGGCGCGCGAGTTCCAGAAATGCGGATACGCGGTCGTCGGGTATGAGTCCCTTGGCGCAGCCGGCGCCCGTGCGCCAGAACCAGACGCCCTTCCCCGGCTTCGCCGCGATCAGGTACCCGATGTCCTTCTCGATGTCTCCCGTCAGGAGCAGGCCATCGCGGGACGCCTCGAGCGCCCGGTGGAGTTGCTCGTCCCAGGCATCGGCGGTGCCCGCGATGCCCTCTACGATTCTCTTGGCCTCGTCGTAAGTCACCGCCCGCATGGTCTGGAGGGCCATCCGTTCCCGTCGCGCCCGCACCTCCGCGGGATTTCCGGGGGCGTCCGATGAAATGCTGAAGTCGAAGCTCATGGCGCCCAAGCTATCGTCTCTGCGCCGGGCTGTCTATCCCGGTTGCGCCGCACGGCCGACCCCGAGAAAAGCGCGGCTTGCATCCCGGCACCGATTTTGCCTATAAGCGCAACCGATGGCCGGAGGCGCCGATGCGGCAGTTCCGCTTATGCTGGGAGGGGCGGCGCGGGCAGATGGCCAGTGAGGAGGGTTCCCATATGCCGAACGGCGCGCGCGTGATTCTGCAGGGGCCGGCGATCGTGGCATTGCTCTGGGTCGCCCTGTTCGCGGGGTGCCGGCGGGCACCGGCGCCGCAGGCCCATGGGCCCCGCCCCATCGTCTCGGCGCGGGCGATCCAGCGGGACGTGCCGATCTACGTCGAATCCTTCGGCTCGCTGCTTCCGATGGAGAGCATCGACGTGAAGGCCGAGGTGACCGGCAAGGTGCTGAGCTATCACTTCACCGAGGGCCAGTTCGTCCGGGAGGGCGACCTGCTGTACGTGATCGACACGAACCAGTACGCGGCCACCCTCTCGAAGAATCAGGCGTCGCTGGAACAGAGCGTCGCGAAACTCGCGAACGCGCGGGACACCCTGGCGCGCAACCGGCAGCTCTTCGCGCAAAAGGTCATCGCCACGAACGAGCTCGAGGCCGCCGAGACCATGCACGAGGAGGCGCGCGCCATTAACAGGCTGGCCGAGGCGGAAGTCCGGCTCGCCCGGCTGGACCTGGACCACTGCACCATCGAGGCGCCCGTGGCGGGCTACGCGGGGGCCCGCCTCGTCGATCCCGGCAACATCGTGCCCGCCAATACCGGTCCCGCCCTCGTGAACATCAAGCGCATGGACCGCCTGCGCCTGGACTTCACCATCCCCGAAAAATACGCCTCCCGGGCGCGCGCCACCATCACGCCCTCCAACACCGTGTACGCCCTGCTCACCCCGCAGGGCGCGGAAAGCGTGATGGCCACCGGCGTCGTCAATTTCATCAACAACACCGTGGACAACCAGACCGGCACCATCGCCCTCCGCGCCGACGTCCCCAATGCCGACACCCGGCTGTGGGCCGGACAATTCGTCAACATCAAGTTCCTGATCGGCGAGCAGAAGGACGCCGTGCTGGTCCCGTACACGGCCGTGCAGAACGGGCAGATGGGGCCCTACGTGTTCATCGTCACCGCGACCAACACCGCCGCTCTCCGGCAGGTCGCCGTGGGCCTGCGCCACGACGACCTCATCGCGATCGATTCGGGGATCTCGCCGGGCGAGACGGTCGTCACCGTGGGGCAGATGGGCCTCGCGCCCGGCGTCGAAGTGACCGAGGCGCGGCTCCCGCTCAACGCCGGGGCCCGCGCGCCGACCTCGGACGACGGGACCCCGGCGAAATGAACATCTCCGAGCTGTGCGTCCGCAAGCCGGTGATGACCACCCTGGTCACCACCGCGCTCACGGCGTTTGGCATCGCGGCCTATTTCAGCCTGCCCATCAGCGACCTCCCCTCGGTGGATTACCCCGTCATCACCATCAGCGTCTCGTATCCCGGGGCGAGCCCGCAGATGATGGCGGCCACCGTCGCCTCCCCGCTCGAGGCACAGTGCATGCAGATCCCAGGGCTGGTCTCCATCATCTCCGACAATACCGAGGGCCAGACCAAGATCACCCTCACCTTCGATCTCGACCGCAGCAGCGATCTCGCGGCGCCCGACGTGCAGGCGGCCATCTCGCGCGCCGCCGGCAATCTGCCGCCCGACCTGCCCCAGCCTCCCACCTACAACAAGTTCAACCCGTCGGAGAAGCCCATCCTGTACTACATGGTCATGTCGGACACCATGCCCGCGGGCGAACTCTACGATTACGCCAACCGCACCATCGGCCAGCGGCTCACGATGGTCGAGGGCGTCTCCCAGCTTCAGGTGTTCGGCGCCAAGGCCTCCATCCGGGTGCAGCTCGATCCGCGCCGGCTCGCCGCCTACCAGCTGGGCCTCGACGAGATCGCGCGCGCCATCACCACCGGCACCGTCACCATCCCCGCAGGCAGCCTCGACGGCCCATTCCGCACCTTCTCGATCGAGCCCAACGGGCAGTTCCTGCGCGCGTCGGAGTGCCAGAGGCTCATCGTCGCCTACCGCAATGGCGCACCCGTGCGCCTCGAGGACCTCGGCCGATGCATCGACAGCATCGAGGACGACGTGATCGACAACGCGTTCGGCAAGAGCGGCGAGGGCGTTCGCCATGGCTCCATCTGCCTCGCGGTGTCGCGCCAGGCCGGGGTCAACACCGTGGCCCTGGCCGCGAAACTCAACGAGACGATCCGTCAACTCGGGGAGAGCCTTCCCGGCTCGGTCCGCATCGAGACCTTCTACGACCGGTCGATCCAGATCATCGAATCCATCGATGACGTCAAGATGACCATCGTCATCGCGCTCGCCCTCGTGGTGATCGTCATCTTCCTGTTCCTGGGCCGGGCGAGCGACACGATCATACCGAGCATCACCATGCCGCTGTCGCTGGTCGGCACGTTCCTGGTCATGCGGGCGATGCACTTCAGCCTCGACAACCTGTCGCTCATGGGCCTGACGCTGTGCATCGGCTTTCTGGTGGACGACGCGATCGTCGAGCTGGAGAACACCGTCCGCCACCTGGACAGGGGCGCGGACCCATTCCATGCCGCGATCACCAGCGCGATCGAGATCTCGGGCACCGTGATCTCGACCAGCGTCGCTCTCATGATCATGTTCGTGCCGCTGGTCTTCATGGGCGGCGTGGTGGGCCGGAGCTTCCACGAGTTCGCGCTGACCGTCATTGCGGCGATCTTCTGCTCGCTGGTCCTGGCGCGCACCCTGACGCCGATGATGCTCTCGCGCATGCTCAAGCCGACGGGCGAGAACAAGTCCGCATTCCAGCGCGCCGTGGACACCGTGGTCGGCGGCATGGTGCGATCATACGGCGGGATGCTGGCGTGGTTCCTGCGGCACAAGTTCGTGCCGCTGCTCATCTGGGCCGCGTGCATCGCCGGCACGCTGTGGCTCTTCAAGGCCCTGCCGAAGACATTCCTGCCCATCGGCGACAGCGGCATGATCATGGGCCAGATCGTCGCGCATCAGGGGACCTCGACCGACCAGATCCGCGAATTCCGCGACCATGTCGCGCGGATCATCATGTCCAACGAGAACGTGGACACGATGCTGTGCATCACCGGCTCGCAGGCCGGGGCGGACCAGAGCACGGCGCCGATCTTCATCACGCTCAAGCCGCGGGACCGCCGGGAGCCCATCCGGAAGATCGTGCAGGAACTCAACCGCGCGTTCGCCGGGTTGCCCTACCGGTTCGTTTTTGTCGCGCCGCGGCCCGCGCTGAGCCTCAGCACCGGCGGCGAGAGCACCGCCACGGGCTGCATCTATTCGTACGGCATCAGCGGCAGCGACCGCGCCCGGGTGTTCGACTGCGCCCTGCGGCTCGAGGCCGCGATGCGAAAGCTCCCGCAGCTCCAGGACATCCAGACCAGCGTCAAGCTCGACATGCCCCAGATCGACGTCGAGATCCTCCGCGACCGCGCCAGCGCGCTCGGCCTCACCGCGCACGATATCGAGTACGCGCTGTCCCTCGCGTATGCCGGCGGGCAGGTCACCCTCTACAAGACCGACGTCGATCAGTACAAGGTCATCGTCGAGCTCGAGAAGGGGTTCCAGCGCGACCCGCGCAATCTCGGCGCGATCTGGCTCCGCTCGCAGGCCACGGGCGAGCTCGTCCCGCTGGGATCCGTCGCGAAATGGCGCGAGACGGTCGGGCCGCAAAATGTCCCGCACTACGACCAGCTCATCTCGGCCACGATATCGTTCAACGTCGCGCCGGACGTCCCGCTGGGCGACGCGACCACGGCCATCGAGGGCGCGGCCCGCGGCATCCTCCCGCCGGAGATCACCGGGCGCTTCCAGGGGCAGGCCGCGGAATTTCAGAAATCGCTGTCCTCGCTCACGGTCATGCTCCTGGTGGCCATCTTTCTCATGTATGTCGTGCTCGGCGTCCTGTACGAGAGCTACGTCCATCCATTCACCGTGCTCACGACGCTGCCGGTCGCGGCGTTCGGGGGCCTCGCCACCCTGCATCTGTTCGGGCAGGAGCTGTCGCTCTACGCGAACATCGGCATCTTCATGCTGCTGGGCATCGTGGCCAAGAACGGCATCATGATGGTGGACTTCGCCAACCAGCATCTCGCAGAAACCGGGTGCACTGATCTAGAGGCCATCCATCACGCCTGCCTGGTCCGCTTCAGGCCCATCCTGATGACGGGGGTGGCGGCGATCGCCGGCGCCATGCCGATCGCCCTGGGTTACGGCGCGGACGGCGCCTCGCGCATGCCTCTCGGCCTCGTGGTCGTGGGCGGATTGGTGTTCTCGCAGGTCGTGACGCTGTTCGTGACACCGGGCATCTTCCTCTACATGCAGCGGTTCCAGACGTTCCTCAACCGGTTCGCCTTTTTCCGCGCCGGGGCCCCCGTGGCGCAAATCGGATCGCAAGGCGGGCCATCCGACGGAAGGACCCAACGCTCATGAGACTCACGGTGTGGTACGGGATCGCCGCCCTTGCGCTGGCGGGGTCCGCCCGGGCCGAAACGCCCGACATCGCAAAGGGCATCCTCGCCCACATCCATGGGGGTGCGCCGGCCCATCCCGAACGGCATTAGCCCGGAACGCTCGCGGCCACGGCCCTCGCGCGTTGCCGTGCGGTTGACACCTCACCGTTTTGCCGCCAATAGAAGGGCGGTGAGCGTGCAAGGCCCGCCGCAGCCGAGGAATATCGTCGATCAACTCAAACGCCCCGAAGAGGATGTCCCCATGAGGAGAATTGCGCCTTTTTTCACATTGGCCCTTTGCGCCGCGTCCCTGTTACCCGCGTGCTCCAAGAAGGAGCAGGCCGCCGCCGAGGCGCCCGAGGTCGTGGTCGCGCAGCCCGTCGTCAAGAACGTCGCGGGCGCGGGCGAGTACACCACCCGGATCGAGGCCGACGAGAGCATCGAGGTCCGCGCCCGGGTGAACGGCTACCTCCAGGAGACCCTGTTCAAGGACGGGGACATGGTCAAGAAGGACGACGTCCTCTTCGTCATTGACCCGAAGCCCTTCGTGGCGGAATTGGAGAAGGCGCGGGGCCAGCTCAAGGAGGCGGAGAGCAAGCTGGAACTGGCCGCGGCCAACGCCAAGCGCGCCGACCAGCTGTTCAAGGACAACACGATCTCCCGCGTGGAGTTCGAGAAATACACGACCGACGGGCAGGCCGCCCAGGCGGCGGTCCAGACGGCGCGCGGGGCGGTCGAGGCCGCTGAGTTGAACCTCAAGTATTCGAGGGTCACCTCGCCCCTGACCGGCAAGGCCGGCAAGGGCGCGTTCTCCGTCGGCAACCTCGTCGAGGCCGGCAAGCAGGTGCTGACGACGATCGTGTCCCTCGACCCTGTCAAGGCATCGTTTGACGTGGATGAGCGCAGCGCGCTGGAGATGCGCCGGCAGACGATGGAAAAGGGCCTGGATGTGGGTGCCGCGCGGGAGCGCGTGAAGGTGCAATTGATCCTGGCCGACGGCAAGGAGTACCCGCATTTTGGCAAGATCGATTTCGTGGACAATCAGGTGAATGCCAGCACGGGCACGATTCGCGTGCGAGCGGTGTTTCCTAACACGGAGCAACTGGTCGCGCCGGGCATGTTCGCGCGGGTCCGGCTGATCGGCGAGGCAAAGGAGGCGCTGCTGATCCCCGAGCGGGCGATCGGCACCGACCAGAGCGACAAGTACGTCTACGTGATCAATGACCAGAATATCGCCGAGTTCCGCAAGGTGAAGCCGGGTGCCATGTCGGAGGGCCTGCGCGTCATCGAGGAGGGGCTGAAGCCGGGCGAGCGGGTCGTCGTGGACGGCCTGCTGCGGGTCCGGCCCGGCAATCCCGTGCGGGTGAAAGGCGAGGGCGCCGCGGCGCCGGCGCCGGAGAAGGCCGCGAAACACTGAGTCCCGGGAATCTGCCGGATACATGAAGGCATCGGCTAAGTCGCTCGATGGAATCGATGCCTCACGCGGCGTGAGGCGACCGGGCCCGGAAGACGTAGCCGAACGCGCAAGCGTTTGGCCGACGGCCCTGGTGGCCTGCACGGCCGGTGGCACCGACCAATCGCCTCGGGGCGATCGGCCACACCAAGAGTTTCCCCGCGTCCCCGCGTCCCTGCGCGAGGATTCTGTTTTCAAGCCAGCCAGCTAGGAGGTCATCATGGGATTCTCGCGCTTCTTCATCGATCGGCCGATCTTCGCGGCGGTCCTTTCGATCATCATCACCGTCATGGGCCTGGTCGCGATGCTGTCGCTGCCCATCGCGCAGTATCCCGACATCGTGCCGCCCACCATCGAGGTGACCGCGAACTACCCCGGCGCCAACGCGGAGGTCGTCGCGGAGACGGTCGCCACCCCCATCGAGCAGGAGGTCAACGGCGTCGAGCGCATGATCTACATGCAGTCGCAGTCGGCCTCCGACGGCAGCATGACCCTGCGCGTCACCTTCGGGCTCGGCGCGAATCTCGACTTCGCCCAGGTCCTGACGCAGAACCGCGTCTCCATCGCCGAGGCGAAGCTGCCCGAGGACGTCAAGCGCATCGGCGTCACCACGAAGAAGAAGTCCCCCTCGCTGCTGATGTGCGTCAACATCCTCTCGCCCGACAACAGCCGCGACCAGCTCTACCTCAGCAACTACGCCTTCCTCCAGATCAAGGACGAGCTCTATCGCGTCCCGGGCATCGGCGATGTCGTCATCTTTGGCGCGCGCGACTACTCGATGCGCGTGTGGCTCGACCCGGACAAGATGGCCCAGTTGGCGCTGTCCCCCCAAGACGTCATCAACGCCATCCGGAGCCAGAACGTGCAGGTGGCCGCCGGGCGCATCGGCTCGCCGCCTCACCCGCCGACGCAGGAGCTGCAGCTGGTCATCAGCGTCAAGGGCCGGCTCACCGAGCCGCAGGAGTTTTCCGACATGGTCCTCAAGGTCGGCGCCGAGGGGCAGATCGTGCGCCTGCGCGACGTGGCCCGCATCGAGCTGGGCGCGAAGGACTATAACATGGGGAGCCTGCTGGACGGGAAGGAGTGCGTCACCATCGCCCTGTACCAGCTGCCCGACGCCAACGCGCTGGGGGTCGCCGAGGGCATCCGGGCCCGCATGGAGGAACTGAAGAAGAATTTTCCGCCCGGCGTCGAATACCAGATCGTCTACGACACCACGCTCTTTGTCGCGGAGTCGATCCACGAGGTGCAGAAGACCTTCTTCGAGGCGGTCGCGCTCGTCATCCTGGTGGTGCTGGTGTTCCTCCAGAACTGGCGGTCCACGATCATCCCGATCCTCGCGGTGCCCGTCTCGATCATCGGCACGTTCGCCGTCATGGCGATGTTCGGGTTCTCGCTGAACAACATCTCGCTCTTCGGCCTGATCCTGGCCATCGGCATCGTCGTGGATGACGCGATCGTCGTGGTGGAGAACGTGGAGCGGAACATGGCCATGGGGCTTTCACCGAAGGAGGCCACCCGCAAGGCGATGGACGAGGTCGGCGGCGCGCTGGTGGCGATCGCGGCGGTGCTCTCGGCCGTATTCATCCCGGCGGCCTTCGTCTCGGGCATCACGGGCCAGTTCTTTAAACAGTTCGCCCTGACGATCGCGGTGGCGACGATCATCTCGGCCTTCAACTCGCTGACCCTGAGCCCGGCGATGTGCGCGCTGATGCTCCGCTCCCACCACGACAAGCCGGACATCGGGGGGCGCATCCTGAACCTCTTCCTCGGATGGTTCTTCAAGCTGTTCAACAAGACCTTCGACGTGGGCACCAACCTGTACGCCGGGGCCGTGGGGCGGCTCGTGCGCGTCAGCGCCATCGTGATGCTCGTCTATGGCGGGTTGCTCTTCCTCACCGGTTTTGGGTTCACAAAGGTGCCCGCGGGCTTCGTGCCGGAGCAGGACAAGGGTTACCTCATCGTCAACGCCCAGCTTCCCGACGGCGCCGCGCTGGCGCGCACCGAGAAGGTGGCCAAGGATCTGATCGGCATCGTCGCCGGGACCGAGGGTGTGAAACACACGCTGACATGGGTTGGCTTCTCGATGATCAGTTCGGTGAATCAGGCCAACGTGGTCTCGGTGATCGCGGTCTTGGAAGAGATGGGCCACAGGAGGGATTCCCGGGTCATCGCCGCCGAGATGCAGGAGAAGCTGCGGGCGATCCCCGAGGCGGGGATCTCGGTCTTTGGTCCACCCCCCGTCGACGGGCTCGGGAGCGCAGGAGGCCTCAAGGTCATGGTGCAGGACCGCGGGTCCCTCGGTTTCGACAAGCTCCAGGGATTTACGACCGAAATGATGCGAGAGGGGATGGGGTCGGGTAACTACCAAGTGATGTTCAGCTCGTTCCGCGCCAACGTCCCGCAGATCTACGTCGACATCGACCGCGAGCAGGCCCAGAAGCAGAACGTCGCGCTGACGGAGATATTCACCGCGCTGCAGACCTACCTCGGCAGCTACTACGCGAATGACTTCAATTTTCTTGGCAGGACCTTCCAGGTCAACGTCCAGGCGGATGCCCCGTTCCGGCTCCGCAAGGAGGACATCGGGCGCCTCCAGGTGCGCAACGCCGAGGGGCAGATGGTGCCGCTGTCGGCCCTCATCAAGGTGAGCGAGGTGCCCCGCCCCGAGCGCGTCATCCGCTACAACATGTTCCCGAGCGCGGACGTCAACATCGTGCCGAAGCCCGGGACCAGCAGCGGCACGACCATCAAGGACGTCGAGGGCCTCGCGGCCAAGACGCTGCCCCCGGCGCAGTCGGGCCTGTCGTGGACCGACATCGCCTTCCAGCAGATCATCGCGGGCAACACGATGGTCTATATATTCCCGTTCTGCATCCTTCTGGTCTTCCTGTTCCTGGCCGCCCAGTACGAGAGCTGGTCGCTGCCCGCGGCGATCGTCATGATCCTGCCCATGTGCATCCTCTGCGCCATCATCGGCGTGGCCGCGGCGAAGCTGGATATCAACATCTTCGTGCAGATCGGTTTCGTGGTGCTCGCGGGCCTCGCGGCCAAGAACGCCATCCTGATTGTGGAGTTCGCCCGAGATTTGCAGAACCAGGGTAAGGACCGCGTCACCGCGACCGTCGAGGCCTCCCGCCTGCGGCTCCGGCCCATCCTGATGACATCGTTCGCTTTCATCCTCGGTTGCCTGCCGCTGGTCACGGGCCGTGGCGCCGGCTGGGAGATGCGCTTCTCGCTCGGGGTCGCGGTCGTGGCGGGCATGGTCGGCGTCACCGTCTTCGGCATCTTCCTCACCCCGGTGTTCTATTCCGTGATCCGGAAGCTCTTCCCGCCGAAGGCGCCCGTGGCGACGCCGGCGCCCGCGGCGCATTAGCAGCCCGTCGGACTTCGCCAAGTCCGATCAGGCTGTTAGAAAGAAGCTTCAGAGCTCTGGACATGTCGAGTAATACCGCAACCCGTTCAAGAAGAGTTGGTCGTGCGGATGCCGCCTGAAGGCGGCACTACGAGCCGCAGGCCGCGCTGTTGTTCGTAGTGGTGCCTTCAGGCACTCCGCGGCCGACCAGAAATTTCCACACGAATGATGCGGCGCGTCCCCGAGCGGCGGGGCTCGAAAATGGGAGCCTCCCGCAGTGACGCGGGGATGCAGGGAAGACTCTTGGCGGTCTCGGCGCTGCTTTCGCGCCCGGTGATTTTCCGGCGCGTGCGCGATGCGGTTCGACCCGAATTCTCGAGCGATCCAAATTTTCGTGGAAAATAGCGCGTATCGGCACACGATGACCTCATTGCGACGGCGCTGGAGTCCACGGTTATGAACGCAGGAGGATCTCGCAGAGCCCACGCTCGCTGGAACGGCATGCTGGCAGCCGCCCGCTGGCTGCGAGCGTATTCCCCCGCGTGGTTCCGCGCGGACCTGGTGGCGGGCGTGACGCTGGCCGCATACCTGCTCCCGAGCGGGATCGGCGACGCGTCGCTCGCACAATTGCCGCCGGAGGCGGGGCTCTACGCGTGCCTGTTTTCGGGGCTGGTGTTCTGGCTGTTTTGTAGCTCGAGGCAGACGGCGATCACCGTGACCTCGGCCATCTCCTTGCTCGTGGGGTCGTCGCTGGGTGAAATCGCCGGCGGCGACGTGGGGCGATTCGGCGCCCTGGCTTCATGCACCGCACTGCTCGCGGCGGCCCTGGCCTTCATCGCGTGGTTCGCCCGGGCCGGGGCGATCGTGAACTTCATTTCCGAGACGGTGCTGATCGGCTTTAAGGCGGGGGTGGCGCTGCATCTGGCGAGCACGCAGTTGCCCAAGCTCTGCGGCATCAAGGCCGGGCACGGCGACTTCTGGGAACGGATGGCCGACTTCCTCGCGCATGCCGATCAGATCAACATCCCGTCGCTCGCGCTCGGGGGGGCGGCACTGGCCGCCCTGGTGGCGGGCCGAATATGGCTGCGGAACAAACCCGTATCCCTGTTCGTGGTGGTCGGTGGCATCGCGACGGCGTCGTTCGTGGACTTCGGCGGCCTGGGCGTGAAGTTGCTCGGCGAGGTCCCGAGCGGGCTGCCGCCGCTGGGGCTCCCGGCCGTCAGCCTGGAAGAGGTCCGGGAACTCCTGCCCTTGGCCCTGGCGTGTTTTCTCCTGGGCGCGGTCGAGACGGCGGCGATCGGCCGGATGTTCGCCGAGAAGCACGGCTACCGCCTCGACAGCAACCAGGAATTCCTCGCGCTGGCCGGGGCCAACATGGCCGCCGGCCTCGGCCAAGGTTTTCCGGTGAGCGGCGGCATGTCGCAGTCCCTGGTCAACGAGGGCGGCGGCGCGCGCACGCCGATTTCGGGACTGGTGGCCGCGGGCATCGTCCTCATGGTGGTCGTGTTTTTCTCGGAGACATTGCGCAACCTGCCACAGCCCGTGCTGGCCGCGATCGTGATCTTCGCGGTGGTCGGGCTTTTCAAGGCGAAGGAACTGCTCCGCCTGTGGCGCCTGCACCGGGACGAGTTTCTCGTGGCGATGGCGGCGCTGCTCGGCGTGCTGGGCGCGGGCCTGCTGCGCGGCGTGCTGATCGGCGCGGTCATATCCCTCGTCTTGCTGATCCGCCGGGCGTCGGTGCCCAACGTCGCTTTCCTCGGGCGCATCCCCGGGACGCGCCGGTATACCGACGCAGAACGCCACGCGAGCAACGAGCCCATTCCCGGCGTGCTGGCGTTCCGGCCCGAGTCGGGCCTCGTCTATTTCAACGCGGATCACGTCTTCGATACCGTCCTGGCCAGGGTCGATGCCGCGACCCCGCGCCCGAAGCTTGTGGTGGGCGATCTTTCCAACGCGCCCTTTGTGGACATTGCGGGTGCGCGGATGCTCCTCGGCCTTGGCGCCGAACTGAAGAGGCGCGGGATCGCCCTGCGCCTCGCCGATGCGCGCTCCTCCGTGCGGGACATGCTGCGCATCGAGGGCGTCGAGAAGGAATTCGGACGCCTCGATCGCTCCACGACGCTGGCCGATGTCATCGAGGCCTTCGATCGGGGCGCCGGTGCCTCGGTCGACGCGGCCCGCGAGGCCGCGGGCCCTCCCCATGCCGCTCCGGGAGGGACGGCGGCCCCGGCGTCCTCGGATAAACCGGAGGCCGATGCCCCCACAGGAGTGCCCCCATCATGACCCAACCCGAGCTGGAATCCGATTCGCGCATCCTCAGCCCGCCCGAGCGATTCTCGGAGATCCTTTTTGGCCTCATCATGGTCCTGTCGTTCACCTGCGCCATGAGCGTCGCCACCGCGGGCAAGGAGGACGTGCGGGAAATGCTCGTCGGGGCCATCGGGTGCAATCTCGCGTGGGGCATCGTCGATGCGGTCATGTACCTCCTCAACGTCCTCGCCGGGCGGGGGCGATCGATCGCGCTGCTCAGGTCCCTGAGAGGAACGTCGGACGCCGCGCTCGCGCACCGGATCGTCGCGGAAGCGCTGCCGCCGCTGGTGGCCTCCACCCTCAAAGAGTCGGATCTTGAGTCCATCCGCGAGCAGTTGCGGCGGCTCCCCGAGCCGCCTGCGAGACCGTGGCTTGAGCCCCGCGATTGGCGCGGGGCGGCCGGGGTGTTCCTCCTGGTGTTCCTGTCCACCTTTCCGGTCGTGGTCCCGTTCGTGTTCATCGGCGCGCCCGCCCTCGCACTCCGGGTCTCCAACGGCATAGCCATCGCAATGCTCTTTGTCGCGGGATACAAGCTGGCGCTCTACTCTGGCCTGCGGCCCGCGCGCACCGGCCTTGCGATGGTGACCGTCGGTGCCGTCCTGGTCGCGGTCACGATAGCGCTCGGCGGGTGACCGGGAGGAATGCCGTCCCCGGCGTCCGGGTGCCATTGGGGTCGCGTGCATCCTGCCCATGGCGGCCCGCGGGGCCGCGGGCCCTCCCCGGGGCGACGTTTTTGCATGGCAATCCGGATGGCTCCCCACAGACTTTCCACGAGACCAAGAGACATCGATCGGAGCCGGGGAGGGATAAACGATGATCGCCGCCGCCTACGACACCAAGCCCTACGACCGCCAATACTTGCAGGCGGCCGCCGAGGGCGCGGGCATCGAATGGCGCTTTTGGGAGTTTCGGTTGTCGGAGGCGACCGCGGGGACCGCCCGGGGCGCGGGGGCGGTCTGCGTCTTCGTCAATGACCGGCTGGACCGGGCCTGCCTCGATGCGCTGGCGCGCGAGGGCGTCCGGCACATCGCCCTGCGCTGCGCGGGATTCAACAACGTCGATCTCGTGGCGGCGAAGGAACTGGGCCTCACAGTGACCCGCGTTCCAGCCTATTCCCCCCACGCCGTGGCCGAGCACGCGGTCGCGCTGCTGCTCGCGCTCAACCGCAAGATCCACCGGGCCTTCAACCGCGTGCGCGAATTGAATTTTTCCCTCCACGGCCTCGTCGGCTTCGACCTCCACGGCAAGACCGCGGGCGTCATCGGCACCGGGAAGATCGGGCGCGTCGCGGCCCAGATCCTGCGCGGATTCGGCATGCGGGTGCTCGCCCATGACCCATTCCCGGATGCCGACTGGGCCGCGGCCCACGGCATCGAATACGCCGATGTCCGCGTCCTCGCGCGGGAGAGCGACGTCATCTCGCTCCACCTGCCGCTCACGCCCGAGACCCGGCACATGATCCGCGCGGAGACGATCGAATTGATGAAACCCGGCGCGATCCTGATCAACGTCAGCCGCGGGGCGCTCATCGACACCGGGGCCCTGATCGCCGCGCTCAAGACCGGCCGGCTCGGTGGCGTGGGGCTCGACGTCTACGAGGAGGAAGAGGGCATCTTCTTCGAGGACCTCTCGGGAGAGATCCTCCAGGATGATACCCTGGCGCGGCTCCTGACCTTCCCCAACGTGCTGATCACATCCCACCAGGCTTTCCTGACGCGCGAGGCTTTGCAGGAGATCGCCCAAACCACCGTCGCCAACCTCAGGGCCCTCGACGCCGGCCTGCCGTTCATCGAGGGATCACAGATCCAATGAGCTCACCCATGTTGCCAGATCACAAGACCAAGATCGTCGCCACCATCGGCCCCGCATCGGAGTCGCCCGAGATGCTGGAGCGCCTCATCCGGGCCGGACTGAACGTGGCTCGGCTGAACTTCTCGCACGGGGATTTCGGCAGCCACGCGGGGCGCATCGGGCGCATACGCGACGCCGAGCGGGCCACCGGCAGACGCGTGGCCATCATGGCCGACCTCCCGGGCCCCAAGATGCGGCTCGGCAAGATCGACCCGGAGCCGATCACCCTGACGCCCGGGGCCACGTTCACGCTCACGGCCGAGGACTGCGTCGGCGACGCGCGGAGGGCATCGATGAGTTTCGCGGGCCTGCCGCAGGTCGTGAAGGCCGGCGACCGGCTTTCCCTGAACGACGGGCTGGTGCACCTCTTGGTGGAACGCGTCGAGGGAAAGGATGTTCACTGCAAGGTCGCGGTGGGCGGGGAATTGCGGTCGCGAAAGGGCCTGAATCTTCCCGGCATCGACCTCGGCATCAGTGCCTTCACCGAACATGACCGCGCCTGCCTCGAGTTCGCGCTCGCGAACGGCGTCGATGCCGTCAGCCAGTCCTTCGTCGAAACCGCCGCGGACATACGGGCCGTGCGCGATGCGGCCAAGGCGTTTGGCCGTGAGCCTTTCATCATCGCCAAGATCGAGCGATCGGGCGCGATCGAGCACTTCGACGAGATATTGGCCGCGGCGGACGGGATCATGGTCGCGCGCGGCGATCTTGGGGTGGAGGTGCCCATCGAGGAAATCGCCATGACGCAGAAGCGGCTGATCGCCAGGGCGCGGCTCGCGGGCAAACCGGTCATCACCGCCACCCAGATGCTCGAATCCATGACGAGCAGCCGGTTGCCCACCCGCGCCGAGGCCACGGATGTCGCCAACGCGATCCTCGATGGCACCGATGCGATCATGCTCTCGGGCGAGTCGGCAATGGGTAAGTTCCCGGAGGAAGCGGTGGCCATGCTGGCCAGGATCGCGGCGGTCACCGAAGCCCACCGCACGCAGGCCCGGCCCGACGGCCTGAGTGCGACACTGCGCGAGATTGGGCCCACCGGGGCCGCGGCGGCGATCGCGTCCGTGACCGAAAACGCGCTCGAGACGGTGCCCTGCGCCGCGGTCTTCGTTCCCACGCGCGGCGGGACGACCGCGAGGATGATCTCGCGCTTCCGCCCGCCCGCCTGGATCATGGCCCTCAGCCCAGACCCCGCCATATGCCAGGGACTGGCTTTCTCTTACGGCGTGCACCCCATACTGCTGGAGCAGGAGCCCGACGATTGGTCGCATTTCATCAAAGAATGGATGCGCGAGACGCGGATGCCCGGCGAGTTCGCGATGCTCGTGGCCGGGCCGTCCCCGCGCAATCCCGGCGCCAATTACCGCATCGAGTTCATGCGCGTGGGCGACGGCACCCAAGGCAAGTGAGCCGCGCATGCCGCGGATTCTCACCACGGAGGACACGGAGGCCACGGAGGGTTGGGGGTTCGGGCTCTGGGTCCTCTGTGCCCTCTGTGGTGAAGCCGCGGGCGATCAGCACCGAGGATTTCGCAGCCTGAAGCGGCGGATGCCGTCCTTCAGCAGCGTCATGTTGAAGTTGATCAAGAGGCCAATCCTGACTTGGGCCAGCCTCATGTAGGTGAGTATCTGCGCCTCGTGGATGCCCTTGAGTTGGTCGACGGCCTTGAGTTCGAGGATCAGTTCGTCGCCAACCAAGACATCGACGCGATATCCGCAGTCCAGCTGGACACCTTTGTACGCCACCGGCAGGGGGACCTGAAGCCGGAAGGGGACTCCTTGGAGGTGCAGTTCTCGGGCAAGGCACTGCTCATGGGTCGATTCCAGCAGGCCTGGGCCCAGGACGCGATGCACCTCGATGGCGCAGCCAATCACCCTTGCCGTCAATTGATTGCCCTCCATCGGAAACCTCCGTGTTCTCCGTGCCCTCTGTGGTAGAACCCCGCGGGCGATAGGCACCACGGAGGACACAGAGTTCCCAAAACCGAACGCAGGCTGCCGATGGACCGTCACGCGGGCAATGGAATTCTTGTTGCGTGAGGTCCTCACGCGGGGTGTACGATGGGCGCGCCGGATCGCCTTGCTTTCGTTCGCGGAGGTTTGATCTCATCGGAGGAAATATGTCTGACACCCATGATCCATCCCGACCCGAAATTGCGGAATCCCCCTCCCCGACCGACGCCCGGATCGGCCTGGGTGTCGAGGAGCTGAAGCGATCGTTCTTGGATAGCCTGATCTGTGGGCTGGGGAGGGTTCCGGCGGTCGCGACGCGGAACGACCTATACACCGCGCTTGCGCTGGCGGTGCGTGATCGGGTGTTGGCGCGAGGCGTCCAGACGATCGAGTCCTTTGGTGCGCGAGACGCGCGCGCGGTGGCCTACCTGTCGGCGGAGTTCCTCCCGGGCCCGCACCTGGCGAACCATTTGCTGAATCTGGGCATCACCGAGCAGGCGCGACAGGCCTTGGCGGAACTGGGCCACGACCTGGACGCGCTGATCGAGCAGGAGGAGGAGCCGGGGCTGGGCAACGGCGGGCTCGGGAGGCTGGCGTCCTGCTATCTGGATTCTATGGCCACGCTCGGGGTGCCCGCGATCGGCTACGGCATCCGGTACGAATTTGGGATCTTCGACCAGGTCATCCAGGACGGCTGGCAGGTCGAGATCACGGACAAGTGGTTGCGGCTGGGCAACCCCTGGGAGATCGTCCATCCGGAGATCGCCCACGAGGTGGGGTTCGGCGGGCGGACGGAGGCGGGCAGCGATGCCGAAGGCCGCTATCGCGTGCGCTGGATCCCGCACACCGTGGTCAAAGGCGTGGCCTGCGACACGCCGATCCTCGGATACCGTGGGGCGGCCTGTAATCCGCTGCGGCTCTGGAAGGCCGAGGCCGTCGAGTCCTTCGACTTCGCCGCTTTCAACCACGGCGACTACTACCGCGCGGTCGAGGACAAGGTGGCCTCGGAGAACATCACCAAGGTCCTGTACCCCAACGACGAGCACATGGAGGGCAAGGTGCTCCGCCTCCAGCAGCAGTACTTCTTCGTCTCCTGTTCGCTGCAAGACATGATCCGCATCCATCGGCTCCTGAAGCGTCCCCTGGAGAAGTTTCACGAGAAGTGGGCCATCCAGCTCAACGACACGCATCCCGCCATCGCCGTGGCCGAGCTCATGCGCCTGCTGCTGGACGCGCACGGGATGGACTGGGACACGGCGTGGCACGTCACGCGGCACACCTTCGCCTATACGAACCACACGCTCCTGCCCGAGGCGCTGGAGAAGTGGGCCGTGCGCCTGCTCGACCAGCTGCTCCCGCGGCACATGGAGATTATCTACGAGATCAATCGCCGCTTCCTCTTCGAGGTGCAGGGCCGATTTCCCGGCGACGACGCGCGGTTGGCGCGGATGTCCCTCATTGACGAACGGGGCGGGCGATACGTGCGGATGGCGAACCTCGCCACCGTGGGCAGCCACCGGGTGAATGGCGTCGCGCGGTTGCACTCGGACCTCTTGAGACAGACGGTCATGCGCGACTTCGCGGAACTGTGGCCAGAGAAGTTCTGCAACGTGACCAACGGCGTCACGCCGCGCCGTTTCGTCGCCGTCAGCAATCCGCCGCTGGCGCGGCTGATCACCTCGCGGATCGGCGAGGGATGGCTCGGCGACCTCGGCCGGCTCCGGGAACTCGAAGCGTTCGCCGATGATTCCGAATTCCAGGCGCACTGGCGCGAGGTGAAGCTCCAGGCCAAACGCGGGCTCGCGGCATTGGTCCGGCGCCGCGTCGGGGTGGACCTGGACCCGTCTTCGCTCTTCGATATCCAGGCCAAGCGCCTGCACGAGTACAAGCGGCAGCACCTCAACGTGCTCCACATCCTGACCCTGTACCTCCGGCTGAAACGGGATCGGCACGCCGATGAACCCGCCCGGACGTTCCTGTTCGGCGCGAAGGCCGCGCCGGGCTATTTCATGGCCAAGCTCATCATCAGGCTCATCAACGCCGTGGCCGACGTCGTCGGCAACGATCCGGACACGCGCGATCGCCTGAAGGTGGTTTTCTTCCCCGACTACAACGTGAAGAACGCCCAGCACGTCTATCCCGCGGCCGATCTCTCCGAGCAGATCTCGACCGCCGGCAAGGAGGCCAGCGGCACGGGAAACATGAAGTTCGCCCTCAACGGGGCGCTGACCATCGGCACCCTGGATGGCGCGAACGTCGAAATCCGCGAGGAAGTGGGGGCGGAGAATTTCTTCCTATTTGGGCTAACGGCCGACGAGGTGCGGGAGCGCAAGGCCCGGGGCTATCTCCCCGGCAGCATATACGAACAGAATGAGACGCTGCGCGAGGTGGTCGATTTCATCGCGTCGGGGGCCCTTGCCAAAGGTGATGCCAGGCTGTTCCGTCCGATCGTGGACAACCTGCTCTGGGAAGATCCGTTTCTGGTGCTGGCCGACTATCAGGCCTACGTCGACTGCCAGCGCCATGTGAGCGCCCTGTGGCGCGACCCGGGCGCGTGGACCAAGAAGGCCATTCTCAACGTCGCCCGGATGGGCAAGTTCTCCTCCGACCGGTCGATCCGGGATTATTGCGAGACGGTGTGGGACGTGCCGGTTGTGTGATGGATGGGGAGGGACGCCGGCCCCGGCGTCCGGGTGCCACCAGCGGGCGTGGCACCGTGGTCGGTGCGGCCCGCGGGGCCGCGGGCCCTACCAGAATCACTTGTTCCTCGCACGAGATGGTTTTACGGCTATTTCTTTGCCGCGGGTGCTGGCGCCGGCGCGACGGGCGGCGGCGGCTCGCGCTGGATGGTCGTGTCCACCTTGGTGGGAGCCCCGGGCATCTGGGGGGCCGGGAGGCGCACCATGAGCCATGTCTGTGTCTGCTCCTTGCCGAAGTGCATCGCCACTGTCGTCACGTCCTTGGTCAGGTTGAACAGGCCGGTTTCGAAGACGGTATTGTTGTTGTCGCCGATGCGCCAGGCGGCGCGCTGCGATTGCTTGTCGACGCTGCCGGCGATGGGCTTGCTCTCGCCCGTCACGACATTCTGGTAGCCGCCGGAGATGATGCCCTCCTTGTTCACCGATATCTGGAAGAACATGGTGGCGTCGCCCTTTTCCTCCTGTGTCAGGGCCCAGACGCCGAGCGGCATCCAGTCGCTCGCGGGTTGCGACGGCGCTGGCGCGGCGGCGGCCGCGCTCGCCGTCGGCGGTGGCGCCGGCGGCGGGGGTTGCTCGACGTTCACGACGAGATTGATCGCCTGCTCGCGATACTGTTCCGCGGGCTGGGGTGGCACGCCATTCTGATAGACCTTGTCCCCCTCGTAAATGACCGTGACGCCGTGATCGTAATAGACTGGCTCGGCGGCATTGACGATGGTTGCCAGGGTTCCCCATGCCACGGGCACCCACCACCACCAGGGGTTGGACGGGCAACTGTAGCCAGGAGGATAGTAGCCCGCACCCCAATAACAACCACCCCACCAGTGGTCGTCGAACAGGTCGTCGTGGTAATCCCGGACGTCGTCCCACAATTCGTCGGCACGATCGTACCGGTAATCCCACATGTCTTTGCGATAGTCCTGCCAGTCCTCGCGGTTGTCCACGCGCCAATCCTGGCGATCCTCGCGCGCCTGATCGAACCACTCCTGCCTATCATCCTGCCGGTTCTGGATGTTATCCCAACGCTGCCCCTGATTCTGGCGGAAATCGTTGATCTTGTCCCCCCGCTGGCCCGACCAGTCGTTCCAGAATTGGCCGCGATTATCCACCGCCTGATTCCATCGATTGTCGCGGCCCTTGCTCCAGTTGTCCCAGTTGGGTCGCTGCGACGGTAACTGGGCGGGCCGGTTGGCGATGCCGTGGCCGGCTCCGGGACGCTGGGCGATGCCGCTTCCGGGTCGACCACCGCTCGCCGGGAGTTGGCCGATGCTGGGCCGCCCGCCGGCCCCGGGTGACTGTCCCCCAAGGCCGGGGCGCTCACCGCCGCCAGGTCTCGCCGGCAACTGGGAGATGCCCGCCCCCGCGCCGGCCCCGGCGCTGATGCCGAGGAAGTTCCCCAGGTCCGATTGGCCGGGCCGGGAGGGCAACTGCGACGGCCGACCGGCGGTACCGGCACCCGGTCGAGCGGCGCCGCCGGCGGGCA
>JADLBR010000088.1 GCA_020847615.1 Verrucomicrobiia bacterium
CGGGGGCCGAGATGGAGGACAGGGCGAAGCAGCTGGAGGCGCGCGCGAAAGAGCTGGAGGCGCAGGCCAGGGAGAACGCGAAACTGATCGAGGACGCGGGCATCTATCTGGAGACGGCTAAGACCGGGGTCAAGCTGGGGGGCTGGGTGAACGCCAGTTACACCTATGGGCTCAACGGGGGCGGCACCGACAGCGGGCTCAACGGCACCCCGACGGAGAACCTCGTCACCGGCGACGATTCCAACGATTTCAACATGAACGCGGTGCGGCTGATCCTGGAGAAGGCGCTGCCGGAGGAGAACACGTGGGCGGCCGGCTTTCGCGTGGACCTGGTGTTCGGCGAGGACGCGAAGGGAGGGTTCGACAACGACGCCGGATTTGGCAATGGCAACAGCGCGGTGAACATCGAGGCGGCCTTCGTGCAGCTGCGGGTGCCGGTGGGCCCCGGGATCGACGTGTCGGTGGGCAAGTGGTTCGCGCTGCTGGGCTACGAGGCCACCGACCGCGCCGAGAACGACAACTTCACATTCGGCCTCCTGGCGAGCTTTCTGGAGCCGGGCACCCACACCGGCATCCTGGCCAGCATCCCGCTGAATGACCTCCTGACCCTCCACTTCGGCGTGGCGAATGGCTGGGATAACTCCGACACCGACTTTCTGGATGGCGACGAGTTCCTCGGCGACGACGGGCCCTCGGACATCGCCAAGATGATCACCACCGCCCTCGAGCTGACCAACCCGGGCGGCAACGCGTGGCTCATCGCGGGCGCGGCGTGGTCGCCGGAGGGCGATGCCTTCGCGGCGAACGTCGCCAACGGCATCCTCGATGGGACCGCCGACGGGAGCGACATCGATGGCACCGAGAACCAGAACTTCTTCGCCTTCAGCATCAATGGCGCGTGGGAGCCGGTGTGCTGCGACGGGCGGCTGAAGCTGGCCTTCAACGTCGACTTCGTCTACGCGGAGGACAACCTGCACCGGTTCGCCGGCGATCCGGCCTACGCCCGCGACGCCAACGGCGCCACCGCCTGGGGCGCGGCGCTCTACGCGAAATTCAGCCTCTCGGACCGCTTCTACCTCGCCGGTCGCGCGGAATACCTGCACGCCGACGATGGCACGCTCGGATTCACCGACGGGCTGGTGCCCTGGGACAACAGCAACGCATCGATCGACGAGAACAACGTCTACACCGGCAACGCCGACCTGTATTCGTTCACCCTGACCGCCGGCTTCGCTCCCTGCGACGGTCTCCTGCTCCGCGCGGAGTACCGCCTCGACGCCATCTCCAGCGACGGCGGCGACGACGGCGAGGGCAACCTCTTCGGCAACAACCAGACCGACCAGCACATGTTCTCGGTCGATGCGGTGTATTCATTCTGGTGAGGGTCGGGTTGTATTCTCGGGCGCTTGCTTGAACATTGCCGCATCGCATCCCGTGGCCGAACGCGCGAGCGTTTGGGCGCCAAAGCCTCACGGCTTCGGCTACATCTTCTTCCCCGGTGGTCCGCCCTGATCGGGGTCAGTCCATATAAGAACTTCTGGTTGCGGAGGATTAACGGACCTTCTAGCATCCGCACTTCGACATGGGTGATCAACCGGCCGTCAAGAGCGAGGGTCTATTCATGAGGATCGACGATTCATTCATGGTGCGGCACGGGCGTGGCCTTGCGGCGGCATTGGTCGCCGGGGCCGCCTGTGGCGTGTCCGGCGTGCCGGTCGCGGCTGAGACCAACGCGCCGGTGGCGGTGGTGACGGTGGTTGGGGCGCGCGAGGGCGCGCCGCCCGCGGGGCCGTCGCTGACGGTGCTGGACACGTCGGTGCTGCCGATCGGGAACCAGGTGGAGGTGCGGTCCCTGTCTGGGCTGGCCCCGAATTTCTCGGTGGCGGACAGCGGGGTGCGGGCGTTTGGCGACGTGACCACGATGCGGGGCACGGCGAACACGCCCTTCTTTGGCAGTCCCGGAACGGTCGTGTATCTGGACGACGTGCCGCTGGGGCCGACGTTCGCGCAGGGCGGCTCGCTGTGGGATCCGCGGCGGGTGGACGTGCTGCGGGGCCCGCGGAGCACGGCGTTCGGGTTCAACGCGCCGGGGGGCGTGGTCCGGGCGCAGACGGCGCTTCCCGGCAACGACTATCGCGCGAGCGCGTCGTTCGGCTACGGCAGTTTCGATGCGCAGTCGTACGAGGTGACGGCGTCGGGGCCGGTGGTGAAGGACCGGCTCTCGCTCGCGCTGCACGGCTATCACGAGTATAGCGAGGGATTCATCGAGAACACCTTCTTGAACAAGAGGGCCGACGAGCGCGATGCCCTGGGCGGGCGCGGGGTGCTGCGATGGACGCCGACGGAGGAGTGGGACATCCGGCTGACCGTGTCCGCGGAGCGGTTCGATGATGGCGCGCAGCCGATCACCCCTCTCGACCCGGAGGACCGCTATCAGGTCGAGTCCGACCTGGACGCCATCACCCAACTGGACACGCAGATGCAGGCGCTGCGGATCGAGCGGCGCTTCGACTGGGGGCGCGTCGTTTCCATCACCGCGCGGCAGGACTGGGATCTCGACCCGAACACCGTCGACCTGGATCTCTCGCCCGCGAATCTGCTCGCCGGCTATGTCATCCCCGGCCTTCCGATCGACCCGATCGCGGACAACCCGCTCCAGGGCGCGACCTCGACGATCCGGCAGAGGCGCGAGCAGTGGAGCCAGGAGATCCGATTTGAGTCACCGCCCGACGATCCCTCGCCGCTCTCGTGGGACGCGGGCTTCTTCTTCATGGCCGCCGAGGTGAACGGGACATCCACGCGCAGCCTGCCGGGGCTGGCGTTCGAGGAGCTCGTCATCCCCTTCTTCGGGACGTTCCTGGTGCCGGTGGGCCAGATCGTGGAATATCAGGACACGGCATTCGATATCTCGGAGCAGAATTACGCGCTATTCGGGAACGCGGGCTGGGAGCTGTGCCGGGGATTCGAGCTGAAGTTCGGCATGAGGCTGGACCTGGCTGAGCGCGAGATCAACCGGGTCCGGCGGGTGGGCGAGGAGCGCTTTGAGGTGCGCAAGCCCGCGACCTATACCAACATCGCCCCGGAGTTCGGCTTCGAGTGGGAGTGCTGCGATATGGTGACATTCCATGGGCGGACGGGCCTGGCGTTCAAGCCGGGGGGATTCTCGGCGTATTCGGACATCGCCGAGGAGGCGCAGTTTGACACCGAGTCGATCTGGGCCAACGAGATCGGCGTGCGGTTTGAGGCCTGGGGCGGGAAGCTGCGGCTGGGCGCCACGGCCTTCTGGAACGAGGTGAAGGATTATCAGGTGGAGCGGTCGGTGACGTTTGGGGAATACGTGGTGATCAACGCGCCGGAGGTGACGGCGCGGGGCGTCGAGGTCGAGCTGCTGGCGCGGCCGTTCGAGGGTTTCGTGGTCGGCGGGAACTTCGGTCTGACGCAGGCGCAGTTCGACGACTATCGCGACCCCTATCCCCAGGCCGACGCCACGGGCGTCCCGATCCCCGGCGCCGAGCGACTGGATTACACGGGCAACGAGGTCCCCTTCGTACCGGCGTGGACGGCGTCGGTCTTCGCGAGCTATCGCCACGCGTGCGGGGCGTTCGCCCGGGTGGAGGGGACGTTCATCGGCGACACCTTCTACGATGAGCTCAACAGCCCGTATTTCCGGCAGTCGAGCTACGGCCTGCTCGGGGCGACGGTGGGCTACGAGCACGAGCGGTTCTCGGTGGCGCTCTATGGTTGCAATCTCACGGGCACGGAATATTTCTCCTACGTGGTGCCGAGCATCGTCGCGGGGAACGTCGGCGCGCCGCAGGCGGTCGGGTTCAAGGTGACGCTGAAGTACTGATATGGTCGTGATCGATCAGGCTGTCTGCCCATTGTGCGGGGGCCCGAACGAGTGCCTGCACGCCCGCCCCTGCGAAGGCGAGGGGCCGTGCTGGTGCATCGAGTTTGTATTCCCCAAGGAACTGCTGGACCTCGTTCCCGACGAGGCGAAACGGCGGGCCTGCATCTGCCGCCGATGCCTCGAGAGGTACTGCGCGGAGCGCGGGGTGCCGGTGCAGCGCCACCCCGAGCAGGTGCGCAGGGCGCTGGAGGAACTGCAGCGGGGGACGTGAGGCGGGCATTCCTGTCTGCCGCGTGGGCATTCAGGATACCCGGGGGCAGACAAGAGTGTCTGCCTCACCCGCGGATGCCCTCCGGGTGTCGCCTCTTCCCCACCAGGGTGCACAGGGCCGGGAGGACCAGGAGGGTCAGAAGCGTGTTGGTGAAAATGCCCCCGATGACGACGGTGGCCAGCGGGCGCTGGACCTCGCCGCCGACGCCGACATTGACCGCCATCGGGATGAATCCCACGGCCGCGACGAGGGCCGTCATGAGCACGGGGCGCAGTCGGGCGAGGCAGGCGTCGCGCACGGCGCCCTCGAGCGCCGCGCCCGCCTCGACCCGCTGGCGGATGAACGTCATGAGGACCAGGCCGTTGAGGATGGCGACGCCGCTGAGGGCGACGAAGCCGATGGCGGCGCTGACGGTGAGCGGCATGTCCCGCGCCCAGAGCGCGACGATGCCGCCCACGGCCCCCAGGGGGATGCCCGTCGCGACGATGGCGACATCGCGCACGGAGCCCAGGCTGAAGTACAGCAGCAAGAAGATCATGCCGAGGGCCAAGGGCACGACGAAAGCGAGGCGCGCGTTGGCGCGGCGCATGTTCTCGAACTGGCCCCCCCACTCGATGGCGTAGCCCTCGGGTAACGACACGTCCCGCCCGACGGTGCGCATCGCCTCTTCGACGAAGCCCCCGACGTCGCGCCCGCGGACATTGCACTGGACCGTGACCCTGCGCCTCGCCCACTCGCGGTTGATCGTGGCCGGGCCCTCCTCCTCGGAGATCTGCGCGAGGCGACCGAGCGGCAGGATCGCGCCGGAGGCGGTGGGCACCAGCGCCCCGGCCAGCGCCGCGGGGTCTCCCCGGTGCCGCTCGTCGAGCCGGATGACGAGCGGGAACCGCCGCTGGCCCTCGCGGACCTCGCCCGCGGGCAGGCCGCCGACGGCCTCGACCACGTCGAGCACCTCGCGGCGCGGTATGCCGTTGCGGTCCACGGCGTCCCCATCCACGCGGACCCGCAGCACGGGCTGGCCGTTCATCTGTTCACCCGAAACCTCGCTGGCCCCGCGGATGCCGCCGAGGACGCCCTGCACCTCATCGGACAATCGGCGGAGCACATCGAGGTCGTCGCCGTAGATCTTCACCGCGACATCGCCGCGGACGCCGGCGATCATCTCGTTGAAGCGCATCTCGATCGGTTGGCTGAAGGCGGCGGTCATGCCGGGCTGGCGGAGGAAGACCTTGCGCATGGCTTCCACCAGCTCGGGCTGCGTCCGCCCGCGGGTCCACTCGTGCCGCGGTTTCAGGGCGATGAAGAAGTCGGAGAGCTCGACGCCCATGGGGTCGGTGGCGACCTCGGCGGTCCCGAGGCGGGTCCACACGCGGGCGATCTCGTCGGGGAATTCTTCCAGGAGCGCCCGTTCGATCCGCCCGTTCCAGGCGATGGACTCATCGACGGAGATGCCCGAGAGCCGGACGGTGCTGACCGCGAGGGCCTGCTCGCCGAGTTTCGGGAGAAACTCGGTGCCGACCCGCGAGGCGACCAACGCCGCGGCGGCGACCAGCGCGGAGGCGCCCCACAGCACGGTGGCGCGGCGCCGGATGGCGATGTCGAGGACGGGGGCGTAGAGGCGCTTCGCCCACCGCACCAGGCGCGGCTCGGTGTGGGCGCCGGTCCGCGGCAGGAGCAGGCTGGCCAAGACGGGCATCAGCGTGAGGGAAAAAACCAGCGACCCCAGCAGCGCGAAGATCATGGTGAGCGCCATCGGCCGGAACATCTTCCCCTCGACGCCCTCGAGGGTGAGGATCGGCAGGAACACGATCAATATGATGAGTTCGCCGAACATCGTCGGCTTGCGCACCTCGATGGCCGCCTCGCGCACGACGTCCAGGCGGGGGCGGTGCGGTTCCATGGCCACGCGGCGCGCGCAGTTCTCGACCAGGATCACGGAGCTGTCGACGATGAGGCCGAAGTCGATGGCGCCGAGGCTAAGGAGGCTTGCGGCGATGCCGGCCTGGAGCATCAGGTTTCCGGCAAAGAGCATCGACAGGGGGATCGCCGAGGCCACGATCAGGCCGGCCCGCAGGTTGCCGAGGAAGGCGAATAGGACGGCGATGACGAGCGCCGCTCCCGCGATCAGGTTGTGCTCGACGGTGCGGATGACCTTGCCGACCAGTTCCGTCCGGTCGTAGAGGACCTCGACGGTCACGTCGCCCGGCAGGGAGCGGCGCACCTCTTCCAGTTTCGCCTTGAGCGCCCTGGTGACGACGGCGCTGTTTTCGCCCATCAGCATGAAGCCGAGGCCCAGGACGATCTCGCCCCCGCCGCCGGACGTGACGGCGCCGCGCCGGATCTCGTGGCCGATCTCGACGTCCGCGACGTCCATCACGCGGACGGGCGACCCGGCGCGGGCGGCGACCACGACGCGACCGATGTCCGCGACACCCGCCAGGGCGCCGACGCCGTGGACCAGCAGGGTCTCGCCTCCGCGCTCGATGACGCCACCGCCCACGTTCGCGTTGTTGCCCCCGAGGGCATCGGCAAGATCCCGCAGGGTCAAGCCGTGCTTGATGAGGCGGTCGGGATCGGCCAGCACGTGGAACTGTTTCTCGAGCCCGCCCCACGAGTTGACCTCGGCCACGCCCGGGACCTTGCGCAGTTCCGGCTTGATGACCCAGTCGTGCATCTCGCGCAGTTCGGCGAGGCCGCGGCTGGGATCGGAGGAGCGGACGGCGTAGTGGAAGACCTCGCCGAGCCCGCTGGAGATCGGGCCGAGCTCGGGCACGCCGATGCCCTCCGCCAGGGAGACGGCGCCGAGCCTCTCCATCACGAGCTGGCGCGCGAGATAGATGCTGGTGTGGTCGTCGAATGTGGCGACCACCTGGGAGAGCCCGAACTTTGAAATGGAGCGGACGTTCGCCAGGCCGGGGAGACCGCCGATGGCCAGTTCGAGCGGGATGGTGATCTGCTGTTCGATCTCCTCCGGGCTGAGCGATGGCGCGGCGGTATTGACCTGGACCTGCACCGGCGTGGTGTCCGGGAAAGCGTCCACGGGCAGGTGAAGCAGAGACCGCCCGCCGACGAGGACCAGCAGCCCGCCGAGGGCACAGATCAGGAGGCGGTTGTTGAGCGCGGTGTGGATGGTCCAGTTGAGCATGGGCGGGACCTCACTCGTGGGCGCAGCCCGCGCCGAGGCGCGATAGGAGGAACTGCGATTTCGCGGCGAATGACCCGGAAACCACGACGGGCTCGCCGGGCTTGAGGCCATCGACAATCTGAACCATCCCGCCAGAGCGCGGCCCCAGGGCGACGACCCTCGCCTCGAAGAGATCCTGGTCGAGAGGGACAAAGATGATCGGCCGACCGGCGATGCGCTGCAGGGACGTCTCGGGCAAAAGCACGGCGGATTCGGTGGTGCCCACGAGGATGCGCGCCCGGGCGTACATCCGCGCCCGGAGCAGCCGGCCTGGATCGGGGATCTCGGCCCGGGCACGAGCCATGCGGGTGCGCTCGTCTACCTCGGCCGCGATCCATGTCAGCCGACCGGCGAAGGCCTTGTCTGGCAGGGTGTCGAGCCGCAATTCGACGGCTTGGCCGACGCGGACGCGGGGCAGGGACGCCTCGGGGATGCTGAGCATCGCCCAGATTGTCGAGCGATCGGCGACGGTGAACAGGGGCTGACCCGACCCGACCAATTCTCCGAGGGCCGCCTGCCGCTCGACCACCTCGCCGGAGAAGGGTGCGCGGATATCCAGCAGCACGGGCTCCTCCGGTCTCGCGCCCAGCGCGGCGACCTCCTCCTCGCTGAAGCCGAGCGTGCGCAGCGGCTGGCACGCGGCCCTGTGCTCGGCCTCGGCCTTCTCCAATTCGGCCCGCGGGGTGATGCGCTCGGCGTGCAATCTCTGCTCTCGTTCGAGGGTCTGGTGCGTCAGGACCGCCTTTGCGACCGCCTCCGCGAGGGAGGCCGACCAGACCCGCGCCAGAGCCTGGCCCTCGGTCACCGGAGCCCCCAGGTCCGCTATCACCTCCCGCACGATGCCGCCCACCGGGGAGGACACGCGCGCAAGGCGGTTCTGGTTGAAGGCGATCTCGGCATAGCAGTCGATCGCGTCGGCCATTGGGCCGATCTTCGGTTCGGCGGTCGTGATGCCGGCGGACGCGGCGGATTCCGGCGATGGCAGGCGAAGCTTCATGGATTGACCCGGCTTCATCTGCGCCACGGCCTCTGGTTGACAGATGCCGCACTCGGCCTCGGGGACGCCGTGCTCGCCGCACATCTCGGCGGCATGATCATCGTCATGGCCGGAGTGGTCGTGGCCTGCGTGGTCGTGGCCGGAGTGGTCATCGACGGGCGAGCAACCGGAAAGCCACGCGGCGGCGATGAGTGCGGCGAGACCGCGACAGAGGGGCGTATCCTTGGCCCCGCCGCGTCGGGGGAACCCGGTCGCATGACGAGTGGCATCCGCAGTCTGGCCGGTCGTCAAACAGCGGTGCGGGGACGCACCGCACTCCAAAGCGCTGCGCGCGAAACACCGCAACACCGTGGAAGCAACAGCCCTTCGAAGGATGTCGCCACATTTCGGCCGAAGGCCTTTGGAGTGCGGCGCGTCCCCGCGCCGCTTTGGTGCGTGCGAGGCCGCGCGGCGCTGATCCTGGGGGTGGGTGTGTGTGGCCCAGACGGCCGGGGTGTTCTGCTGCATATGGGAGTCCTGTGCTTACGGTTGGTTCACCACGCGCGGGCCAACGAGCAGCGCCTCGATCTCGGCCTGCGCGGCGTTCAGTTCAAAGAGCTTCTGTTGGTAGGCGATGCGCGCTTCCGCGAGGGTGCGCTGGGTGTCGAGCCAATCGATGAATCCCAGTTTGCCGCCCTCGTATCCCGCCCTGACCAAGGCGGCGGCCTGACGCGCCTTCGGCAGGATGCGCTCGCGATAGGTGGCCACCTGGCCGTCCGCCGCGCGCAGGCGGACCTCGGCGGTGACCAAGTCGCGCGCCATGCGTTGCCGGGCGGCATCGAGTTCGGCTTCGGCGATGGCGGCCTCGGCCCTGGCCTCGCGGGCCTTGCCCTGCGAGCGGTCGATGAGTGGCAGGGGCACGGACACCCGAAAGCCCATGATCCCCGCCCCGGCGGCCTCGTCGCGGCCGGCCGAAACGCCGAGGGTGACATCGGGCATGGGTTCGAGTTGGGCGCGGCGGACCCCGGTGTCGGCCCGGTCGAGCGCGACGGCGGCCGCGACGACGGACGGGTGCGCCGTCACCGCTGAGGCGCGATCGCCCGCGAGGGACGACAGGTCAGCCGTTTCGCGAAGGGCGCCGACGGGTTTCGCCGCGCCGAGACCGGGGAGACCGATCGCCGCGGCCAATGCCTGCCGGGAGGCCAGGCGCTCGGCCTCGTGTCCGGACAGTTCGGCGAGCGCCTGCTCGGAGGCGATTTCCGCGCGGAGCAACTCCTGTTCGGGTATGGCGCCGGCGCGGGCGCGCTCGCGGGCGACGGCGGACGCCTGGTCCACCAGATCGGCCAATTCCTTCGCGGCCGACACCAGGCCTTCGGCCGCGAGGGCGCGGAAGAACGCAACCTTCGCGTCCCGCTCGATCTCCGCGCGCAGGACGCCGAGACCCGCCTCCGACTCTTGCACGGCGAGGCGCCCGATGCGACCGTCGAGCACGCTTTTGCCGGGAAAGGGCACCGTCTGGCTGATGCCCGCCTGATTCAGGGACGCGCCGAACCCGCCGCCGTCGGTGGGCATCTCCTCGGCGGAGAACTCCAGTTCGGGGTTCGGCCACAGGCGCATCTGTTTTGCGCGGCCCTCGGCGGCCTCGACGCGCCACGCGCCCTCACGCGCGCCGGGGTGGTGGAGCAGCGCGAGGCGCACGGCCTCATCGATCGTGAGGGTCGGCGTTGGCGCGGGTGCCGGTGACGCCCGTTCTCCGCCATCGGCGAGACCTGCGCTTGGCGCCCAAGCCGCCAGGCAACTCGCCGCGATCACCCAGATGTGCCGGGAGGGCCCGCGGCCTCGCGGGCCGCCCGTGGCACCCGGACGCCGAGGCCGGCGTCCCTCCCCAGAGTCGACATCAGTGGCAGCCGTGTGCTGGTTCATTTGAGACAGCGCTTCATTCTGTGGGCAGTTGTTTGACGTGGCCGTCGGCGCTTTAACTGCCGTGCGCACCGGATGCCTTGCACGCGGCGTGCGGCCCGTGGATGCAGGAGACCCGGATCTCCCGCATGGACGCGCCGGGGGCGAGCGGGACCGTCAGGGACACGCGATCCCCGGGTCGCCGCAGGTGCGCCTTGGGCGAGCGCGGGGCGATGCGTCGGACGATGTCCGCGCTGGCCCCATCGCCCCGGACGCAGACGTGCAGGTGCTCCCCCGGCCCACGGATCTCGGAGGGTCGGCGGTGCGTCACGCGGATGTGTGCGGCACCCGAGCTCACCGTCGCGGAGGCGGACAATTGGCCGCCGCAACCGCTCTGGGTCGTCACCGATCTCGTTTCCTTGGCCCACAGCGGGCCGGCCAGGCCAATAGATGCCGCGGCGCACGCCGCGGCCAATAATGCTCTCGATTTCATTTCCATCGCTCCCCGGGGAGATGCACTCCCCGAATCAAACGTTATCCGAACGGTTCTTTGCCGATGCCCGCGGGGCACCGGGCCGATCACGAGGGATCGGTTCAGGCTCGGGGGGGATGGAATGGGCCGTCCAGACAGACGGAGGGAAGATCCAGCGGCGACGGGTGATCGACGGCCGACAGGACTATCAGGAGGGGCGCCGCGCTCGCTGCCACGGGCATCTCGATCGCCACGTTGGGTTGGCACCCGAGGCAATCGCAGCAGGGTGGCGCCGCATGGTCGTCGCAGTGGTCCGCGTGCGCGATGGGATGGTCTCCCCCGTGGCATCCGTCGGCGGCGCAATGCCACCCCGCGGACACCCAGGCGAACGCCAGCATCATGAGCGCGACCCTCATCACTGGGGGTTACTTAGCCGAGGGTCGCGATCTTGTCAAAGCGTCATCCCCCGGGAGATCGGCGTTGACGCGCAGGCTTGGGATGTTATAATTTCAAAAATAGTAATACTATGGAGGGCGGCCGATGCACATGGCGGATGCTTTGATCTCCCCCGCGGTGGGCGGGGGGATGTGGGTGGCGAGCGCGGGGCTGATCGGCTACTGCGCGCGGAAGGTGCGGGCGTGCCTGGACGACAGGCGGGTCCCGCTGATGGGGGTGCTGGGGGCGTTCGTGTTCGCGGCGCAGATGATCAATTTCAGCATCCCGGGGACCGGTTCGAGCGGGCATCTGGGGGGAGGGCTGCTGCTGGCGATCCTGCTGGGGCCATCGGCGGCGTTCCTGACCATCGCGTCGGTGCTGACGGTGCAGGCGCTGTTCTTCGCCGACGGCGGATTGCTGGCGCTGGGGTGCAATATATTCAACCTGGGCTTCTTCCCGTGTTTCGTGGCCTACCCGCTGGTCTATCGCCCATTGGTGGGACGGGATCCGAACCCTGGCCGGATCGCGGTGGCGGCGACGGTGGCTGCGGTGATCGGGTTGCAGATGGGGGCGTTCTGCGTGGTGATGGAGACGCTGCTGTCCGGTGTTTCGGAGCTGCCCTTCGGCAAGTTCTTGTTGTTGATGCAGCCGATCCATCTGGCGATCGGGGTTGTGGAGGGGTTGGTGACTGCGGCGGTGGTGGGCTTTGTCTGGAAGGCGCGGCCGGAGGTGCTGGATTTGGATCGCGCGATGGCACCGGACGCCGGAGGCCTGCGCCCGGTGCTCATCGGCCTACTGGTGGCGGCGGTGGTTGTGGGAGGCGGCCTGAGCTGGTTTGCCTCCACGCATCCCGACGGACTGGAGTGGGCGATGTTCCGGACGGCTGGCGCAGGGGAGTTGGAGGCGCCCGCCGACGGGGCGCACGGGGCGCTGGCCCAGGTGCAGGAGACCACGGCGCTGATGCCCGACTATGGATTCAAGGCGGCCGCCGCAGAGGAGGGTGACGCGGAGCAGCAGCCGGTTTGGCCGGCGGTGGATACGGGCACATCGGTTGCGGGTCTGGTTGGCGGGGGCCTAACGCTTGCGGCGGCCTTCCTTATCGGGTGGTTGTTGAAGCGTCGGCGCCAGGCGAAGGCCTGACGGATCCGCTGGAATTCGCCCGCGATTCCGTTTAGGGGAGTCCTGTGGCGGTGATCGAATCGAGGTTCGCGGACATCGGCTGGATGGACGCGCTGTCTGGCCGGGACACGCCGCTGCGGCGGATCGATCCCCGGGCGAAATTGTTGGCGACGCTTGGGTTCATCCTGGCGGTGCTATCGTTTCCGAAGTACGAGGTCGCGGGGCTGCTGCCCTTCTTTCTGTACCCGGTCGTACTGATGTCGATCGGCGACGTGCCGGTGGCGTTCGTGCTGCGGCGGCTGGCGGTGGTTGCGCCGTTCGCTGTTTTCGTGGGCATGTTCAATCCCTTGCTGGACCGTCAGGTGGTGGCCGGCGTCGGGCCATGGGTGATGACCGGCGGGTGGCTGTCGTTTGCCTCGATCCTGCTGCGGTTCGCGCTGACGGTGGGCGCGACGCTGGTGGTGGTGGCGGGCACGGGCATCCATGACGTGTGCCGGGGGCTTGGCGCCCTCGGGGTGCCGGCGGCGTTCACGGCGCAGGTGCTGTTCCTGTACCGCTATCTCTTCGTGCTGGTGGATGACGGGATGCGCATGGCGCGGGCCCGGGCGCTGCGCTCGTTTGGCGGGCGCGGCATGGGGATGCGGGTGTACGGGCACATGTTGGGCAGCCTGCTGCTGCGCACGATGGGCCGCGCCGAGCGCATCCATCTGGCCATGAGGTGCCGGGGGTTCGACGGACAAGTGCGGACCCTGACCCGGCTGCGGTTCGGTTTCGCCGATGCCCTTTTCCTGCTGGGTTGGTCGACCGCCTTCGTGCTGCTGCGTTGTTTCGATCTGCCCCGGCGCGTGGGCGGGTGGATCCTGGGGGCCGGCACATGAGCCATCATACCGTCGAGGCGCGGGACCTTTATCACACCTACCCCGATGGGACCGCGGCCCTTCGGGGCATCACCTTTTGCATCACGCACGGGGAATCCGTGGCGATCGTCGGTGAAAACGGCGCCGGAAAATCGACGCTCCTTATGCACCTCAATGGTTACCTCGCGCCGACGGGGGGCGCCGTGCGCGTCGGGGGATTGCCATTGAACCGCGACACCTTGCCCGCGGTGCGGCGGGCCGTGGGCATGGTCTTTCAGGATCCGGATGACCAGTTGTTCATGCCGACGGTTTTTGAGGACGTGGCGTTTGGGCCGCTGAACCTGGGCCTGCCGCCGGGGGAGGTCGAGGGACGGGTGGCGAGGGCGCTCGAGACCGTCGGGATGGAGGGGCTTGGCAATCGGCCGCCTTACAAGCTCTCCGGCGGGGAGAAGCGGGCCGCGGCGATCGCCACCGTGTTGGCCATGGAGCCCGACATTCTGGTGATGGACGAGCCGAGCGCCAGCCTCGACCCGCGGTCCCGGCGACGCCTCATCGAATTGCTCCGCTCGTTCTCGCACACGAAGATCATCGCGACCCATGATCTCGACATGGCCCTGGATCTGTGCGAGCGCACGCTGGTGCTCCACGAGGGCCTGGTTGCCGCCGACGGGCCGACGCGCGATATCTTGCGCGACGAGTCGATCCTCGGGCCGTGCTCGCTGGAGAAGCCCCTCCGGCTCCAGGGGTGCCCGATCTGCGCGCCACCCCGTGCGACTGCCTGAGACTTCACGCTGCCGCAGGTTTGGGTCTCGCCAGCGGCAGGTTACAGCAAGAGATCGCGATGTTTCGCGCGGGACGTCCCCGGGGGTGGGATCCAGGACTCCGGCGCCCCGTGCGGACTATTCGCTGCGCGTGCGAACGATCCGGGTTAGCGCGGCGAGATTCTTCTCCATCGCCTCCAGGTAGGCATCCCGGGCCTTCTCGGGCGCCTCGGGCCCCGTGACGACCGGATCGAGCACGCCGAATTCGACCCCGGTCTCCCGGCGGATCGCCTGCGCCCCCGATGCCGGATACTGCGGTTCCGCGAACACCGCCACCACCTTCGATGATTTCACCAGGTCGATCGTCCTGGCGAGTTCTCGCGGCGAGGGTTCGGTGCCCGGTTCCCGTTGCACCACCGCCGCGACCTCCAGCCCGAATTCCCGCGCGAAGTACGGAAAGGCCTCGTGGAACGTGATCACCCGCTTGCCGCTCAGGGGCCGGAGTTCCGTCGCCATCCGCTTGCGCAATGCCTCCAGCTTGTCCGCGTAGGCCCTCGCGTTCGCCCGGTACGCGTCGCCGCGTTCCGGATCGATGGCGGCCAGGCCCTTCGCGATGTTCCAGACCTGCTGGATCGCCAGCTCCGGGCTCACCCAGACGTGCTCGTTGAGGTCGCCGTTGCCGTGGTCATGATCATGGTCGTGGCCATGGTGGTGCCCCGCCTCGTTCTTCAGGAAACGGATGCCGCGGCTCGCCTCGACGATCTTGAGTTTCGGGCGCTGCGCGACGGCCTTTCCGATGAAGTTCTCCATGCCGCCGCCGTTGACCACCAGGACGTCCGCGTCAGACAGTCGCCGCATGTGCACCGTCGTGAGCTGGAAGTCGTGCAGGCAGCCCGCGATGGGCTCCGTCAGGTTCTCCACCGTCACCCCTTCCACCCCGCCCGCCACATTCAGCGTGTGCACGTACATGGGATAGAAGGACGTCACCACCCGCAGCGGCCCCGCCAGACCCGATGCCGGAAACCCGGCGATCGAAGCCAAGGCCGCCAGCGCGAGGCCGCGCCGCACCCAAACCGATACCCTCACAAGCATTGATCTCATGGGGGCAGCGTACCCGACTATTTTTTAAATGCAAGTGATTTGCAGTTGACTCGGGGCGCCCGTGCGGCAAAATGCAAGTCAGTTGCATATAGGATTGGCGTCGGAACAACAGGAGGCGAGGATGAAGATGCGATTGGAGTTGGGTCGTCTGGGTCGTGGCGCGGGGGTGGCGGCGGTGGCGCTGGGGGCGTTCTGGCTGGGGCGGGGGGTGGCGGCGGCGCAGGGAGATCCTCACCACCACCATGGCCATGATCATGACGGGCACCATCACCATGGGTGCGCGCACGGGGAGAGCCGCGTGGGGGCGGCCGGGGACGAGGCGGGGCTTGAGGCGCTGCGGGATTCGCTGGAGGCCCGGCGCCAGGAATTGGGGAAGATGGTCGAGGACCAGGGGATTTACGTGGAGACGGCCAAGCGCGGCGTCGAGCTGATGGGGTACGTGGACGCGAGCTATGCCTACAGCGCCAACGGGGGCGGGACGACGTCCGGCATCAACGGCACCCCGGAGGCGGGCGGCAATCGGATCACGGGCCTGGACTCGCAGGATTTCACCCTGAACTCGGTGCGGCTGCATCTGGCGAAGCACCTCCCGGCCGAGAACACGTGGGCCGCCGGGTTTGCGGTGGAGATGGAGTTCGGGGAGGACCTGAGCGCGGAGGTGGGCCACACGCACGGGGACGAGGAGGGGGGGGTGCCGCTACCGCATTTCCATGAGGCGATGGTGGAATTCCGGATCCCGGTGGGGCGCGGGCTGGACGCCGCCATGGGTCTGTGGCATTCCCTGACGCACTACGAGAACGACGCGCGCCCGTTCAACAACCATTTCACGTTCGGCCTGCTGCGGACCTTCCTGGAACCCTTCGAGCACACGGGCCTGCTCTTGACCTACCCCGCGAGCGATCTGGTGACCCTGCAACTGGGGCTCGCGAACGGCTGGGGGGAGGAGGACTTCGGCGATAGCCAATTCATCGACGGGGCCGATTTTGCGAAGATGCTCACCGGGAGGATCACCGTGGAGAACTCCCTCGGCAATGCCCGCGCCGCGCTGGCGTTCTCGTACTCCTTCGAGGGCGAGGAGCGCTTCGGGCACCCCTCCTACGGGTACGAGGTCCATGAGCACGAGGAAGAGCACGAGGAGGAGCACGACCACGAGCACGACCTGCTTGAGAATGACGGGGTCCTGCTGGTGCACGCCCATGGCACGTGGCATCCGCGGTTCGCCCAGGACCGGCTGATGCTCGGCGCCAACTTCGACCTGCTGAAGGTATTCGATAACGTCAACCTGCGGTACGAGGATAGCGAGGTCGGCTACGGGAAGAACTCCGCCACCGCCTGGGGCGTGGGGCTGTACTCGAAGTATCAATTCACCGACATCTTCAGCCTCGCGGCGCGGGCGGAGTACCTGCACTCCGAGGACGGCACCCTGGGATTTGCCGATGGCCTGGTGCTGGAGGGGGGCGCCTCATCCCTCAATGAGCTGGGGATCTATGCCACGCGCGCGGACCTCTGGTCGTGCACGCTCACCGCGGGCTTTGACATCATCGAGAACCTGTTGCTCCGTCTCGAGTACCGGCTCGACATCGTCTCCAGCGACGGTGGCGGCATCGACGGGGATCATGCCGAGCGCAATCTGACCGACAACAACCGCGCCGACGGGCACACCTTCGCCATCAACGTGGCGTACCTCTTCTGGTAGCGGCTGGAATTCGCGCCAAACGAGGGATCCCGAATCGCGCGAGCCGTGAGGCAGACATTCATGTCTGCCCCGGTTCGCCCCGGGCACATGCCGAGGCAGGCAGGCGTGCGCCACACGCAGAACCTCCGAACCGTCCCGCGCTTGACAGCGCGACGCCACCCGCCCCAGATTGTTCACAGACTTAACCAAATCGGACAGGAGGCGATGATGAGCGGTTTGACGAGGCGTGGATTTTTGGGGACGGCGGCTGGCGGGGCGGTGGGGGCGTGGGCTGCGGCGATGGGGTCAACTGCGAAGGCCGAGGGCGCGGGATGCGCGTTGAAGCTGGGGCTGGCGTCGTACACGACGCGGAAGTTTGATTTGGAGACGACGGTCGCCTGGACGAAGCGTCTGGGGCTGCCGCACCTCTGCCTGAAGTCGTTTCATCTGCCGCTCGATGCGCCGGCGGAGGCGACGGCGGCGGCGGCGGCGAAGGTGCGGGAGGCGGGGCTCGATCTGTACGGGGGCGGGGTGATCACGATGAAGAAGCCGGAGGAGGTGGACCAGGCGTTTGCGTACGCGAAGGCCGCGGGATTTCGGATGATCATCGCGGCGCCTGCGGTGGCGATGCTGGGGAAGGTGGAGGAGGCGATCAAGGCGCACGACATCAAGGTGGCGATCCACAATCACGGCCCGGAGGACAAAGAATTTCCGACGCCGCAGTCGGCGCACGAGAAGATCAAGGGGATGGACAAGCGGCTGGGTCTCTGCATGGACATCGGGCACACGATGCGGTCGGGAGAGTGCCCGGCGAAGACGGCGGAGGCGTGCTTCGACCGGCTGTTTGACATCCACATCAAGGACGTGACGGCGGCGGCGAAGGAGGGCAAGACGCTGGAGATGGGGCGGGGGGTCATCGACATCCCGGCGCTGTTCCGGACGCTGCTGAGGTTGAAATACGACGGGGTGTGTTCCTTCGAATACGAGAAGGACGAGGCCGATCCGTGGCCGGGGCTTTCGGAGTCGGTGGGCTACACGCGCGGGGCGCTTGCGGGACTGGCGGCGAAGGGCTGACTCGAGAATTGCGCATCGCGCCCCGTGGCGGAACGCGTGAGCGTTTGGCCAAAGCCTCACGGCTTCGGCTACATGCTCTTCCCCGGCAGCTGCCGGATGACATCGGGCCCGAAAATTCCGAACCGCTCGCCAAGGCGCAAACGAGTTCTCCGCGTTCTTCGCGGCTTGGCGTGAGACATTTTCCGCCCTGGGGGTGCCGCGTGCGTCGGGCTTGACGGGTGGGTTGAGGGGTGCCACCAAACGTGGTGTGAGGGACATGCGCGAACGGATGCTGGACTCGGTGCGGTTGACGCCGATGGTCTCGATCGACCTGGTGATCGAGGATGGGCGGGGTCGGGTGCTGGTGGGGATGCGTGTGAACGAACCGGCGAAGGGATGCTGGTTCGTGCCCGGGGGGCGCGTATTGAAGGATGAGCGGTTGGATGACGCGTTCGCGCGGGTGCTCTTGCGCGAGGTGGGCTGGCGCGGCCGTCGCCAGGACGCGGAATTCCTCGGGACATTCGAGCATTTCTACGACGCCAATTTCGCGGGCGAGCCCGAGGTGACGACGCACTACGTGGTGCTGTCGTATCGGCTGGTGGTGCCCGATCCGCCCCCCGTGACGCCCGATGACCAGCACGAGCACCTCGAATGGATGCCGGTCCCGGAACTGCTGGCGCATCCTGCGGTGCACGAGAACACCAAGGTGTATTTTCGGCGCGTGACGTGAGGGGGTGGAAACTCCCGGTGGGTCGCGGAGTGCCTGAAGGCACCACTACGAGTATTCCCGTGGTCTTGGGCTCGTAGTGCCGCCTTTAGTCGGTGTTCGCATAACCTGCTGATGCCATGTATGTCGTGACACGCATCGGGGTGTCCCCAACTTTGAAGTTTCGGGTCAGACATCATCCGGCAACCGCCGGACCACCGGATTGGGAAAATGTGGCCGAAGCCGTGAGGCTTTGGCGGCCAAACGCTTACGCGTTCGGCTACGGGAAACGATGCGGCTATTTTCGAGTCAGCGTTTCGCGGGCCGATCGGGGACCCGTATTTCAGAGCGCGGTTTTCCTTTGAGCCTGCATATTTCGCGCATGCGCGTGAAATATGCAGGCTAGAGTGTGTGCCATGAGGTGTGTGCGAGTGGCGTTGGCGGTCGGCGTGAGTAGCCTACCTTTCGGGATGAGGCCCTCGCGCGCCTCGGCCGAGGTATCGGCGAACGCGCAGCCGCTGCCGGCGGCGTTTGTCACCGCGGAGCTGCGGGATATCGACGGGCTGCCGGAGCGGGTGCGGGCGGTGATCGAACGGGCGTCGGCGCTTTCGCAGATGCGGCTGGGGTATCGGTATGGCTCGTGCGATCCGTCGGCGGGAGGGATGGATTGCTCGGGGACGATCCATCGGCTCCTGCGCGACGTGGGTTTCGCCGATGCCCCGCGGCAGTCGGATGGCTTCTATCGCTGGGTCTGGGAGCGGTCCCGCCTGTACCCCGTCGTTAGCCATTCGATGGAGTCGTTTGAACTGAAAGAACTCAGGCCCGGAGACCTGCTGTTCTGGACGGGGACCTACAAGGTGGATCGGGAGGTGCCGATCACCCACGTGATGTTGTACCTCGGGGTGCGCGATTCGGATGGGCGCCGGGTGATGTTTGGGGCGAGCGATGGGCGCACGTCGAATGGGGTGTCGAGCTTTGGGGTGGGCGTGTTCGATTTCGTGCTGGCGAAGCCGTCGCCCGATGGCGGCGGGTCACGATTCGTGGGGTATGGGGCGATCCCGGGGACTCGGGAATTGCCCATTCGGTAGACGGCTAGCAGCCTTGTCGGATTTGGCTGAGTCCGACACGGATGCTGGGCCACCGTGGGCAATTCATCGGCAGATCCCACCCCGCGAGAGATCCCTTGAAGAAACGTTTCATCTTGGGCACGTTATTAGGAGTGATAATTCTTGATAAATTCGGGTGCCCGCTTGGGGGCCTCGGACGTTGACCGGAAAGGTGGTTGTATATGCGCTCGGATGGCAGGGTTGTCGGGGCGGCCTTGATCGGATTGGTGGTGGTTGGAAGCGTTCGGGCGGCGATCATTGAGGTGGGTCCCGAGGATCTGGCGGATGGGCAATATCGCCTGCAGTACTCCTCCTGGGCAGACACGTACTACACGAACGGCACCGCCTGGGCACCGGGCTGGAGCAACGGTGCCGCGGCATGGAGCAATCTCAGGCGGTATGCGGAGGCCACGAGGTGGTATCTGATGCCAAACGCGGGATCCGGCACGGGCACGGTGACCTGGGCGTTCGACTTCGATCAGACAGGCCTGGTGATCACCAATCTTCAGGTCAGATCGTCCAGTCACATCTTCCACAATTCGGGTTCGGGCGACTGGGCGCGGTACTATGTCAGCACCAATGGCAGCGATTGGGTGAACTACTCCACGAATTTTTCTGGCACGACGGCCGGCATATATTACGACCTCACCGAGCTTGTGCGCGGGAGCGCGCAGTATTGGATCCGCGCCGAGGTGTACGTCGACACCGGATCGACTTTTGACGGCCAACTGTTTCGCGAGGCGGCGTCACAGGCGCCGGAGTTCGACAATCTGGTGGTGATGGGCCCGATCCCAGAACCCTCCGTGCTGGCGCTGCTGGGTAGCGCGGTGCTGATCGTCGCGATCGCGCGGCGTGGGATTGGCGGGCGGCGCGGCCCCGCCGATCCGCATTAGCGGCCCGACAGTTCGCTTCGGGGGCGTGGACTTAAGCCGGCCAAAAGCGAGTCCCGGAGTCCGTCACACGTCGCACAGCTGGACGGCCTGCCGCAGTGATTCGACGCCATTCTTGGGGCCGAACTCGTGGGCGACGTAGCCGTTGTACTTGCCCTCCTCGGTCAATTGCGCGATGGCGCGCATGATGGGGGGGTAATTCAGCTCCTGCTCGTTGTCGAGATCCTTGCGGCCCGGGTTGCCGGCGGTGTGGAAGTGCGCGATGTACTGGATGTTGTCGGTGAGGGTGCGGATGATGTCCCCCTCCATGATCTGCATGTGATAGATGTCGTAGAGGAGCTTGCAGCGCGGGGAATTGACGCGCTTGCAGAGCTCGACGCCCCAGGCGGTCTTGTCGCAGACGTAGCCCGGGTGGTTGACCTTGGAATTGAGCAGCTCGATGCAGATGTTGACTCCGGCATCCTCGGCGATCTTGGAGGCCTCTTTCAGGATCGCGGCGCAATTCTCGAGGCTCTGGTCGTCGCTGATGCCCTCGCGGTCGCCGGCCAGGGCGATGACGTTGGGCCATTTGAAATCCGCGGCCGCCTTGATGTTCTTCTTGAAGTCCTCGAGGACCCCGGGGTGGAGCGACTTGTCGTTGAGGCCCTTCTTGATCGAGCCGCCCCCGGGGGCCATGGACACGATCAGGCCGCTGTCGCGGATGACGGCCCACTCCTTCTGGTCGCTGACGAGGTCGACTCCGACGATGCCGAGGTCCCTGACCGTCTTGCAGAATTCCTCGATGGGCATCTTGCGGAAGGTGCCGCGGGTGACGCACTGCTTGATGCGGCCCTTGAGCTTGGCGGGCTCGGCCTTGGCGGCGGGGGCGAAGGCGGCGAGCGCGGCTGTGGCGCCGAGTGAGCGGATGACGTCGCGACGATTCATGGGGGCTGTCATGGGAATCCTTTTGTTCGGGTTTGAGGGTGATAGGCTAGCTGACGCGGCTTGCGTTGGGAAGCCCGGCCTTTGCCCTTCGGGTGCCGGTGCATGCCCGCCAAGAAGCGGATCGGCCGGCTCCGCGGGGGCGTCGCCGGCCGACCGTTGTGACGGGCGCGGAGGAGGAGCGCCCGTCCGCTTGTGTGGGGGTGATCCTCACGCCTCGGTCTTTGGGCCCTCCGTCGCGGGTGACTGTCCCGGCGTTCCCTTTTCTGGGCCGATCTGGATATGCACGCCGTCGAGCTCGCGCAGTTTCTGGCGGAAGGGCTCGGGCACTGCCCCGCGCTGCTGCTCCGTCGTGACGGGCCATGAGCGCTCCTTGCCGTCGGGCGTGCGGGCGGTGAACGTGACCTCGCCCTCGGGGTGATGCTCGACGCGATAGAGCCCGCTGGGGTCTTCGCGCTGGACGACGCCGCCGGAGGTCACGTGCGCCATGCCCGCCCCGGGGACCTGGACGCTGACATGGACGCGCCGCTGCTCGGACCGGGTGGCCTCGCGGCCGGGTTCAAGTCCCGGGCCCATCGCGGAGCCCTCGGGTTTGCCCGGGGGCGGTGCCTCCTTGCGATCGAGGTCGCGCTCGCGCTCGCGCATCCGCTCCTGGAATTCGCGCATCTGTCTCTGGAATCGCTCCTGGTATTCCCTGAGCTGCTGCTCGAGGCGGTGCTGCTGGTCCTGGAATTCGCGCGTGAAGCGCTCGAGCTGCTGGAACATCTCATCCATGGTGTCGGGGGCTTTCGGTTGTCCGCGCTCTCTGTCGCGGTCCCGCTCCCGTTCGCGCCAGGGCTCATCCTGCCACCAGCGCTCCATGCGGTAGCCCCATGGCCCGAATGGCCCGCGGTCGGAGGGACCCCGGCCCCACGGGCTTGCGCCGAAACCGGGGGGCACGGGGCGCTCATCCACGGCGACCTTGAGGTCCTGCTTCGCACCGCGGCGGATGACTTCGATCGCGACCTCGGCGCCCTTCTCTTTGCTTCGGACCAGGTCGGAGAGGTGGGCGGGGTCGTTGATCCGCTCGCCGTTGAGTCGGGTGATGACATCGAATTTTTGGATACCGGCCTTGGCGGCGGGGCTGTCGGGCATGACCTCTTCCACGAGCACGCCGGCCCTTTCCTCCAGGCCGATCTGGGAGGCGAGTTCGGGGGAGACCTCGCGGGTCACGACGCCGATGAATGGGACGGCATCGCCCGTCGGTCGCGATGGTTTCCGGCGGCCCTCCTCGTCGGCCCGGTTCCTGCGGGCTCGCTCGTGGGGATTGGTCCTGTCCTGGCCCTTTTCTTCAATGTTGGGGGCCGATGGGGCAGGGGACTCCTGTTGGGGTGGTTTCTTCTCGTCCTCCTTCTGTTCCGCGCATCCGGTGCTGGCGAACGCCATGGTGAATGCGGTGATGAGGGCACTGGCCATGATCGGGTTCATCGTGTGACTCCTTTCTCGTATGATCTGATGGGTTGGGGTGGTTCTATTGGAATGATACGGGTACGGCGATGACTTGGTCCTGCGGGGACTCGACGGCCATTCGGGCGCCGGTCTTGGGATCGATCCACTCGTGGCGCTCGACGCCCTTGAGCCGGACGCGGCGCTCGGGCAAGCTGTCGCTGCCGAATGCGATCTCGGGGCTGTCGGCGGCGATCCACTCCCGCGTGTGCGTGGGCGGTTGTGGGGTGGCGTTCGCGGCCGTGTCGCGCGATGTGGCGGTCCGCCCGAGCGCGATGATCGCCAGTGCGGCGATGGCGGCCCCGGAGCCGGCCCAGGCGAGGGGCGCCAGCCACCGCCAAGGATGGTGCTGGCGGGCTGGTTCCAGACGGGCGCGGGCCTCCAGTTCGTGAGCGATGCGCCGCCGCAGCGCCGCGGAGGGCGCCGCGGGGTCGAGGCGCTCGAGGCATTCTTCGATTTCTTGTGGTTTCATTGTATCGTCTCGATGGTGGGGTCGCTGGCGGAGATCGCCGCGAGGTCCTCGCGGAAGGGCGCGAGGCGCGTCGCGAGCGTCTCCAGCGCGTAACGGTGGCGCGCGGCCACCGTGTTGATCGAATCGCCGGTGATCTTCGCGATCTCGGCAAACGTGAGCCCGCCCCAGATCCGGAGGGCCAGGACCTCGCGCTGCTCGTCGGGCAATCCAGAGACGGCGGCCTGGACGATGTGGGCCGTCTCGCGGTCCTGGATCGAGGTGTCAAAGAAGTGTGCCTCCTCCTGTTCGGGGGTTCCGAGCGCGAGCGATTCGCGCGCGGCGCGGCGCTGGCCGGAGCGGCGGAGGTCGAGGGCGATGCTGCGAACCGAGGCGTAGAGCAGCGGCAGGTTCTTGCGGTCGCTGTTGGGAAAACGGCGCCAGAAGCGCACGAAGGCCATCTGGACGACATCCTCGGCGTCGGCATGGCTCGCGGTCCATTGCCGCGCGTAGAGCAGAAGGCGCGGGGCGACCTCGTCGAAAAAGTCCTTCCAGTCTGGCTTTTCCAATCTCATGCGATCCGGGCATCCCGGCATTGGCCCCGGGGGTCGCCCTCTACCAATATAACGCCGCCGCCTCGGATTTTTGTGTGTCTGGCGTAAAATCGTTGCGGCGAGCGGCTTATGGGCTTAGATAGGGGTCTTCGCCACTTCGTGAAACGACCCTTCGAGCTTTTCTTGGCCCTTCGGTATCTGAAACCGAAGCGCGAATTCGTCTGGGTGATCACCCTGCTGTCCCTGCTGGGCGTGGTGTTGGGAGTGGGCGTGCTGGTCGTGGTGATTTCGGTGTTCCGGGGATTCGAGCGCGATATCCGCGACAAGGTGATCGGTTTCACGGCGCACGTGACGGTGCTGAACTACGGCATCCTGACCGAAGCGGAGGCGCTCTATCCGAAGATCGAGGCGGTGCCCGGGGTGCGTGCGGTGAGCCCCTTCGTGGGCGGGCCCGTGCTGGTGGAGTACCGGCAGCGGATCTCCACGCCCTTCGTGCGGGGAATCGATCCGGGGCGCGAGGACAAGGCGATGGGCCTGGCGCGGTTCATCGTCGAGGGCGAGTTCCTGCTGGAGGGCGAGGCGGTGCTGGTCGGACGGGGCTTCGCGGACCGAAACGGCATCGCGGTGGGCGACAAGCTGATGATCTTCTCGCCCCGGCATTTCGAGGAGATGCGCAAGGGCGCCGAGCGGGGGGAGAAGGTCGCTTTCCTGCCGACCGAACTGCTGGTGACCGGCGTTTTCAGCACGGGCTACGGGGTCTACGACGAGAACTTCATACTGACCTCGTTGGAGATGGCGAGGTACATGTACAACATCGAGGAGGGCGTGCACGGGATCGCGGTGCGTTTGGACGACCCGATGCGCGCCGAGGCGGCGCGCGATGCGATCAACGCGTTCCTCGATCGCCCGGCCCGCGCGCAGACGTGGATGGACCTCAACCGGCAGTTGTTCGGGGCCATCGCCACCGAGCGCAACGTGATGTTTTTCCTGCTGGTGTTCATCATCATCGTGGCGGGGTTTGGGCTCACAAGCACGCTGATCACGCTGACGGTCCAGAAATCGCGCGAGATCGGTCTGGCGAAGGCGCTCGGCGCCACGGAGGGTCAGGTCATCCGGGTATTCGTGCTCTACGGCCTGGTGGTCGGCGTGGCGGGCACGGCGCTGGGGTTGGCGGGCGGGCTGCTGTTGACGCATTTCCGCAACCAGGCGGCGAGCGCGCTGGCGAAGGTGCTGGGCGTGGAGATCTTCCCGTACGAGATCTATCATTTCGCGGAGATCCCCGCGGACGTGCACTGGGGCAGCGTGGTGATCATTTCCATTTCTGCGGTCGTGATCTGTGGGGTGGCGGCGCTGTTGCCGGCGTGGAGGGCGGCGTGGCTGGCTCCGGCGCGGGCGCTGAGGTACGAATGAGCGGGGCACCCCAGAATGCGGGAATCGCCTCGCTGGAGGTCGAGGGCGTGGAGCGGGTGTTCCGCGCGGGCGCTCGCGAGGTGCACGTGCTGCGGGGCGTGACGCACCGCTTTGATGTCGGTCGGCTGACGACGATCCAGGGGGCATCGGGTTCCGGGAAGAGCACGCTGCTGCACATCATCGGCGGGCTCGACAGGCCCGACGCGGGCTCCGTCCGCGTCGACGGGAGCAACCTGTACGCGACGGGCCGCGACGGGTTGGCGCGGTACCGGAATCGGCGGGTCGGCATGATTTTTCAGGCCTACCACCTGATGCCGGATCTCACGGCGCTGGAGAACGTGGCGTTGCCCGGCCTGATCGGCGGGCGGGTGGAGACCGGGCGGGCGCGCGAGTTGCTGGCGGCCGTGGGACTCGGGGATCGGGCCACGCATCTTCCGGGGGAGCTCTCCGGGGGCGAGCAGCAGCGCGTGGCCATCGCCCGGGCGCTCATCAACGAGCCCGACCTGCTGCTGGCCGACGAGCCGACCGGCAACCTGGACTCCGCGGCGGGCGCGTCCGTGCTGGAATTGATGCTTGATTTGCTCTCCCGGCGCGGATTGACTGCGGTGCTCGTGACGCACGACGCGGGTGTCGCGTCGAAGGGCCACCGCAGGCTGAGGCTCGCGGATGGCCTGCTGTGCGAGGAGTGATCGCCATGCAGATCTACATAGACGGCCAGTATTTTGATGAGGCGGACGCGAAGGTCTCGGTCTTCGACCACGGGTTGCTGTACGGCGACGGCGTGTTCGAGGGCATCCGCGTCTACAGCGGGCGCATCTTCAAGCTCGATGAGCACCTGGAGCGGCTTTACGATTCCGCGAAGGCCATCTTGCTGAAGGTGCCGCTAAGTTTCGACGAACTGAAGGCGGCGACCATCGAGGCGTGCCGCCGCAACAAGCTCAAGGATGGCTACATCCGGATGCTGGTGACGCGCGGCAAGGGCAGCCTGGGGTTGAGCCCCGACAGTTGCCCCCGCGCGACGGTGATCATCATCGCGGCCGAGATCGAACTGTATCCCCGCGAGTATTACACGAAGGGGTTGCGCGTGGCCACTGCGCCGACGCGGCGCACGGCGCCCGCGGCGCTCAGCCCCTCGGTCAAGTCGCTCAACTACCTCAATAACGTGATGGGCAAGATCGAGGGCAAGCTCTGCGGCGCCCAAGAGGTCATCATGCTCAACGAGCAGGGCTACGTCGCCGAGGGCTCGGGCGACAACGTTTTCGTGCTGAAGAAGGGGACGCTCTTCACGCCCCCGATCTTCGCGGGGGCGCTGGGCGGCATCACGCGTCGCGTCGCCATGGATCTCGCGGCAGGGATGGGCATCCCGGTGTCGGAGGTGACGCTGATGCGGTACGACCTTTTCGTCGCGGACGAGGTGTTCCTGACGGGGACGGGCGCGGAGATCATCCCGGCCGTCGAGATCGACGGGCGCCCCATCGGCGATGGCACGCCCGGCCCGATCACGCGTCGCATGATGGAGGCCTACGCCAAATTGACCCGCGGCGAGGGCACGCCTATATTCTGACGGATATGGCGAACCGTCCACCAGGCTGCGAGAACTGCAAAGAGCCGGCGACGATCCACCTGACGCAGATCATCAATGGGGTCGTGCACAAGATCGATCTCTGCGCGAAGTGCCCCAACGCCAAGAACATCGATGACCCGACGGGATTCTCTCTGGCGGACCAGTTGCTGGGGCTGGGCGCGGCCGAGGAGATGAAAGCCAACAGCGACGAGCTGGCGTGCCCCCGCTGCGGATTCACCCAGAATGATTTCAAAAAATCGGGGCGGCTGGGGTGCCCGGTCTGCTACGACACGTTTCGGTCGGGGCTCGAGCCACTGCTTCGCAACATGCACCGGGGAACGCGCCACAAGGGCAAGATCCCGGTGCGGCAGCAGAGCGTCAAGGAGCTCCGCGGGCGGCTGACGTCTCTGGAATCGGAGCTCAAGGAAGCGATCGACAAGGAGGACTACGAGGGTGCCGCCTCGCTCCGCGATCGCATCCGCGATCTGGAGACGAAGCTCGCGGGGTGAGCGTCGGCCCGTGAACCTGGGGTGCGGCCCATGCCCCGGGCGCGCGCCGGCGGGCTGCGGGGCGCCCGCGGGGGATGGAGAATCCTCACCTGCTTCGGCGCAAAGCGGTGTGAGGACGCACCGCACTCCACAGCGCTGCGCGCGAAACCGGGTGCCCCCATGTGCGAGCCGACGGCAATTTTCCAGCCAGATCCCATCCGGCAGCCGCCGGACCACCGGCTTGGAAAATTGTGGCCGAAGCCGTGAGGCTTTGGCGGCCAAACCAATCCGGTCCGACATCGTCGGTGTTGAGAGGGCGGTGGGGGGCGGGGGCGTCGGAGTCCTGATCGCAGCCGACGTCACGGGCCCGGGCGCGCGGTTGGCCATCGATGTCGTCCTGAACGAAGGGAGCGTCGGCGGTGGCCGCGGCGCGGGTGGGGGAGTCCCCGGCGGGTCGCCGCATGCCTTCCGGCGAGGGTTCCGTCGGGACTTCGGCCAAGCGTACCCCGTCGCGGGTCACGGTGCCCTGGGGCGCGGCCGCGACGAGGTTCCCGGCGAACTGGATGCGGCTCCGCGGGTCCATGATGGCGAGGGGGGGCCGGTCCTTGCGGCAGGCGATCAGGTTGTTCGCGACGATGCAATCGACGGGCGCCAGCAGGCGCGACGGGTCGCCGGCATCGTCGTCCCCGACGCCTATGGCAAGCGGGGACTTGCAGTCGATGATCGTGTTGAACGCGACGATGGCGCCCTTGACCTGAAAATAGCCATTGGGGGGTGAGTCTTTGAGGCCGAGTTGGAACGATATCGCCGATCGCGTCTCATCGCCCTCGAGGCGCGCGAGATAGTTGTTGAACACGCGGTGGCCCTCGCCGATGAGGCGGATGCCCCCCGAGCCTTTCGCGCCTTCGCCGAAGAACCAGTTGCCGTAGACCGAGCAGCGGTTGCCGTGGCGGAGGGTCAGCGTGCCGGAGCAGGCCACGAACGTGTTGCGGCGATAGACGTTGCCGCAGGACTTATTGGAGATGATCTCGACCTCGCCGTCGCAGCGCTCGAA
>JADLBR010000089.1 GCA_020847615.1 Verrucomicrobiia bacterium
GCGAGTAGAGCCCACCGGCGGGCTTGTTCAGGGTGATGCCGACCTCGAACCGCGTACGATAAAAAACGTAGCGCTTCTCATAAACCACACCCGCCCTCAGGGCCTTCCGGACCCGGATGACCGTCCGCACGGGACCCGCGTGCTCCACCGTGAACTGCTCCACCTTGCCGTCCTCTTCATCGCCCCAGCCGGTCTCGCGCGAGGATAGGATGATCTGGCCCATGAATGGTCTTGCGGGACCCATCGCCGCCCGCGAGGCGACCGAGGCGATCGAGCCGTTCTCGAAGCGCGCCTCGTACCGCGGGGTGACGATCGCATCCCGCTCGGCCACCCAGAAACCGCCCCCGACCGGCAACGACGGCGGCTGGCCGGTGGCGTCGCGCCACAGGAGCAGGAGCTTCCGGGTCTCATCGGGCGCCATGCGACCGGGCACCGTGAAGCAGAGCTCCGCGCCATCGAGCTGGGCCGGGATCGATCGCGTCGGTTGGCCATCGGCGCCGGCCTCGGCCACGCGCAGCGAGTTCGCGTCTGCGCCCGGTGGGAGGGAGAAGGGCACGGTCACGACCTGATCCTCGCGCGCGACGCCGCCGGCCGCGGTCCGAAGCGCCTTGCGATGGGGCCATCGGGACCAGTCGGGCACGATACGCGCGGCCTGCTCCGCGCGGTTGTTGCGGCCGGTGATCTCGGTCAGCTTGCCTGCCGCGTTCACCGCGACCACCACACCGCGCGCCCCATCGGCCCGCCCGGTGTCGATATCGGCGGTCACGGTCGCCTTGCCCCGCGCGCCAATCGCGACCTCCGCGCGATGGACGACGTGCCCATCCACCAGAAACTCGACGGGAACGGCCTGGGCCGCCGCGCCCCCGGGATTCTCGATCACCGCGGATGCCTTGAGCACATCGCCCTGGCGCAGTTCGCGCGCGGATAGCCCCAGCTCCGCCACGCGCGGATCGGGACGATGGGCCGCCTCGCCCCACAGGAGGAGGAAGGAGCCCGGCTCGCGCACGGGCCCGAATCCGATGGCCCCCTTGGGCTCTGCCGTGAACTCCACCACATCAATGGGGACGCCCCCGGCATCGAGCCGATAGAGCAGCGCGCCCTCCGGCCTCCAGTCCGCCGCACAGCCACCCGGCTCCAGCGCGACCCGCGGGGACGCCGCCCCGACCGTCGCCCGCAGCGATTCCTTGCCCGCTGCCAGCATCGTGATCGGGACCCCGCCCGCGTCGGTAAACGCGTAGCCGCGCGACCGGATCCGCGTGACGGTCCTCTCGCCCTCCAGCGCGAGGGACTGCTCGATCGACGGCCCCTTGACCGCCCAGCCGTTCTGCGGCAGCAGGTGGTCGCGCCCCCCGACGCTCGCCCGATGGGGGCGCGCGCCAAAATTCACGACGCACTCGGTGCCGTCGGCGAACCGCGTCCGCTGCACCGCGTGGTCGGGCGTGACAAACTCGTGCGACAGGAGTTCCGACGTGGCGATCGCCTCGTGCAGCTTGCAGGTGTTGCGGTACGTCCTCAGGAAGATCTCCCGGTCCTTCACCCAGGAACCTCCCGCGTTGGCCCAGAGGAGCGGGATCGTGCCGTAGAGCACGTTGTAGGCGTCTTTCTTCGGCGTGATCTCCGGGGCCGCGTCGAGCAGCCAGTCGCTGGCGTCGCCCCAGTACCACGTGGAGACGATGCAGTCGTGGAAGACGAGCTCCCACAGCGGCGCGCGCCACTCGTGGCCGATGCCCCAGCGCTCGTAGTCGGCCCACTTGGTCTTCAGCTTGCCCCACGCGCCCTCGAACTCCTCCTCCTTGCTCTTGGGGTGGATGAGGTGCCCCGCGGGCCACGAGGCGTAGCCGCCGCTCATCATCCCCTCGATGTAGTCGACCACCGGCGGACACCACCAGATCCCGTGCTCCCCGCCCATCACGAGCCCCCGCTCTCGGAACACCCGGTGCAGGGCCGGCCCGCACTCGCGCTTCTGCACCTTGGTCATCGGATGCTTCTCGTCAAAGCACTCGTAGAGCCCCTCGGCCGTCGTCACGTCGATGAAGCGCCCGAGGAACGGCCATTCGCCAAGCACCTTGTCGGCGGTGTTCCTCGCCGCGTCGACCCAGAGCATCGGGCACCGCTTCATGTACTGCGTCTTCTTGTCCCAGGTCAGCCACGCCGTCATCCGCTCCTTGTCGGATTTCAGCACCGCGTGGTCCGGCAGGATGGCCCGGTTGCTGGTCACTTTCCCGTCCTCGGTGGGCAGGATGTCGGTGTAGTTGTCGTACTCGCTGGTCAAATACCCGAGGTCGTTGATCGCGCGCATGTCGTCGGGTTTTCCGGGCCTGCCATGGATGAGCATCTTCTCCACGCCCGCGGCCTTCGCCTCGCGCGCGAACGCCAGGCTCGCGTTGCCCCAGACGTCCGGGGCGCCAAACAGCCGCGTCAGGTTGGGCGTCTTCTTGAGTTTCTCGGTGAAGGGCACGATCAGCCCGCGCCCGGACGCGTACGCCCGATACCGCTTGCAGATCGCCACGTAGCCGCCCTTCGGCGCGAAGTGATATAATACGGACCTCGGGTATCCCCACGTCCCTTTCTGCGGGCGCCAGATGACCTGCGGCGCCACCCGCGTGCGCCCGTCCTTGCCCGCGAAATCCTGCATGCTGATCGACGCGTCATCGGGCGTCTCCAGCAACAGCATGCACGACCGTCCGCTGTCGAGATCGCACAGGCCCACCCAGGGCAGATCGAGCCGGTCGCCGCCGAAGGACTTCTTCGGGAAAGGCGCGGCGTCCAGGGGATAGAGATGGCCGTTGGAGTAATCCGCAACCGCCAGCGCGCCCCGCGGCGCATCGAGCGCGAAAGGCTCGATGAAACGCATGTCCCCCATCGCCGCCTTGGCGTCGTCGGCCCTGGCCTCCACCCGCAGCTCCGGCGCGCCCGCATCCGGCAGCGAAAAGCGGATCCTCACCGGCAGGCGCACGCCCTTGCCCGCGTCAAAGGTGCGCTCGACCTCGAAGTCCGTCTTGCCCACCGCCAGTTTCCGGTACACCGGCGCCGCGACCTTCGCCGCCGATGATTGCCCCCACGCCAGGCCACCCGCCTTCTCGATCACTCCGATCCGTCCGGAATCCACGTCCAGCTCGACCCGGAGGACGGCGTTCTCGATGGCGAGCGGCTCCGCGCCGCCGCGCGGCGCGAGCGAGAGTGCGAGCAGGAGGCAGGGGAGGGCGCGTTTCATCGGGGGACTCCTTGGATGGGGTTGAGGACCCCTGATCTTGTGGGACCGGTGACCGCGCTGTCAACGGATCGCCGACGTCCCACGGGGACTCTTGCGCGGGCGCTCGCGGCTTCCTGTGGCCGAACGCGCCAGCGTTTGGCCAATGCCGCGTGGCCTCGGCTACGAATGGCCTACGCCGCCCGCGCTTTGCGCGCCGTGTGGATCTCCGGACCGATGTGCATCGTGTCCGCGTACCCCACCACCGAAGTCACCGGCAGACGCTCGGTCTTGCGCAGCGTCATCGCGTCGGCCTTGGTCACGAGCCGCGCCCGGACGTCGCCGAACCGGATCTCGTCATCCGGGTCCACGTGCGCCTCCCAGATCGGCCGGCCATTCACCAGGGTCCCGTTCGTGGAGCCCAGATCCCGCAGGATCACCTTGTCGCCGGACGCCTCGATCTCCGCATGGAGCCGAGAGACCGAGCGCATCAGCACCACCACATCGCATTCCCCACTGCGACCGATACGCAACTTGCGCTGCTCCAGGGGCACCGCCCGCCCCTCGGGCCCAAAGTCGATCAGCAGCACCCACTCCGTGTGGATCTCGCCGTGCCCGACCCGGTCTCTCTGGCAGAGCCTCCTGCCCTCATCGGTCCAGCGCGCCGCATCGAGCAACAGCGCCGCCGTCGGCTCGTGGATCACGTTCGGGTGCGCGTGATTCGCCCGCCTATACCGGCACCTCCCCTCGCTCATGCACATCAGGCACAGCGACGCGTCCAGCCCCGTCACCTGACACCGCGCGCACACCGCCTCCACCACTTCCCCATGCCGCAGGAACAGCGTCCCAAGACATTCGCCGTTGGACATCTCCAGTTCCCCCGTCTCTCCATGCATCGACAGGATCTGCAAGTGATCCGCCGCCGTCAGATAGTCGCCCAACGCGACCCACTCCCCATCGCCCCTACGCATGTCGATCATGGTGCACCTCCCGTTACCAACCCCGCGGCATCACCCCTCTCGCTCCTGTCCGCCGATATCGCTGACCATAAACGGACTCTTTGATTAGTTTATGCGGTTTCTTGTGCCTACGTAGTACAATCTATCTATGGCTCACCATCCGTCAAATCGTTTTGTCTTTGTGGTGAATCCTCCCCCCGATTCAAGCCGACGGAACCCCCTGGCGATAGGTGCGTTAGATCCTATCGATCAATGTGTTACAAATCGTGGCTGCCGATTTACTCGGCCAATTCTGCGCGCAAGGTCACGAGGCCCCAAGAGGGTACGGGGATAGGGCCCTCCAATTTTCGGACGGGGCGCTCGCTGGTGTCGCTGAACCACAGGGCGCCAGGTTTTCGGTCGGGCCACGTCAGCGTCGCATGGCTGGGCTTGGCGGATGCGCCGAGCAACCGGACGATGAGGGCCCTGCCATCGTCGCTGGGTTTGAGCGCGGTGACGAGGACCTCGGGTGGGTCGATCTGGAGGAGCGGCGCGGCACCGGGTGCTGCGCCCCGCCCGGGGAGAGCGACGAGGGGCTGGCTGAGGCCGGTGGCGAAGCGCGATGCCCCGGCGGGCGTGGTGCCGCGATGGGGCCGCAGGATGAAGCGAAACGTGACGGGGCCCTCCTGGTAGGCGCGATAATTTGTGCCCCAGTGATTGTTCATGGCCCACGCGTAGAGCTTCTGCGTCGGCTCGATTCTCTTGCGCCAGGCGTCGGGGTTGGTCTGGGAGTTCAACAGCGTGGCCGTGATGCCGCCGACCTGCACGAGCGGCGCGTCGAGCGTGACCCACGTGATGCCGTAATCCCTGTTGGAGATATCGGCCCAGCGCCCAACCGTCAGCCAGTTCTTGCACGCGCTGGGCATCTGGTCGTGCTCGGGGCGGATGACGGCCAGTGGCACGTCGAGCCCCATCTCCCCATCGGGGACGTTGAAGGGGAAAGCGAAGTTGACGCTCTCCTTGCCCTCCCTGTCGTGATAGCTCGCCGCGGCGATGCGTTTCTTGTCCACGGTGTTGATCAGCTCGGCGTGGTCCGCGCCGGCCGCGAGGCGGACCTCGCGCGAGAGCGCATGGCAGCCGGGCGCGTCGGATTCGACCCGCAGCGATGCCACGAGAGGCCCCCTTTCGCCGACGGTGATGCGCGGCGGGCCGGCGCGCTGGAGATCGGAGGGATCATCCCCGATGAGGTAGAGATAGTCGTTGATCGCGTGGCCGCCCGACGCGTCGACGAGGTTGGCATCGATACCCTTGGCGCGCAGCTCGATGATCGATCCGGTCCGGGGGTCGAGCCGGACGCGCAGGTTGCCGTTCTCGAGCGTGGCGGACGCCGCGTCGGCGGAGGCGCGGTTCTCGATCATCGCGGGCCCGGACGAAGCGGGGGCGCGCGAGATGGTGAGTCGTCGTCCCGAAAAAGGCGGCATGTCGCGCACCAGGACGGCCAGTTCCCTGCTGGAGAGCCGCTGCGAGAACACGGGCTCGCCCCCGGCGTCGGTCGCGAGGTCGCCCGCATCCGACAATTCGTGGGGAATCAGGGCCAACCCGGCGCGCGGCCATGACGCGGTGTTGAATATGTCAACGCACGAAGCTGCCCCGGCCCGCGCCGCAGGGTCGGGCCCTGGACCCGGCCCGCATTGGGCCGCCTCGACGAGCAGCTGCCGCGACTGCAGGTTGGCCGCCGTCGCGTAGGATTGTTTGATATTCCACTGGTCCGCGGTGAAGGGGCTGGCCGGTTTCGAGATGCTGCAGAACGCGCCCCACGTGTGCTCCGAGTACAGGAGCACGTTGTTCCAGGCCTCCTCGAATCGC
>JADLBR010000090.1 GCA_020847615.1 Verrucomicrobiia bacterium
CCGCGCGGCGGCGCGGTGATCGCCGACCGCGTGAGCGCGGGGGGCCTCGTGCTCGAGAAGGGCGGGCGCCTCGAGTGCGAGTTGGACGTCTCGCCGCGGAAGCGGCCCGAGGATCCCATGGCGGACGCCCTGATGCCCTCGCCGGCCGCGACCCCGGCGGGGATCACCAGTCCCTGAGGACGGGCGCGTCCTTGGTGTCGAGAAGGGCGGCCCTCTGCCGGTCGCGACCGTTGGGGGGCACCATCTGGAACTGGACATCCCGGAGGTCGGTGGGGATGTCCGGCAGCTTCGCCTTCTGCGCGGCCTCGTCTTCCTTCGCGTTGGCCTGGTTCTGTTTCGCGAGGAGAGCGCGCAGCGCGTCGATCTGCTGGAGCGCCTCGGCGCGCTTGGGTTCGATCCGGGTGGCTCCCTGTTTGTCGAGGCGCTCCGCGCGACCGTAATCGCTGGCGGCCTGCTCGGCGTGGGCGATGGCCTGCGGCGGCGTCTCGCTGGCCCGCTGCCTGGCGGAGGCGAGTTCCTCGTCGCCGCGGGCCTCGTGGGCCTGGGCCAGCCTGGCATCCACCTGTCTCTGTAGGCGCTGCGTCTCGCGGTCTCCGGGATCGATCTCGGCGGCGGTCGTCAGGTCTTGCCGGGCCTCGGTCAACGGGCCGATCATCTTCTGCGGCATTTTCTCGGCCTCTGCCTTCTGGAGCGCCTCCTGGGCCTGGCGCTGAGCGAGCGACTCGATGCGCTGCTCGACCTCGGCCTTCCTCTGGCGCACGGGTTGGCTCTCTGGCGTGAACGCCAGCGCCTCGCCGAGGCGGGCCCGCGCCTGCTCGAGTTGGTCGATCTGCTGCGGGGCCCTCTCGCGCTTTTCGGCGGCGGCGACGTGGCGCTCGGCATTGTCCGCGAGCATCTTCGACGTGGACTGCTGGACCTCGGAGCGCTCTCGGCGCGTGGCCTCGTCGGGTTGCCGCGCCTCCATCGCGCGGTCGTAGTGCCCGACAACCTCCTCGGCGCGCTTCGCGAGCTCGGCGGCCTGCCGGTCCATGTCCCTCTCGCGTTTCTCGTCGCCGAGCGGCGTCTTCTCGGGCGATTGCGGCGTGGACTTCGACGCCCTGGCGTCGAACTCCTGTTTCGCCGCCTGGGCCAGCAGCAGGCGGATCTGGGCCAGGAGCTCGCGGGCCCGCTCCAGGAGGGCCTTGGCCTCGGCGTGCTCGGGTTCCAGGGCCAGCAGGCCCTCGAGATGGCGGATCGCGAATTCCAGTCGCTCGGCGCACGAGCGGAGCGCGCCGACGTTGCGCCTCTCGCGCTCGATCACGCGCTCCGCATGCGGGATCACGGGGCGGGCCACGTCGAGGTGCAATCCCACCAGCGCCGACGTCGTCACCCGGAGGTTGTTCTCGTTGGCGGAACCGGCGCGGGCCGCCCTGGCCAAGAGGTAGTACTCGCGGGCGCGCTCGAGCTGCGCGACCCGGGAATCCGCGTCGATGTTCTTCGCCGCGGCCCCCTCCTTGAACTCGACGTTGCCCAGCTGGAACAGGGACCGGGCGATCAGCGAGCGATCGGCGCCCTCGCCGACCTCCTTCCACGCGGTCCGGGCGACGCCGTGGTTGCCCGCGGCATATGCGGCGAGCCCATAGTTATAGAGCAGGCGCGGGTCGTTGGGATTGCGGAGTATCTCCTCGCGCAACAGCTCGAGCGCCTCCGTGGCACGGCCCGCGCGCACCAGGCTCTCCGCGGCGCGCGAGGGGTCCAGGGGCTGGGCGTTTGCCGGTGGCGCCAGGGCGAGCGCCCCGATCACCGCGGCAATGACGGGCCTTCCTCGGCGCCGCGATGGGCCCGTGCGCGGGCCATCGGGCCGACGTCCGCGCTGGAACCTAGTGGCCGCCTGCGGCGGCATGCCGTTGGGGTTCATCACAGACCCTGCCTGTTCAACAGTTCGGATAGGCGCAGCGTCATCGCGCGGCGCCCGGACGCGTTCATGTGCGAAACATCCGCAAAAAACCGCACGTCGAGTCCGGCAAACGCCCCGGGCTCGGCCACGGCGACGCCGGGAATGCCATCGCCCTCCTTCAGAAAGTCCCAGTAAAAGCTCTCCAGCGGACCATGAAAGATGCCGTCCGACCCGAGACGCATCGGAAAGTCAAAGAGCAGCACCGGATTTCCCCTCCCGGATTCGGCGCGCAGCAATCTGAGGAAGGCCGCCCCCTGCACCCCCATCCATTCCCGCTCCTCCCCAATCTCGTCGGCCTTGAGTTCGACCACCCGACGCATGAAGGCCTCCTCGCTCAAGAAATGCTCGTTCATCGATTTGAACCTCTCGAAGGGCGGCAACCGAAAGGCCAGCGCCTCGGGCAACCTGCCCTCGAGATTATCGATGAGCTCCACGATCGAATCCTTGTGGCGCAGGGTGGGCGACAGATTGCAGAACGAGGCGGCGACCAGCATGCGCGCCATGTCGGGGGCCTTCCCGTCACCCCAGGGGCACGTCCGTGCGATCATGGGCATGTCGCGGAATCGGACAAAGGGCGACTTCGGCTCCCGGTCAAACATCTGGGGAGAAAGGCCTATGACCAAGCTGCGCCGCGGCGCGCGCGCATCCAGATCGGCCAGCACCGCCAGCATATCCGTCGGCGAGCCGCCGCTCAGGCCAAGGTTCAGGCACCGGCGCCCGCCTAGACTCGCCTCCAGCGACCCGGCGTCCAGGCCCTCGCGCACCTGGCTTGAGCCCAGGAGCACGATCGGCGGATCCGGATTGTCGCGCGGCAGCAGCCGGACAGACGCGGTGACCCAGGCCGGATCCATGTCGGAATCATGCCCGGCGTATCGGGCCAAGAACGTCAGCCACCAGGCGTTATTCCAAATGCCGGATTCGGCCAGCACAAAAGCGCAGAAGACCGCCGCCAGGATGACCGGCAACCTGGCGAGGCGACCCCGCGCCCTAGAACTGGAAGTAGATAAAGGCATTGGATTCGAATCGCGCAAATATGATGAAGGCGTAAATCGCAACCAGTCCCGCCGCGGCGCGCGCGGGCGCCGGCAACAGCGCCGCGAGGTCTTCCCGGCCAAAGCGGTACTGGAGAAACTCGATGATCATGAGCGGAGCGATCAGCGCGGTCAATTCCGCCGCGTGGTGCAGCCCCAGCCACCCCAACGGCGAGAGATATCCCATCAGCATGGGGCCGAGTCCCACGATGTTCTCGCAACGAAAGAAGATCCAGCCGAGCCCCACCAGATGGAAAGTCAGCAGGACGCGACCGAGCCATAGCGCCTTCTGCGCCGGCGACGAGGCCTCGTGCAGCGTGGCATGCAGCGCGCGACCGCGGAACGGCCTCTCCAGCGCCAGCAGCAGCCCGTGGAACGCGCCCCAGAGCACGTAGGTCCACGCGGCACCGTGCCAGAGCCCCCCCAGGAGCATGGTCAGGAACAGGTTTCTCGCGGTGCGCCAAGGGCCGCCCCGGTTGCCCCCTAGCGGGATATACAGGTAATCGCGTAGCCAGGTTGAGAGACTGATGTGCCAACGCCTCCAGAAATCAGTGATCGAGGGCGCAAGGTACGGGAACCGGAAATTGCGTATCAGCCGGAAGCCAAGGGCCCTCGCCGTGCCCCTCGCGATGTCGGAGTATCCCGAGAAGTCACAATAGACTTGGAAGGCGAACGCGAGGACGCCCGCGTGAATCCCGCCCGGGCCCGGGTCCCCCACCCCGGAGAAGTGCTTCTCCACGATCACCGCGAGGTTGTCGGCGATCACCATCTTCTTGAAGAGGCCCCAGGCCGCCAGGCTCAGCCCACTGTAGACCGAGGTCCACCGGATGCGCCTCGGGCGCTGCACCTGCGGCAGCAGGATCGTGGCTCGCATGATGGGTCCGGCCACCAGTTGGGGAAAAAGGCAGACGAACAACATGTAGTCGGGGAGCGAACGGCACGGGGCGATGCGGCCCCGGTACACATCCATGATGTAAGAAATGCTCTGGAAGGTATAGAACGAGACGCCCACCGGCAGCACCACTTCCATGTGCGCCCCCAGGGGGGACATGCCCAGCCGCTCGAGGAGAGCGTTCGCGGACCCGATGAAAAAGTTGAAGTACTTGAAGACGCTCAATACGCCGAGGTTGATCGTCAGGCACAAAACCACCCAGCGGCGCCCCCTCCCCAGGGGCGCATCACGCGCTATGGCCTGGGCCAGGATCCAGTCGCAGAGACCGGTGAACAGAAGGAGACCGACGAACCGCCAGTCCCAGCATCCATAGAAGAACAGGCTGGCCGCCAGAAGCAGGGGATTGCGCCAAGACGGTCGCAGCGCGAGGCACCCAAGGAGAACCGCGGCAAAGAAGAGCCAGAAATCGAGTGTGTTGAAGAGCATCCTTGGGGCAACTCGCTACGGCAGGCTATGGCCAGAAGACGGGCGGTCAAGTCATTGGCGGATCGCCGCGTGGCGCGGCACGATGGCGGCGCAGGCGAAGAGGGCGAGCGACATCGCCAGGGGCCATTCGAAGATCTCGACGCGCTCGGCGATCGCCGTGGCGCGCGAGGTGCGCGCGATCTCGCGAAGGTCGGTGTCCAGCAGCGAGGCGAGACCCGCGCCGTCGGGGCCGAGCCGGACAGATCGTCCGCCCCCGGCCTCGGCGAGTTTCGTGAGGTAGGTCTCGTCGAGGCGCGAGATGACCTCGGCGCCCGAGCGGTCCTTCATGAAGCCGCGCACGCGCCCCTTGGGTTCCCGGATGGGCACCTTGGCGCCGGACGGGGTACCGACCCCCACGGTGAACAGCCGGAGCCCCTGGCGCTCGCGGAGCTGGCGGGCCGTCAGGATGGGATCGCCCTCGAGGTCCTCGCCATCGGTGACCAGGATGAGGGCGCAGGTCTCCAGCCCTTTCTGGCGCGCCTTGTCGGCGGCCAGCTCGATGGCCGCGGTCAACGACGTGCCCCCCTTGCCGACGCTGTGGGTCTCCAGGAACTTGAGCACGTGGCCCAGCGCGGCGCCGTCGAAGGTCAGGGGCGCCACGACGCGAGCCTCGCCCGAGAACGCGATGAGCGAGACCCGATCCCCGGCGATGCGACCGACGAAGTTGGTGATCGCGGCCTTGGCGGCCTCGAGCCTGCGCGGCCTGATGTCCTCGGCGTCCATGCTGCGCGAGAGGTCGAGCGCGATGAACACGTCGATGCCGAGGCGCTTGACCTCGGTCTTCTCCGAGGCCAGGTAGGGGCGCGCGAGGGCGATGGCGAGGCACAGGCAACCGCCGGCGAACCACCAGAGCGCCGCGCGCTCGGCCCCCGCGTCGGGCGGGCGCGCGAGTTCCGAGCGCAGCGCCGGGGACGCGATCAGCCGCGCGAGGCGGCGCTCGCGCCCGCGGCGCCCGACGGCGCCCGCCAGCAGCGCCACCAGCAGCGCGGCGGGAAAGGCGAGCAACCAGGAGGGTTCGGCGAAGTTCATGGGAGGCGCAGCCAGACGGTCTTGCGGAGGGCCAGCTCGCCCACGAGCACCAGGAGCGCGGCGATCGCGGGCCAGGGGCAGAGTTCGTTGTAGGTGCGGAAACGCTTCTCGCGGAAGAAGCCCTTTTCCAGGGCCTCGATGCGCGAGTAGATCGACCGCAGGGCATCCATGTCCTTCGCGCGAAAGAACTGCCCACGGGTGATCATCGCGATCTGGTGCATGAGGTGCTTCTCGATGTCGCCGGTCGACTCGTCCCGCTCGAGGATCTCGATCGGGTAGACGCGGATGCCCTCGCGGGCGACGGCCTTGGCGGCGTCCAGCGGCGGAAGGCCCGTGTTGCTCAGCCCGTCGGAGACGAGGATCTGGACCTTCGACACGCCGTCGGATTCTTTCAGCATCCGCGCCGCCGCGAGCATCGCGGACCCGACCGCCGTGCCGCCGCTGGTGCGCGCCTCGGCCAGCGTCTCCATGGCGAAGGCGTGATCCAGCGTCAGCGGGCTCACCAGGTACGGCTTCGCGGCGAACCCGATGATCCCGATGCGATCCTTCGGGCGGCGATCCACGAACTCCCCGATGACCTTCCGCAGCGCGGTGAGACGGGTCACCTTCTTTCCGTCGACGGTGAAATCGGGGGTGTCCATCGAGCCGGAAAAGTCGAGCACCATCATGATGTCGATGCCCCTGGAATCGTCGAAGGAATGGCCTTTCTCGACCCGAGGGCGCGCCAGCGCGATGACGAGCAGCCCAAGGCCGAGCAACTCCAGAAAGAGGCGGACGCCGCCGGGGCCGTGGCGCGCCGGGCGGGCGATCGCGCGGAGCAGCGCGCCCGAGGAATAGCGCACGGCCGCGGTGTCCCCCGCCCTGCCGCGCAGCCACGCGATCGCCGGCAGCAGCGCGAGCAGCGCGAGGCACCAGGGATGCGCGAATTCCAGGGTCATCCGTGCCCCTCCGTGAGGCGCGCCTCGCGGCGATTCGTTATCCCCCGGATCGTCGCCGATCCCTCATTGACGAGCCGCTCGGCCTCCGCCCGCGCCATCGGCCTGCCGGCCCATTTGGTGGGCTCGCAGCGCGCGGCCATCGCCGCGAGCCAAGTCCGATCCCCGTCCTCCAATAGCGCAAAGCGGGGCAGCGTCGCGGCGAATTCGGCGGCGGTGAGCTTCGAGCATGGCCCGGCGCCCATGTCCTCGAGGTAGACGCGCAGGATGGAGGACAGTCCGATCGCGAACTGATCGGGGCGCATCTCGTCCCAGCGGGCGAGGAGGGAGCGGAGGGCGCGGAGCGCGGCGCGGCAGGGCGCGAGGCGGGCGGCGCGGGCGCGGGCCCTGGCGATGGCCCGGAGCCACCAGCGGACCAACAGGACGAGCACGGCGGCGGCGCAGGCGATCGCGACCCACACCGGCCAGCTGCGCCACCATTCCCACGGGGGGTGGATGAACCGGAGGTCCTCGATGATCTGGGGCTGCGGGGGCGCGGGCATCGCGATCTCAGCGGGGATGCAGGCGCCGCAATTCAAAGAAACGGCGCAGGGCCTTCTCGAAAGGGGCCTCGGCGTCGATCTGCACGAGGTCGGCGCGGGCGCGGCGGCAGCGCTCCCGGACGCGCGCGGCGTGGGCGGCGGCCTCGCGCTCGAAAATGGCGCGCGCGGCGGGATCGGACGTGTTGATCTCGAAACGCTCGCCGGTCTCGGCATCGGCGAAGGCGACCCACCCCGCGTCGGGCAGGGCCCGCTCGCGCTCGTCCACGATGTGCAGCGGGACCAGGTCGTGCCGCGCGGCGGTGATCCGCAGCGCGCGCTCGTAGGACTCGGCCAGAAAATCCGTCAGCAGGAAAACGATGGCGCGCCGCCGGAAGATGTGGTTGAGGGCGCCGAGCGGGGCGTTGATGTCGGTGGCCGTCCCCCGGCAGCGGTGGTAGAGGATGTCGCGGACGAGGCGCATCGCGTGCTGCTGGCCCTTCTCGGGGCGCACGATCTTCTCGACGCGGTCGGTGAAGAGGATCAGGCCCGCCCGGTCGCCATTGCGCACCGCGCTAAAGGACAGCAGGGCGGCCACCTCCGCCATGCGGTATCGCTTGGAGTGCTGTCCCGAGCCCCATTCGCCCGAGCCGCTGCGATCCACGGCCAGCAGCACCGTCAGCTCGCGCTCCTCCCGGAAGAGCCGGATCAGCGGGTGCTGCGTGCGCGCCGACACGTTCCAGTCGATGCGGCGCACATCGTCGCCCTCCTGGTATTCGCGGAACTCCTCGAACTCCATCCCCTGCCCCTTGAAGGCGGAGCGATAGTTGCCGACGAAGACATCCGTCGCCAGCCGGTTGGTGCGGATCGCCAGCCGGCGTATCGAGCGCAGCAGTTCCTTCGGGATGGGCTGGGTGGTCATCGCGGGCCCGCGCCGTCACCGGCGCGGCTACTAAAGGGTGATCTCATGGCACCGGGACGCATTCCAGCAGGCGGCGCACGATGTGGGGCGTGGTGACCTCCTCGGCCTCGGCCTCGTACGACACGAGGATGCGGTGGCAGAGGATCGACGGCGCCACCGCCTTGATGTCCTCGGGGATGACGTAGGCCCGGCCCTCGAGCAGGGCCTTGGCGCGCGAGGCGCGGGCGAGGTTGATGCTGGCGCGCGGCGATGCCCCGTACCGTATCAGCGGCCCCAGGGCGGGATCGGACGACCCCGCGTCGCGCGTCGCGGTCACCAGGCGCACGATATACTCCTTGAGCGCGTCGGCCAGGGCCACGCGCTTCGTTGTCTCGCGGAGCCGCAGCGCTTCCGCGACGGTGAGCACGGGATCGAGCCGCGGCTTCGCCTCCTCGTCGGCGATGTAATCCATGATCCGCCGCTCCTCCTCCGGCGATGGGTAATCGATGTTGACCTTGAGCATGAACCGATCCATCTGCGCCTCGGGAAGCGGGTAGGTGCCCTCGTGCTCGATGGGGTTCTCGGTGGCCAGGACGAGGACGGGGTCGGGCAGCGCGTAGGATTTCTCGCCGATGGTGACCTGCTGCTCCTGCATGGCCTCCAGCAGCGCGCTCTGCACCTTGGGCGCGGCCCGGTTGATCTCGTCGGCGAGCAGGACGTTGCAGAAGATGGGCCCGAAGCGCGTCGAATACTCGGCGGTGCGCGTGTTATAGACCAGCGTCCCCACCACGTCGGACGGGAGCAGATCGGGGGTGAACTGCACGCGGTGGAATTTCGCGTCGATGACAGACGCGAGGGCCTTGACGGTCGTTGTCTTCGCGAGGCCCGGGACGCCCTCGAGCAGGACGTGCGAGTTGGTCAGCAGGCCGATGAAGAGGCAATCGACCAGCTCCGCCTGGCCGACGACGGCGCGCGCGATCTCCTCGCGGGCGAGGGCCAAGAGCCTTCCGGCCTCGGCGACTTCGTTCTCGAACTGGGGTGGGTGTGGCATGGCTGTTTGGATGTTGGGCGGGTGTGTCTCTGCCGTGGCGTGTGCGCCGGGGGCGCCACGGGGAATGATGGGGGAGTCGCCGTTTGCGTCAAGGGGGCTCGTGGGCCCTGGCCCCAGATAGGCTGGCGCCCGGAGAAGTCATCCCCTAGAAGGGAACCGGCCCTTCTATGCCCCTGCCCTGCGAGCCCGGAGACTTGGACGCGTTCCTTTCGGAACCGACCGATGGGGCATCGCAAGTGATGTCCGGGATGGAGGGTGACGCGGTCGTCCTGGGCGCGGCCGGGAAAATGGGCCCTCACCTCGCGATGATGCTCCGGCGCGGCGTGCGCGGTCGGGTCTACGGCGTCTCGCGATTCTCGGATGGGGGCGCGCGACACAGGCTGGAGTCGTCCGGGGTCGAGACGATCGCGTGTGATCTGGCGGATCGCGATGCCGTGGCCCGGTTGCCGGATGCGCCGAACGTCTTTTTTCTGGCGGGCCAAAAGTTTGGGACATCGGGCGCGCCGGAGGCGACTTGGGCGATGAACGTGCTGGTGCCCGCCATCGTCGCGGAACGCTACAGGGCCTCGCGCATCGTGGCATTCTCGACCGGCTGCGTGTACCCATTCGTGCCGGTGGCCGGGGGCGGCTCGCGGGAGGACGACGCGATCGGCCCCCCGTCGGGCGAATACGCGTGGTCGTGCGTGGGCCGGGAACGGATGTTCGCGCATGCCGCGCGCCGCCACGGCGCGCGATCGGCGCTGTTCCGTTTGAACTACGCGGTGGAGTTCCGCTACGGCGTGCTCGTCGACGTCGCGCAGAAGATCCTGGCGGATGAGCCCGTGGACCTGACGATGGGGTATGTGAACATCATCTGGCAAGGCGATGCAGTGGCGCGCGCGATCCAGAGCATCGCGCTGGCGTCCGCCCCGCCCGGGGTCATCAACGTGACGGGCCCAGAGACGCTCGCCGTGCGCGATCTCGCGGCGCGCCTGGGCCGCCGGCTCGGGCGGAAACCGGAGTTCAAGGGCGCGGAGGCGCCGACCGCGTGGCTCTCGGACGCATCGCGGTCGGTGTCGCTCTGGGGCGGGCCGCGCGTCTCGGTCGAACAGATGATCGAGTGGGTCGCCTCCTGGCTGGAGGCCGGGGGCGGGACGCTCGGCAAACCAACGCACTTCGAGGCGCGCGATGGGAAATATTGAGGGACCCCTGAATCTGCGAGAGCACCTGTTGGAGGGACACGTGATCCCGGCCCACCCGCTCGCGCTGACGGCGGCGCGCAAGTTCGACGAGCGGCGGCAGCGGGCGCTGACGCGGTACTACGTGGCTTCGGGCGCCGGGGGCATCGCGGTCGGGGTGCATTCGACGCAATTCGAGATCCGCGAGCCCGGGCACGCCCTGCTGCGCCCGGTCTTGGAACTGGCCTCGCGGGCGGCCGACGAGGCGCTCGCCCGGTCGCCGCGCCCTTTCGCGAAGATCGCCGGGGCCTGCGGCGACACGCGGGCGGCGGTCGCGGAGGCGGAGCTGGCCCGGGGCCTGGGCTATCACGCCGTCCTGCTGAGCCTCGGTGCCCTGCGCGATGCCACGGAAGACGCCCTGATCGCCCACTGCCGCGCGGTCGCGGAGACGATGCCGCTCATCGGTTTCTATCTGCAGCCCGCGGTCGGCGGCCGCGTGCTGCCGTACCGTTTCTGGCGACGATTCGCGGAGATACCCAACGTGGTCGCGATCAAGATGGCGCCCTTCAATCGCTACCAGACGCTGGACGTCGTGCGCGCCGTGGCGGAGTCGGGTCGGCGGGACATCGCCCTCTACACGGGCAACGACGACAACATCGTGGCCGACCTAGTGACGCCATTCGCCCTCGATACGGCCGGGGGCCGGATCGAGATGCGGATCGTCGGCGGCCTCCTGGGCCACTGGGCCGTGTGGGCGCGCACCGCGGTGGGACTGCTCGAGGAGATCAAGGCCGCGCGCGCGCGCGCCGCGATCGACCCCGCGCTCCTGGCCCGCGGCGTGGAGATCACCGACTGCAACGCGGCGTTCTTCGACGCGGCCAACCGGTTCGCGGGCTGCATCCCCGGAATCCACGAGGTGCTGCGGCGCCAGGGCCTGCTGGAGGGCACATGGTGCCTGAATCCCCACGAGGTGCTGTCGCCGGGCCAGGCCGAGGAGATCACGCGCGTGCACCGCGCCTACCCCCATCTCAACGACGACGCATTCGTGGCCTCTCACCTCGACGCGTGGCTGTCTTGAGCGGATGGCCCGCTACGCCTTGAGGTCCCACTCACCGGGGCGGAAACTGTAGCCGACGCCGTGAGGCTTTGGCGGCCAAACGCTCACGCGTTCGGCTACGGGAGCTCTCGAGTCGGCCGAGGACTATCACCACGTGTCCCCGGATCGCTCCGCGCGGATCCAGTTTTGGAGCCGGGCCCGTGCTTGACCGTCCGCCGCGCGCCGCAGAGCATTCTGGCATGAACCGAACCACGACCCTGCTCTGCGCCGCGATGCTCGCCTCGATCGCCCCCGCGGCGCCGGACAAACCCAACGTGATCTTCATTCTGGCCGACGACCTGGGGTGGCGCGAGCTCGGGTGCTACGGGCAAGAGAAGATCCGCACGCCAAACATCGACCGCATGGCGGCGGAGGGCATGCGGTTCAAGACGCACTACTCGGGGGCGCCGGTGTGCGCGCCGGCGCGGTGCGTGCTGATGACCGGCAAGCACCTGGGCCACGCGTACGTTCGGAACAACGTGTCGGTGAAGCCCGAGGGCCAATTGCCGATCCCGGACGCCGAGGTCACGATGGCCGAGATGCTCAAGCCCGCGGGCTATGCCACGGGGGCCGTGGGCAAATGGGGCCTCGGGCCGGTGGGGTCGAGCGGCGACCCGAACAGGCAGGGCTTCGATCTGTTCTACGGCTACAACTGCCAGGCCCACGCGCACAGCCATTATCCCGACTACCTCTGGCGCAACGACCAGCGGGTCCCGCTCGATAACAGCCCGCCGGTGCCCGGCCACGCCAAGCTGCCCGGGGGCGCCGACCCCAACGACCCCGCGAGCTATCGCGCCTTCGTCGGCAAGGACTGGGCCCCCGAGCGGATGATCGGGGCCGCGCTGGAATTTGTGCGCGAGAACAAGTCCCGGCCTTTCTTCCTGTACTTCGCGCCGACCCTCACCCACGTGGCGATCCAGGTGCCCGACAACCTGGTCGAGGAGTATCGCGGCAAGCTGGGCGACGATCCTCCCTCCACCACGGGGGGCGGGTACACGCCCCACTTCACCCCGCGCGCCGGCTACGCGGCGATGGTCACCGCGCTCGATTCGCAGGTGGGCCGGCTGCTCGACCTCGTGCGCGAGCTCGGCCTCGATGAGAGGACGATCGTCTTCTTCAGCTCGGATAACGGCCCGGTGTATCCGCCCGTCGGCGGCTCCGACTCCGTCTTCTTCCGCAGCGCGGGTGATCTGCGCGGATACAAGGGCTCGGTCTACGAGGGCGGCATCCGCGAGCCGCTCATCGTCCGGTGGCCCGGCCGCATCGCGGCGGGCAAGGTCAGCGATCACGTGGGCTACTTCCCCGACATCATGCCCACCGTCGCGGAAGTCGCCGGCGTGCGCCCGCCCCCCGGCATCGATGGCGTGAGCATGGCGCCGACTCTCCTCGGCGCGGGCGAGCAGCGGGGTCATCCGCCCCTCGTGTGGGAATTCTATGGATATGGCGGCC